>NZ_JBNNVS010000011.1:0-156856 GCF_050280665.1 Pseudomonas sp. NPDC089547 | reverse complement strand
ATGGTCGCCAGGGCGTTGTCGAGCAGCACGGTGTTCGGCTTGTGCGCCTTGTAGTTACGGGCGAACCAGATCTTGTAGATGCCGTTGTCCAGGGCCACGATGCCTTCGGACGGCAGTGCGCGACGGATGTCGGCGACCAAGCGCTGCGGGTAGACCGGGAAGCGGTTGTCGTCGGCACCTTCGGCGATCTGGGCTTCGTTGGCTTCACGGATCGCCATCAGGCGGGTGAAGTCCCAGTGCGCAGTGTCGTTCAGCGCTTCGCTGATCTGCCACACGGCGTTGGCGATGTCGCCGATCACCTCGACCTGCGGGAAGTACACGGCATCGACTTCGGCGGAGCGGAAGCTGATGTGGATCACTTCGGTGCCGCCACGGACCATGAAGAACGGCGGCTTCTCGATCACGTCGTGGCCGATGTTGATGATCAGGTCGGCAGCTTCGACAGCGCGGTGGACGAAGTCACCGGACGACAGCGCAGCGTTGCCGAGGAAGCGCGGATGGCGCTCGTCGACAACACCTTTACCCATCTGGGTGGTGATGAACGGGATACCGGTCTTGTCGATTAACTGCTGAAGGACCTTGGCGGTCATCTTGCGGTTGGCACCGGCGCCGATCACCAAGATTGGGTTTCGTGCCGCGAGTAGTTTCTCAACAGCAGCTTCAATCGACTTGTGCTCCGCCAGTGGGCGGCGGTGCAGGCTACGCGGAACCGGTAGAGCATCGGTCTGCTCGGCGGCGATGTCTTCCGGCAGTTCCAGATGCACGGCACCCGGCTTCTCTTCTTCCGCCAAACGGAACGCTTCGCGCATGCGCGCCGGGATGTTGTCGGCCGAGGCGAACTGGTGGGTGTACTTGGTGATGGGGTCCATCATGCCGCACACGTCGATGATCTGGAAACGGCCCTGCTTGGACTTCTTGATCGGTTTCTGCCCGGTGATCATCATCATCGGCATGCCGCCCAGGTAGGCGTAGGCGCTGGCGGTTACCAGGTTGGTCGCGCCAGGACCCAGAGTCGACAGACTGACGCCGGTCTTGCCGGTCAGGCGGCCGTAAGTGGCGGCCATGAAGCCCGCGGACTGCTCGTGGCGGGTCAGCACCAGCTTGATCTTCGACTTGCGCAGGGATTCCAGCAGGTCGAGGTTTTCCTCACCGGGAATGCCGAACACATACTCGACACCTTCGTTTTCCAGGCATTGCACAACGACATCGGCGGCCTTGGCCATTTTTCTTGTAACCTCAAATTCAGAGTATTAGGCGCAGCAGAACCCGCGGGGCCGCAAGCGGCCCCGTGGGTGGTCTTCGGGTAAAGGTGGGCTATCAGGCCAGTTGGTACGTGGTTTTAACGCGAGTGAAGAATTGGCGAGCGTGAGTACCTTGCTCGCGGGAGCCGAGGCTCGAAGCGCCATTACCACCAAACGGGACGTGGTAGTCCACGCCAGCGGTTGGCAGGTTAACCATGACCATGCCTGCCGAGCTGTTACGTTTGAAGTGCTCCGCATAACGCAGCGAAGTGGTCACGATCCCGGCGGAAAGGCCAAACTGGGTATCCTCAGCGGCGGCAAATGCCTCCTCATAATCGCGGACCTTCAACACGCTCAGTACTGGGCCGAAGATTTCTTCGCGATAAATGCGCATTTCGGGAGTGACTTCGGTGAACAGTGCAGGCGTGAAGAGATAGGCACCTGCCTCATTCTCGATGCGCTCGCCACCACAGACCAACTTGGCGCCCTGCTCACGGCCGCTGGCTACGTAAGACAGGTTCTGCTCCAGCTGGCGACCATCCACGACTGGACCGATGTCGGTGGAGGGTTGCAATGCATCCCCTACTTTCAGGGCACGGGTACGCTCAGCGAGGCGAGCCACGAATGCATCATGAATGCCCTCAGTCACGATAACGCGAGAGCTGGCAGTGCAACGCTGACCCGTGCTGAAGAACGAACCATTCAGCGCGACGTCCACGGCTTGTTCCAGATCCGCATCATCAAGCACGATCAGTGGGTTCTTGCCGCCCATCTCCAGCTGAACTTTCTTCATGCCTTCAGCAGCAAGTTTGGCGATCTGGCGACCCGTGTTTTCCGAGCCGGTGAAACTGATGCCATCGACTTCAGAAGAACGAATAATGGTATCGCCGACGCTGCGGCCAGGGCCGATCAGCATGTTGAAAACGCCAGCTGGCAAACCCGAGCGGCTAATGATTTCGGCCAGGGCCCAGGCCGAAGATGGAACCAGCTCAGCAGGCTTGAATACCACACAGTTGCCGAAGCACAGTGCCGGCGCGATCTTCCATGCCGGAATGGCGATCGGGAAGTTCCACGGCGCGATGATGCCAATCACACCCAGAGGCTGAGTGAACACGTCAATGCCTACGTCCTGACGCACCGACTGGTACTTTTCACCCTCGGCGCGAAGGGCTTCCTGAGCGTAAAACTTGAACGAGCGGCCAGCGCGGTCAACTTCACCAAGTGCTTCACGAACGATCTTGCCTTCTTCGCGGGCCAGCAGAGCAGCAAGCTCTTCACGGCGAGCGAGGATTTCGGTACCGATAAAGTCCAGAGCATCCGCACGTTGCTGAGGGTTGCTGCGAGCCCATGCTGGCTGAGCGCGGCGTGCAGCAGCAATGGCCTGCTCGGTCAGGTGCTGGTCAGCGCGCTCAAAGCGCTCCACCACTTCACCTGGATTGGACGGGTTGCGGTTTTCGAGAATATCAGCGCCGCTACCCAGGGCAACGAAAGCGCCGTCAACGAAGCTGCTTTTAGTGGCGATGGTCATGCGGTACGGATCCTTTTCTCAGTGGTGTGACGGGCAACAAAATCAGTAATGTTGTCGACGGCGCGATCCATCAACTGCTGCATCGCATCCTCACTGCTCCAGGCAATGTGCGGATTGAGAATGAAATCATCGCGGTCGATCAACTGGAATAGAGGGTTGCTCGGGTGCAGCGGCTCGACTTCAACCACATCCAGGGCAACGCCACCCAAACGGCCATTTTGCAATGCATCGATCAAAGCGGCTTCGTTTACGATGCCACCCCGCCCAGTGTTGATGACTAGCGCATCAGGCTTCATCAACGCGAGCTTGTCAGCGTCGATCAAGTTATAGGTTTCAGGCGTCAATGGCGCATTGATTGACAGGACATCACAGCTTTTGAGCAGGCTTTCCAGCGAGCGATTCTCAGGCCCAGGACGTTTGCCGCCTCGGTCTTCAAACAACACTTCCATGCCAAAAGCACGCGCCAGCTCGGCCAGGCGGATGGCAATAGGACCGCTGCCAATGATCGCCATCTGTTTGCCTCGCACATCACGGATGCGGTGGTCGAAATAGATGTTTTTGTACTCGGCCTGCCCTGCATGCACTTTACGCATAAGCCGGCTGAAAGCCGCCGGACGACGGAACAGCTCTAGCATCATCGCCATGCTGTGTTCGGCCACCGTGTTCGCAGCATACCCAGGGACGCTGGACACCTCGATGCCGTGAGCATCGCAGTAATCGACGTCGACAATGTCGCGGCCAGTTAATGCCAACGAAATCATCTTCAGTTTCGGCAATTGACGCAGGTGCTCCTCACGAAGCGGTACGCTGCAAGTCAGTGCAACCGTGGCATCTTTCAGGTGCTCGAGCACCTGGTCAGGATGGGTGTATGCAAACTGCTCCCAGGTATGTTCGCAGTCAGGGCGTTTCAGACGCGTCGAGGCCGCAAGACCCTCGTCGTCGAGAAAGACAATGTGTTCGCTCATAATCCTATTACTTATTTTTTCTGGGCGGGAACGTAGCCGGCCGGTGCCATGGCAACCAGTTGGCGAGTGATGAAACCTGCGTCCTGATCGTGGTCTTCAAGGGACTCCTTTCGCACCAGAGCGTCGCGCACCATATGTGCACCAAAGAAGCGGAAAGGCTCAGGCGGCAGTAGTTTCATCTTCTGATTGACCAAGCCACAGTTGGCCCACTCATCGTTCGCGTGGGTAGCCAGCGACTTGATGATGCGGCTGGCGAAGACCGTGGTGGCAACACCGTTACCCGAGAAGCCGATGCCATAGCTCACCGTCTGGTGGTGGTCCAGATAGCCGAAGTTCGGCAGGCCTTTCATGGCGCGGTCGATCGGGCCGGTCCAGCTGCTGACCACCGGCACGTCAGCCAGCTGTGGGTACAGGCGGCGCAGCTCGGCGGCGACCTTGTCAGCGGCGGGCGACGGCTTTTCATAAAGGTTGCCGATTCGCCCGGCGTAGGCGAACTGGCCCAGCGGCTTGCCGAACACCACACGGCCATCCGGGGTGTTGCGCCAGTAGTTGAGCACGGTGCGTGAATCGGTCATGCACTCGCCGCCGCTGAAGCCGATGGCGTCAAGCTTGGCCTTCACCGGCGCGGTGGCCACCATGTCACTGGACATGATCGCGATCATGCGACGCAGCTCGGGGAACTGAGCACCCCAAGCATTCAGTGCCAAGACAACGTGGTTAGCTTTCACGCGTCCCAAAGCGGTATGCACCACCGGGTTTTTGCCGCGCTCCAGGTGAGTGAACGGGGATTTCTCAAAAATCTTCACCCCAAGCTTCAGCGCCACTCGGCGCAGGCCGCGAGCCAGCATGGCTGGCTGCACGGTGGCAGCATTAGGGTCGTAGATACCACCCAAGACCAGTGGCGAGCCAACGCGACCGCGAATGGTCTCGCGATCCAGTTCCTGGAATGGGTTCACATTGAGCTTTTGAAGGCCGTCAGTCAGAACTTTCCAAGAGCCCATTTGGCGCTGGTTTGTGGCTGTCCACAACCAACCATCTTTACGGTACTGAGCATCGATACCGTGCTCCTGGCAGAAGCTACCAATTTCGTCGATGGCAGACTCAGCAGCTTCACAGATACGCCGAGCTTCTACATCGCCGCAGATGGTGCGCACGGACAGATACTTGCCCCACCAGTTCGTGGCAACGCCGCCGTTACGTCCACTCGCGCCAGAACCGCAACGGTCGCGCTCGACAATAACGATAGTTTTTTCCGGGTGCGCCTGTTTCAGGCGGATGGCCGACCACAGGCCAAGGAAACCGCCACCGACGATACAGACGTCAGCTTGAATTGAATCCTGCAAAGCAGGGGCCAGATCGCTGTCCAGGTCGAGTGCCTGGGCATACCAGAATCCACGGTACATAGTATTGGTGCCTTTGCGTAAGAGCATGTTGGTTTTTGCAACATAATGCTCACCCTAGGGGCGCTCTCGCTGTAACAAGCATGACAATTGATAGTAGAAGCACGCCTAGGGACTACCTTTTGTCCCGTTTTTTCTACTTGCTGAGATTGATATGATATTCCGGACCCTGCACTCCATCTAAAATGTAGGCAGTCACGATGAGGTGAGGTATTCGTCCATGGTTCACCAAGAGCACTATGACGCTCCGCTCGAGGCGGATATCAAGCTGCCGGTCAAACCCGAACTGAGGGTAGGCTTTGTGCTGCTGAACCAGTTCACCTTGGTACCGGTTGCCGGGCTGGTTGACTCGCTGCGCTTCGCAGCTGACAAGTCCTTCCGCAGCCAGCAACTGTTTTGCCAATGGGATTGGATGACGCTGAATGATCAGCCCATCACCGCCAGCTGCGGCATGCCAATCCATCCGACCAAACCCCTAAACATGTTCGCCCAGTACGACTACATCGTCATTGCTGGAGGGCTGCTTGGAGAAACCAGGAATCCGCCCGACTGGCTGCTCGACGCGCTACGTAGCGTGAACGCTGCGCACATACCGATCATCGCCCTGTGCTCCGGCTCATTCGTATTGGGAAAAGCAGGACTACTAGACGGCCGTCGCTGTGCAGTTCACTTCACGTTGAGAGACGAGTTCAAAGAGCGGTTCCCCGCCTCAACAATGGTCATCGACAAGAGCTACGTCGATGATCGAGGAATCATCACCTGTCCCGGTGGCACCGCCATCGACTTGGCAGCGAACCTGATCAGACGTCACTGCGGCGCTGTGCGCGCCCAGAAAGGCCTTGAGTACCTGCTGGTCGAGGAGCGCCGAGAAGATGAGAGAGCGGCAGCAGCTAGTGAAAGCGTGTATCAGAACGACAGAGTTCAACGCGCCATCGAGTTTATGCGAGCACATCTGGACGCGTCGATGACCCTCCAAACGGTTGCGGAAGCGGTGGGCACTCACCCACGGCAGCTCCACCGCGAGTTTGTCGCCAACACGCAGGAGCCACCTGCCAACTATTGGCGCAAATTACGCCTTGAGCATGCGCGCCGCTTGCTCGTGAATACCAGCCAGAACATCACCACCATCGCACTGGCCTGCGGCTTTTCCGATGCGTCACACTTTATTCTTTGGTTCCGCAAGCTATATGGGGAGACTCCCTACACTTTCCGCAAACGACGCCATGAGGTGGAGCGCTTTGACTGGCACGGAGACAGCGCAGGCTTGGATCCAGACCTGTAGCCAATGAAAAAGCCGCCGCAACCTGAGTTGCGGCGGCTTTTTTGTGTTTCGAGCCTAGGACTAGAGCTGCCCGAACGCTTGAATCTCAATCCGATAGCCAGGCGCGGCAAGCGGCGCACCGACGCAAGCCCGCACAGGCGGAGCTTCGCCCACCCAGGCGTCATAGACCTCGTTCATGCGATCGAACTCAGCCATATCCGCCAGCCAGATCTGCATACGCGACAGATTGGCCTTGGTAGCACCCACCTGGGCCAACCACGCCTCCAGCTGACTCAAAACACAGCGGGTCTGCTCAGTGATATCGCCGTCGAGATTCTGTGCCACGATGCCGGAAGTCTCAATCCGGCCACCGATAACAACCAGCTGACTGGCACGCTTACCTGGGTTAATACGCTCAATCATGTACCAGCTCCTTAGAACAGGACGTAGGTCTTGCGCAGCGTCTCGTGGATGTTCCAGACGCCTTCACAGTTTTCCGGGAACAGCACAGCATCACCAGCACGCAACTCAACAGGCTCACCGCCGTCGGGGGTGAAGGTGCAGGAGCCGCTTACAATGTGGCTAAACTCGCGGTTTTTCAGGTGACGACGGAAAACACCTGGGCTGCTTTCCCACACACCAATTGCTGCATTAACAGCTTCATCAGCCTGATGCTGACCAGTCGCTGCATGGGCGATTACGTCGCCGATTGGCAGCTTTGCCGGGGCCATCTCACCCAGCGGGGACTCAGCAGCTTGACGCACGACAGTAAGAACTTGGCTCATGAAAAAAATCTCCGTTTGATTGAAATGTCTGGATCAGCGCGCGCCGGCGCAAACATCCAGTGAAGATGCTTGTTGCAGGTCGAGTTTCGCGGTCTCTGGCGCAAGCCACCACGACGCCAGAGCGCCGAACAGGGAAATCGCAGCAGCAGCCAGCATGGTGGGACCAATGCCGAGTGATGCCAGAGAAATAGGCACAAGGTACGTACCAGCAGCAGCGCCGATACGTGAAAGTGAAGTAGCCAGGCCAACACCAGAGGCGCGAATCTCGGTGGGGAAAAGCTCGTTGGGATACACGTATTGCAAGACCTGCGCACCGCCGATCACAAATGCATAAGCGCCGAACAAGAACAGGACTATCGCCGGAGCTGCATCAGGGAAGAAACCCAGTACTGCTAGCGCAACCCCCGACCAGAAGAGGCTATGTATGACCATAGGCCGGCGCCCCATGCTGTTGATGACACGTGTTGCCGCAAGACAGCCGACCACAAACAAGACGGTGATGGCGATCGAGCCCACACTTGCCATGTCATCCGAGAGCTTCAGCGCCTGCAAAACTTTCGGTGCAAAGGCGTAGATTGCGAACAACGGCACAATCGAGCAGGTCCAGAACAAGGTCACGAAAACCATGCGCTTGCCGTACCCAGAATGGAACAACGAAGCAACAGACACCTTCTTCTTGCTGGCCGGCTCCGGCAGATCACGCGACGAGTAATCAGGACCATAGATCCCTTTAATGATCTCGTCCGCCTCAGCAATACGGCCCTTGCTAATCAACCAGCGCGGCGACTCTGGGGTAAGCATACGCGGCACAAACAGGAGCAGCCCTGGCACAGCGGCACTGGCCAGCACCCAGCGCCACGCATCGGCGCCACCTAGGCGCAGAAGCATCTCCCCTACCCCATAAGCTACCGCGGCCCCTACGAACCAACTCACAACCATACTCGCCAGCAAAGGACCTCGAGCCTTCCGCGGAAGGAACTCGGCGAGCAAGGAGGTGGCAATAGGCAGGTCCGCCCCAACCACCACGCCGATCAGCAACCTGTACAAGAACAGCATCCAGGCAGAATCCACCCAGAACTGGGCAATCGAAATCACTATGATCACGGCGATGTCGATCACGTAGAGCAACTTGCGGCCGTAACGGTCAGTAAACCAACCGCCTAGAAAACCGCCGAAGAACAGTCCAATCAGCGCAGCGGAGGCGATCAGGCCCTCCCAGAACAGATTGATCTGCAAGGCAGAAGACAGGTGCGACATGATCACACCGATGATGCTCAGGACATACCCGTCCAGGAACGGACTGCCAGAGGTAGAAAACGCCAATTTCTTATGGAAGCCATTAAGGGAAGCGTCTTCAATGGATCGTTTACAACTCGACATTGAAGTTTCCTTTTATATTTGTTATTGCAGTAACGCCCAGCTAATCACTGTGACGCAAGGTCCAATATTACAAGTTTACGGGCACGCCAAAGTTGCGCGCTGACGATTGTCGCGTGCTTGCTCTGTACAACTCCCTCTCCTAAATCAGTCACTTAGAGCTGCGACCATGCGTCGCGCCCCACCTGTGAATCACTATGTCACTCCTGCACGCATACCCATATAACAATTATGACAAGTAGTCGTATGAATCCCCTGGCGCTCGAAAAACCAAGGCCGCACACCCAGCTCGTCAGCAGCCCTGCCCGATCATCACATGAGATGTCCCAAACGTTATAGGGCCTTGATCAACAAGGGTGAGAGAGTGCGCGCATACGGAGACGCGCACAGCCTGCATTTGATGCTTTCCGTACAATGTTGCCCTAACGCGTTGCGTGTCCCGACTCATTCAGAGCGCGCAGCGGTAGGGTGCGTGCTTGTCTGTATATATGAACAATAAGCTGGAGTTCCCATGGCCTTCAAAAGAACCATTCACGCGGTCGACACCCACGCTGGCACCCCAATGCGTGTGATTACTGGCGGCGTCCCGCACATTCCTGGCGACACCGTATACGCCAAGATGAAATGGCTGGAAGAGAATGATGACCAGTTGCGTAAACTGATGCTGCGCGAACCGCGCGGCTATCCAGCACACTGCTGCAACATTATCGTGCCGCCCTGCCATCCTGAGGCTGACGCTGGCTATGTCATCATGGAGCAGATCGAGTATCCAGTGATGTCTGGCGGCAACACCATCTCGGTAGTGACCGTGCTGCTTGAGATGGGCATGCTGCCGATGACCGAGCCGGTGACCGAGCTTACGCTCGAAGCCCCCGCCGGCCTGATCCGAATTAAAGCCCAGTGCGAGAACGGCAAGGTCAAAGGCGTTACTTTCCAGAACGTCCCCGCCTTCGCTGCTCATCTCGATGCCGTCATCGACGTACCCCACTTGGGTAAAGTCCGCGTCGACGTCGGTTGGGGTGGCATGTTCTATGTCATCGCCGATGTACGTCAGTTCAAAGGCCTGGAACTCAAACCTGAGCACGGCGGTGAAATCGCCCGCGTTTCGTCGATGATCCGCGAGGCCGCCATTGAGCAGTTGCCGGTCGCTCACCCAGACTATCCTGGCGTAGGCATCACCATCTCGCAGTTGTCCGGCCCGTCCGACGATCCAAAAGCTGATTGGAAAAACACCGTCACCATGTCCTCTGGCACCTTCTCGTGGGATGACCCTGCCACTTGGACTGGCGCATTGGACCGCTGCCCATGCGGCACTGGCACCAGCGCCAAGATGGCGACCCTGCACGCCAAAGGTGAACTGCCGCTGAACCAGGATTTCCGCCACCAAGGCATCCTCGGCAATATCTACACCGGCCGCCTGATCCAAGAAACCACTATTGGCCAGCACAAGGCCGTGGTACCGACCGTTACCGGCACCAGCTGGATCTATGGCCTGAACACCTTCGTGCTGGATCACGACGATCCATTCACCGAAGGCTTCACCATCGGGGATATCTGGGCTTGACCTGATGGGTGGCGTCGACTGACGCGCTCGAAGACAAGGCTTCCGATTGCGTGGATCAATCGGAAGCTTTTTTTTGGCCAATAATAATTTCCAAAGGGTCAATCATGAACATAAAAAACAAGCTGACCTTAGCGTTCGCGGGCATCGCCTGCCTGCCAGTCGTGCTGGTTGCGGCCATCGTGCTGATGAACATTCGCACACAGGCTCAAAACAACTTCATGGATAGCACCTCCCGTGAGATGCGCCAAATTGAAAACGCCATGGCGATTTTCTTCGATGGCATCTCGCAGAACGTGAATGACTTCGCCAGCAATCCCCAGGTAATCGGCGCTCGCCCACTGAAGGATTACACGTCGGCCGAAGCAAGCAGCATCCCGCTATCCCCTGATCACCAGCGTCTGATGCAGGTATTCGGGCAGTTTGCCCATTCACATCCCAGTACCGCGTATCTGTCCTATGGACGTGATGACGGCACCTTCGCAACATGGCCTGAAGACCCTCAGCGGCACAGCTACGACCCCCGGCAGCGTCCGTGGTACCAGCTTGCGATGTCTCAACCCGGGAAAACACTTCGCTCCAACGCCTATTATTGGCCAGCCGACAAAGCCATCCTGCTCAGTACCGTTCGCACCATCAGCGACGACCAAGGCAACCCCAAGGGAGTGTTCGCCTTGGACGTCTCCATCAATCAACTCACGGATATCATCCGCAAAATCAAGCTGGGCAAGACTGGATACCTGATGCTAATCGAGGGTAATGGCAACGTATTGGTCGACCCGACCAACGATGAGCACAATTTCAAGCCACTCGGTAACCTGGGCCCCGGCTACGCGGAATTGGTAGGACTCGATGGGCTTGGGAAAGTCCAATTGGGCGGGCGCAATTTCATGGCCAACAGCTGGCGGTCCGAAGCATTAGGCTGGCAATTCGTCGGTTTGATCGAGGAAGACGAAGTCAAGGCAACTGCTAGACAGCTCACCTGGTTGGTCGTAGCGATTGTGGTCATCCTTTCGATCGTATTCGCTGCACTGGGAGCATGGTTCGCTAACCTGATTGTTCGCCCCATCCTGACAGTTTCAGGCGGCCTGGCAGATATCGCACAGGGTGAAGGCGACCTCACCCGCGATCTCAAGGTTCAAGGGCGGGATGAAACGGCAACACTGGCCCGCTGGTTCAACCAGTTCCTTGGAGCAATCCGCCTGCTGATACAGCGCATAAGCAATGCATCTTCGCTGCTGGACCAAGCATCATCATCCGCCACCCAAACTGCGGCTGAAATGAATGATGCCGCAGGGCGACAGCGCGAATCAGTAGAGCTGGTGTCTACTGCCTTCAATGAAATGGTGGCTACCGCCAATGAGGTCGCTCGGTCCTGCTCTGAAGCCGCAAACTCCGCCGATGATGGTCAGCGACAAGTACATGATGGCCAGAGCCGCATCGAGGAAGCCACCAGCAGCGTATCCCGGCTTAGCGAGACATTGCGCGACTCGACGATCGCTATGCAGCAGCTCGAACGCGACAGCCAAAACATCAATACCATCCTGGGAACCATCGGCGCCATTGCTGAGCAGACCAATCTACTCGCACTGAATGCCGCTATCGAGGCCGCCCGTGCAGGGGATCAGGGAAGAGGCTTTGCAGTGGTTGCCGATGAGGTACGCGCCCTTGCACGGCGCACAGGAGAATGCACCGGGGAAATAGACTCGTTACTCAGCGGCCTTGGGCGACGAACCCAGGATGTGACTCGACAAATGCAAACGTGCCTGAGCATTTCCGATACCAGCGTCGCAAATATCCGGCAGGCGCGTGAGAGCTTCGAATCAATACGTTTCTCAGTGGATCAGATCCGCGACCAGAATACGCAGATAGCAACGGCTGCGGAGGAGCAGCATCAGGTGGCTGAGGGCATCAATCGACACATCACACAGATCCATGAGGACGCATGCCTAGTCGAGCAACTCGCTGGTGATGCCAAGACTGGATCTGAGCGTTTATCCGATGTATCCACTGAACTTCAAGGACTGGTAGGCCGCTTCCGCCAGTAATACTCAACAGGGAGGAGTGCGCGAGCGTTCCTCCCAAACGGTCCAAGTCATCTTATGGCTTCTGTGCTTCCAGCTTCGAGCGGGTCAGCAGCGCATCCAAAACCACTTCGCACGCTGCCCCCCAGCTGGCACTAACAGGCTGATGCATGAGCACCTCTAAGCCGGCATAGGTAAACGTACCAGGAGTGGCGATCGATTGCCCAAGTTCGCTCAAGGACTGCTCAGGGTGGTACTGCGCCCTGGCGATACAGTCTTGCAAATTGCCTAGCACAAGCGTTCTCGCATCTTGCGCAGAGAGGCCCTTTTCACTCAGCCACTGCTGCAAATCGTGAAGCAAGAAGTAGAACCAGCCATTCATGCATGCCGCAACCGTTGCCAGCTCGAATGATGACTCATCGTTAACCACCACCAATTGCCCAAGCGGCTTCAATAGCTCCTCAGCTCGAGGGTCAGGCGGGCAAATGACAATAGTGGATTGATTGAACAGCGCGGCATAAGACAGCATGACACGCACACAGCTGGCGCCTGGGAATGCTTCGGATAGCTGCTCTAGAGAGATACCAGCCAATAAGGAAACAAGATGCTGCCCTTCACGGAATGAAACCTGAGCAGCCAACTCGTTAAGCGTTCGAGGCCGGACCCCCACAATGACGGTATCCGCTCCATCCACCACCGCCTGGTTGCTATCCATGATACGGCAGTCACACTCATCTTCGAGCAGAGCGGCGCGCTCGGCGTTTCTAGGGGACAATAGGATGGTGCCGGAATAGCCACTACGACGCAGCCCTCTCACAAGCTTATCGGCAAGCTCTCCGACCCCCAAGATACCCAAGACGCTCATGATTATCCCTCTACCATTCTGATCAGTTGCAAACTGACCGCGGTGCATAAAGGGGCTTTGACCAATAAATGCGCTGCGGCGTCATGCTTTCACTATGTCACCGTACAACCTTTGGGCATATAACGAGCGGGACGAGTAGTGGTAATTTTTATATCAATTCAAGGGCAGCGTGCCAAGCCGCCCGAGTTAGAGCACTGTGGGTGAGCAAGACCTGATCAGGCTCACCCGAAGCCTGACGCCAGCCCGGCTACTTCGCGACAACCCGCAAGCTTGGTAACTCTTTGGCGTTGACCATCGCTTCTGCCAGCCGCCGGAACGTCACCACACCCAGTGCCTTACCATTTGGAGATACAACCGTCACATCTCCGTCAGGTGCCGACACGAGCATACGAACGGCCTCCTCCACCGTTGTTCCGGCGGCAATAGTAGCGCCGGTAGAAGCAGCCCCCGCTCGAACAGGAATCATGACCGCTTCAACTTGGAGTACCCTTCCCCGATTCACTTCCTTCACGAAATTCGCGACATAGTCGTCAGCGGGGCGGAGGACAATGTCCTGGCTTGTGCCCTGCTGAATGACTTGACCGTCTCGCAAAATCGCAATCTGATCCCCCAGACGCAACGCTTCATCCAGGTCATGGGTGATGAACACAATCGTCTTTTTGATCTCCTTCTGGAGATCAAGCAGAACCGTCTGCATGTCCATACGAATCAGCGGGTCAAGCGCCGAGTAGGCTTCATCCATAAGGAGAACCGGTGCATCGTTTGCCAACGCTCGAGCCAGACCAACACGCTGCTGCATACCCCCGGACAACTGGTTCGGGTACTTCTTCTCGAATCCTTTGAGGCCTACGCGCTCAATCCAGCGCATGGCAATTTCTGTGCTTTTTGCACGTGGCAGCTTTTGGATATCGAGGCCGTAGACGGTATTTTCCAGCACATTTCGATGAGGCAGCAAAGCAAACTTCTGGAAGACCATGGCCGTCTGCTGCCGACGAAAATCTTGCAACTGGTTGGGATTCATCTTCACCACATCATCACCGTTGACCAGCACTTCGCCAGACGTCGGATCAATCAAACGGTTGATGTGGCGAATCAAGGTCGACTTACCAGACCCGGATAATCCCATGATGACCTGAATACAGCCGGCCGGCATTTCCAGGTTAATGTCGCGCAAGCCGAGCACATGCCCATGCCGTTCCATCAATTCGGTCTTCGTCATACCCGACTTCACGGCGTTGATGTGGGTCGCGGCATGCGGGCCGAAGATTTTGTAGAGATTACGGATTTTGATACCGTCGATTTTTTGCTCAGCCATGGACCACCTCCAGGTGTTTCTGAAGTCGTTGCCCGTATGCCTGGCTGACTCGATCGAAAATGATGGCAATACCCACGATGGCAAGGCCGTTGAAAATCCCAAGGGTGAAGTACTGATTGGCGATGGCTTTCAACACTGGTTGACCAAGCCCCTGTACGCCGATCATCGAAGCGATGACCACCATAGCCAGCGCCATCATGATCGTCTGGTTGATACCGGCCATGATGGTGGGCAGTGCCAATGGAAGCTGAACGTTCTTGAGCTTCTGCCAGTTAGATGAACCAAACGCGTCTGCGGCCTCTAGTACATCCTTGTCGACTAAGCGAATCCCGAGGTTAGTCATTCGGATCATCGGCGGGATCGCGTAAATGACCACCGCGATCAAGCCAGGGACCCTGCCGATGCCGAGCAACATCACCACTGGGATCAGGTAGACAAAACTCGGCATGGTTTGCATCACGTCCAGTACCGGATTGATTACCCTCTGAATACGCTCTGACCGCGCCATCAGGATCCCGATGGGCAAACCGATGATGATCGACAACACCGTACACACGAAGATCATGGAGATGGTACGCATCGAATCATCCCACATGCCGAAATATCCGATTGCCAGCAATGCGACGAGTGCTCCAATTACTACCTTGACGCTTCTGCTAGCCGCCCAAGCGATGCCCAATATGATGAGCACAATAATTGGCCACGGCGTCTGAGTCATAAACTTCTCAGAAATTAGCAAAAACTTTTGTAGCGGCGCGAAAAAACCCTCAATGGTTTCGCCATGACTACGCGTGAACGTTCTGAAGCCTTCATCAATTACTTGCTTCATGCTACGCAGAGCGTCTTCGTCCATTTGAGGAAAATCTTGAAACCAAGTCATATGCTTACCTATACCAGTTTACCAGGCTCATTTTTGTTGTTCCCGGTTGCAGGGAGCGGCGCCATCAGGCGCCACACCGGTCAGCGATTACAAAGCGGACTTAACTTTCTCAGCCGCGTCTGCATCTACCCACTTAGTCCAGATATCAGGATTTTTCTTGAGGAACTGTTTGGCACCGTCTTCACCCGTTGCCTGGTTATCCGCCATCCACGCAAGCATTTTGCTGACGGTCGCGTTCGGCCATGAGCGAGTCTTCAGATAGTTGTAAGCAGAGCCAGCTCGATCAGCAAACGACTTGGTTACAATTGTGTTGACTTCATCTGCTGGCCATTCATTAGGCTTGGGATCGGCGCACTTCTCGACTTTGTTGCAACGGTTCCACTCAGCTTCGTCATATGGCGCACCGCTGGGCAGACGCACCATCTGGTATTTTCCGAGCAACGAGGTCGGATCCCAGTAGTAACCAATCCACCCTTTCTTACGCTCGTAAGCATGAATCAGAGAACCATCATGCCCAGCCGCGGAACCTGTATCCACCAAATTGAACCCAGCCTCTTTGCCTTTATAGGCCTTGTAGTACTGGCTTGCGATGATCGTCCCACCCCACCCCTGCTGACCAGCAGACCAGGCGCCTTTGGATGGATCCTCAGGATCAGGGAACAGTTCGGGATGCTTAAATGCATCAGCAATTGTCTTAATGTCAGGGTGTTCATCGACGATGAATTTGGGGACATAGATGCCTTGCACCCCGCCTTCAGTGAACGCTTTGCTCGCGATGAGCAGCTTGCCCTCTTCAATATTCTTTTGGGTAATTGGCGGGCGCAAGCTCGTCCACGACTCGGGAGCCACGTCTGGTTTACCCTTCTCAGCCATCGATGTCAGTGTAGGGACGGTGTCACCTAGGACAATGCTCGCGTCGCACTCGTAGCCGTTCTGAAGAATAAATTTGTCCACCTCCGCGAGCAGCTCAGCTGAGGCCCAGTTCATGCTTGCGATCGTCACAGCTCCACAGTCCGCCGCGTGGGCTGCGGGTGACATCGCCGCAAAGCCAATCATAAAGGGCGTCGCTAAAAGAAGCTTCTTAAACCCGACCTGACTAACGCCAGCTTGGGAGACTACCATTCTCACACTGTTCATTCGCGACCACCCTCATTATTGATTTTATACTTGAGCTTATCTATCGGCACACAGATGCCCCAAGCTCAACTAGAGAGCAAGGTAATTATCTGTTAAACAGCGGCCGAATGCGCCGTTACTGCAAATTTTGAAGCACAGAAACCTTCTCTCGCAGATGGCGAAAGATTGACTTGTAAATTTGATCAGCTGAGCTGGAGCGCAGCATCACCAACGAATGCTCGGAGCACTCGGAATGAAGGACACTGGGTTCAGGCAAATAAAAGGCAGGGAGGTAGTCCGTTCTAACGGAGCAACCTTGGGAACAATCGTCAGCCTGGTATTCTTGTAGTTTCATGGCGATCGACTCTTCGAGACGTAGATTGATTCTGGGGTCGGGCACAACGAACGTCTATAAAGAAAAGGACGATTAACAGCAGAATTCTACATTTCAGGAGCCGGCGGAGAGCCTGGCACCAACACCCTCTTCCATGGGATCAGCCACTAGGAGAGGTGGAGAAGTTCGGGAAGCCAAGGCTCCGCCAGCTCCATGGTCCTAGCTGTAAGCTGTCTGGATAGGATAGACGATTCCCGATCAAGACCCCCATCTCGGAGGTGTCTTCCTTTTGATCGATCCAATCGTAGGGGATGAGAGGGATTCGAAGGCTGAGGGGGGGCAATCCTTAAGGCCCCGTCATAAAGCAGAGTAAGCCCACCGATGACGACCCACCCTCCGTTCTGGAGCTGTTCCAGCCTCAGCTCAGATCTCCTTCCAAGATAATCAGCTCGCGGCTTGCTGCTCGGAGCGCGAAGCTTTTCGCTTCGGCATAAGCTGGATCTTCGTAGCAAGCTTTAGCGTCGGCGTAACTGGGGAATTCGACGACGAGCACCCGGCCGTCCGCCTTGACCTCTAGCTTGGCGTCCGGCGACAAAGTCTTGATCTTGGCGCCGTACCGTTCTGCGATAGGAGTCCAAAGCCGCCCGTATTCCTGCTGCGCCTCGGCGTCAGCGACAGCAGATCCGAAAATAACCCAGTAGCCCTTCATCTTTATCTCCTATGAATGTGTTGCCACGCCCTTCAGTGCCAGATGCCATCGAAGAGCCGCGGCTTGGAACGATTAGATAAAGCTGCCCACGGCGAGTAAAAGTAGCAGGCCGATGATGACCCTTCGAGCCACATCTTCCTCTACCCGCTTTGCGATTCGAGAGCCTAGCCATACTCCAAGAACTAGCACGGGCAAGCTCATGAGACCGAGGTGAATAGACTCCCTCCCGAATAGATCCAGCGCCCAGAATGCGGGCAACGCTGCAACGTCCATCGCCAGGAATGCCGCAATGATCGACGCGCGCCCGGCCTCCAGCGCCAAGGGAGACCCGAGGAAAAAGACTATAACTGGGGGCCCACCCAAGCCCAGGGCGCCATTCAGTACACCTGCACCTGTCCCTGTTGCCGCTGTTTCCAGGAAAGACGGCATTCTACGGAGCTTGAACCCCGTAATCATCGTTAGGCAGCACGCGATGATTAGGACGGCTAACACGACCTTAACGTAGTCCCCAGGGATTTTGACCAGCAGGTAGGCACCTAAGGGGGTCGCAATAATGGAAGTGATCACAAGCACACGTATGGAAGACCAATGGACTTGACCCCAGATCGATGGCAAGAGCTTCACACCTGCGGCTATCTCAAGCACGAACATCGCCGGCACGATGGTCGACAGCGGCAACACGAAAGACAGTGACATGATCGCGAGTAACGTAAAGCCGAAGCCTGAAAAGCCGCGAGCGACCGCCGCTACAAACACGCAGCAAAGGGCGTATGCAGTGATTGAAGGTGAGACAAGTAGGAACTCAGATAACATGGGCGGTGCAACCTCTATATCCTTTGACGACTGCTACATTGAGGCGCTCAAGCTTGATTTCGTCAGGCGATACGAAGCTGCCACCGTGCTAACCATTGTGCGGTCCGTCGTTTGTGCAGGATAGGAAGGAAGTGACTCAATACATGAGAATAATGCTGCCCGCCATCTCCCGCATGGGCATGCGCATAGCCGATTACCAGAGCTTTTGGTAAGCGATGCGATACCTCGTCGGCCCGAGCCAGTGTCAGCCCCGGAACAGGCCTTGAGACCCAATGCTGCTGAACTGAACCAACGTATGCCCATTCAGGGACAGGACAGCACCAGTATCCCCACTGCTCTCACCGCTGTATTGCCTCCAAAAAATCAGTGGATTCTGCATCCTGCTTCATACGCAGGTTTATACGCTGAATCGGTGTCCTAGATTTACGCGAGTAGAGCCTCGTCTAGGCTCTGTACGAAAAGAGATGTCGCAAACACCGCATGGAACAAGCCAGTGAGACCATGGCGGCATAGCTTTTCGCAAGCTTGTCGAAGCGGGTCACGATCCTGCGGTTCTCTTTCAGCCAGCCAAACATGCGCTCGATGATGTTGCGCTGCCGGTACTTGGGCCGATCAAACAGTCTGGGTAAGCCAGGTTTGGGTTTGCGCTTCATTGAGCGCAGCGGGATGACGGGCTGCATTCGATATTGATCGCAGTAGCGGCGTAGCGCTTCGGCGTCGCAACCCTTGTCGGCAAGCAACCATTTACAGCGTTTACGTGGGCGGCCACGTTGGCTTGGGGAATGCTGACGTCGTCCAGCAAAGGCTGGGCGTAGCTAATGTCACTGGCTTGACCACCAGAGAGAAGGAGGAAGCGCAACGGTGTCCCGTTGGCGTCGCAGAGCATATGGATTTTGGTTGTAAGGCCGCCGCGACTGCGGCCTAGAGCGTGATCGGCAGGCTCGTCAGGCCCCCTTTTTTCCCGGCGCCAGAGGAGGCTCGGGTTGCGCGTACGGCGGTTAAGAAAAACCAGGGGGCTGCAACGTACTACACGGCAGCTGAAACTCACGGCGGTCGGCGAGCGCTACCTGCACCACTGCCAGGCCATGCTACTGGAAGCCGAAGCCGCTGATGAAGCCGTGGCCAGCATGAGCAGCGAACCGCGCGGGCGGTTGCGGGTGTCTTGCCCGGTGGCGCTGGCACATGCCTTCCTGCCGGATGTGATCAGCCGCTTTCTTGCGCAGTACCCGCTGGTGCAACTGGACATGGTGCTGCTCAACCGCCGGGTCGACCTGATTTCCGAAGGCATCGATGTGCCGCTGCGAGTGCGTGACCTGGGCGACGAAGACCCAGCCCTGGTTACCCGCCGCTTGCGCCAGGCGCAAATGCAACTGGTGGCCGCGCCCGGTTTTGCCGACCACATCCGTGAACCGGCTGAGCTCGCTTCACTGCCCGTACTGGGCGCCGCTGAAGCGGACCGGTTGGTGCACTTCCGCTTGTTCGGCCCCCATGGCAAGCAACAGGAAATCGCCCTGGAACCGCGCTTGGCCATTGACGATTTCGTAGTACGTAATGCTGCTGTACGGGCTGGCCTCGGCTGCACTGCCCTGCCCAGCATGTTTTGCGAGGAAGAGCTGGAGCGCGGCGAACTGGTGCGCCTGCTGCCAGACTGGTCACTGCCAGGCGGGTACTTGCAGGCGGTGTACCCGCACCGGCGGGGTGTACTGCCTGCCGTGCGGGTATGGATCGATCACCTGGCGGCATCATTCGAGGCCTGTGGAGAGCGGTATGTCTGAAAGGAAAATGAGCGAACCCGAAGTGGCAGCGTTTTGCCTGAGCCTGCCGGGTGCGCGGGAGGACTACAAATGGGGCGGTATCCGGGTGTTTTCGGTGGCCGGCAACAAGATGTTCGCGGTGCTCGACCTGGCCGGTGCCGGGTTGTCGTTCAAGGTGGCCGATGAGCTGTTTCTCGGCTATTGCGACCGCCCTGGGGTGCGGCCTGCGCCGTATCTGGCGCGGGCAAAATGGATCAGCATGGCGCTGCCCTACCCCATGGGGCGGGATGAGCTGTGTGATGTGTTGCAGCGCTCGCACCAGCTGGTGGTGCGCCGGCTGCCGAAGCGCTTGCAGGTGGGGTTGGTGATGTAGGGCAGCCTGTACCGGCCTCTTCGCGGGTGAACCCGCTCCCACAGGGGTATCACATCCCTTGAAGCCTGTGGTGTATCTGTGGGAGCGGGTTTACCCGCGAAGAGGCCGGTACTGCCACGCATCAACCAAAAGGCAGGTAGCGCCCTGCAAAAAACAGCCAGTGCGCCCAGAACACCTGATGCACCAGCACAATCCCCCAGAACACCAGCTGGTAAGAAACCTTGCGGGTCTTGTGCCGAAACACCTGCTGCGCCACCAGCGCCCCGGGCCAGCCGCCCAACAGCTCGCTGGCATGCAGCACTTTCTCGGGCGTGCGCCAGGCCTGGGTACACGCCTGCTGTTTATCCTGCCAATACAGCAGCAAACTGATCAGGCTCATCGCCGGGTACAGCGCCAGCGGCCACCAGGCCTGGTCGTTCCACGCCATGCGCGCCGCGCCCAATAAAGGCAGCAGGCACAACACCGCCAACAACAGCAGCTTCAGCCGCACGTTACGCACGCCCTCAACCCGTTGCCCACGCAGCGCCTCAGCCATGGGCGGTCGACCAGTCCACCCAGCCGAACTGCCAGGTCGCCAGAATCAGCAGGCCGAACACAATGCGGTACCAGGCAAACGCCGCGTAGCTGTGATTGGCAATGAACTTGAGCAACGCACGCACGGCAATCATGGCGAAGATGAACGACGTCACGAAACCAATGGCAAATACCGGCAGGTCGCCGGGCTGGAACAGGTCACGGTACTTGTAGCCCGAATACACCGCCGCACCGACCATCGTCGGCATCGCCAGGAAGAACGAGAACTCGGTCGCTGCCTTGCGCGACAGGCCGAACAGCAGGCCACCGATAATGGTAGAGCCGGAGCGCGAAGTACCCGGGATCATGGCCAGGCACTGGACAAAACCGATCTTCAGGGCATGGCTCCAGCGCATGTCGTCCACGTGGTCCACCTGCACGCGGTGCTCGCGACGCTCGGCCCAGAGCATGATGATGCCACCCACCACAAGTGCCGCCGCCACGGTAATCGGGTTGAACAGGTACTCGTGAATCAGGTCGGCGAACAGCACGCCCAGCACTACCGCTGGCATGAATGCCAACAGCAGGTTACCGGTAAAACGCCGCGCCTTGGGCTCGCTGGCCAGGCCGAACACCACTTCGAAAATCTTGCTGCGAAACTCCCACACCACTGCCAGGATCGCCGCCAGCTGGATGATGATGTTGAAAGCCATGGCCCGCTCGCCACCAAAACCGATCAGGTCGGCGACGATGATCTGGTGCCCGGTACTGGAGATCGGCAGAAACTCTGTCAGCCCTTCGACCACACCTAAGATGATTGCCTGGAAGGCAGTCCAAAAATCCATCATTCCCCCGGATGGAGCGCTGCTTGCTGCAGGCCCCTTGTTCTTGATTTGCTTGAAATTGCCGCACGCGGCCCGGCTGTTTTACAGCGACTGTTGGGCGCAACGCCAGTAGAAAAGTTCACGCCTGCTAAAGGTTTCATCTTGCGCGGCCGAAATCCTAGCAGAGCGGCTTTGCAATCGCTTGACGCGACCTGTTGCAGACTCTTGCGAAGATAGCACTTAGCCATTAGTCGGGTGGGGGCCTGTCGCAAAGCATGCTTGGATGCACCTCAATAAAAAGAACAATGCGGGAGCGCCTGGATGAACACTCTGAGATCTATGTCGATCAGCCGTCGCCTGTGGCTGATCCTTTGGGTGGCGGTGGCCATGCTGGTGGTGCTTGGCCTGTTGATGCTGCGCCAGATCCACGGTGACCTGTACCAGGCCAAGGCCGAAAAAACCCGCCACGTCGTGCAGACCGCAGCCGGGGTGCTGGCCTATTACCAAGGGCTGGAAGCAGCCGGCACGCTCAGCCGTGATGCCGCCCAGCAACAGGCGCTGCAAGTGGTGCGCGCGCTGCGCTACGATCACGACGACTACTTCTGGATCAACGACCTGGGGCCGAAGATGATCATGCATCCGGCCAACCCCAAACTCGATGGCCAGGACCTTTCAGCCATCCGCGACCCCGACGGCTTTGCCGTGTTCAACGAAATGGTCGCTTTGGCCCGCCAGCAGGGCGCCGGGCCCGTCAACTATCGCTGGCCCAAGCCCGGCGCCAGCGAGCCGGTGGCCAAGACTTCCTACATACAACTGTTCAAGCCCTGGGGCTGGATCATCGGGTCGGGTGTGTATGTCGATGACGTGCAGGCCGAATTCGCCCGCCAATTGCGCGACGCCTCGCTGGTGGGCGTGGGCATTGCCTTGCTGATGGCCCTGGTGGTCATGCTGATTGCCCGCAGCATCGCCCGCCCGTTGCAGGAGGCAGTGCAGGCCATGAGCAACATCGCCAGCGGCGAAAGCGACCTGACCCGGCGCCTGGACACCCATGGCCGTGACGAAATCACCCACCTGGGCGAGCACTTCAACCGCTTCAACGGCAAGCTGCAGGGGGTGGTCGGGCAGTTGCAAGGCGCGGCTCACTCGTTGGCCCAGTCCGCCGGCCACGTCGGCGACAATGCAGGGGCGGCACAGCAGCACAGTGCCCAGCAGTCGCTACAGATGGACCAGGTGGCCACGGCCGTGAACGAGGTGACTTACGCCGTGCAGGACGTAGCCAAGACTGCCGAACAGGCCGCCGGCGAAATGCAAACGGCGCAGCAACAGGTAGCCCATGGCCAGGAAGCCATCCACGGCAGCCTGGTACAGATCGATCGGCTGTCGCTTACCATCGACCAGGCCGTGCAGGTGATCCGCGACCTGGCCGGGCACAGCACGCGCATCGGCGGTGTACTCGATGTCATTCGCTCCATCGCCGAGCAGACCAACCTGCTGGCGCTAAACGCCGCCATCGAAGCGGCACGGGCCGGCGAGCAAGGCCGCGGCTTCGCCGTTGTTGCCGACGAGGTGCGCCTGCTGGCCCAGCGCACGGCGCAGTCAACGGCCGAGATCCATACGATGATCGAACACCTGCAAAGCCAGTCGGACGCCGCGGTCAAGGCCATCGACACCAGCAGCGAAGCCTCGCGTCAAACCGTCCAGCAGGCCCGCGAGGCCGGTGCAAGCCTGGATGCCATCAACCAGGCACTGACCAATCTCACCGCGTTGAATGCGTCCATCGCCAGCGCCACTTTGCAGCAAGCGCATGTGGTCGAGGAGATCAATCGCAATGTGCTGGATACCGCCGGGTTGTCCCAGCAGACAGCGGATGCCGCACGCCAGTCCAGCGATGCGGGGGTGGCGTTGGGGCAATTGAGCGAGGAGCTGGAGCAGCTGTTGAGACAATTCCGGGTATGACTTTTTCAGGAGCAGCCTCTTCGTAGTACAAGGCTGCTCCTACAAAGGTTCGCCTGCAACACATCGACCCGCTACAATCGCGCCCTTCCCCGATTGTCTCCCCAAGGATCGCCGATGTCCGGCCTTGAACTCATCGCCGCCGTCCTCGGCGTCACCGCTGTCTGGCTAACGGTCAAGCAAAACGCCTGGTGCTGGCCGATTGGCCTGGTCATGGTGCTGATCTATGGCTGGCTGTTCTACGAGGTAAAACTGTACTCGGGCATGCTGCTACAGGTGGCCTACGCGCTCCTGCAAGTCTACGGCTGGTGGCAATGGAAACGCCCCGGTCACGCTGAAGACGCTCGTCAGGTCTCCCGCCTGCAACGCCAGGCGCTGTTCACCGGCCTGGCTGCCGGGGTACTGCTGAGCGCAGCCCTGGGTGCGGCCATGGCCAACTGGACCGATGCCGCCCTGCCCTGGCTGGACGCCACCCTGACCGGTTTCAGCCTGGTGGCGCAACTGTGGATGGCCCAGAAGCGCCTGCAATGCTGGCCGCTATGGGTGGTGGTGGACATCGTCTATGTCGGCCAGTACCTGCATCAGCAGCTGTATTTCACCGCAGGCTTCTTTGCCGTGCTCACACTGATTGCCGTGCGCGGCTGGCTGGAATGGCGCCGTGACACGGCATTGGTGCAGCCATGAGCGCTCAACACGCCATGAAGGTGCTGGTGCTGTGTGGCCCCGAGTCCAGCGGTAAAAGCTGGCTCAGCGGCGTGATCCAGGCGCATTTCGGCGGCGTGGTAGTGGCCGAATACGTGCGCCACTTCATCGACCAGGAGCGGCGCGACACCTGCTACGCCGATATCCCCACCATCGCCCGGGGCCAACTGGCCTGGGAGGACCGCGCCCGCGAACAAGCCCCACCGTTGTTGATCCTGGACACCCACCTGCTCAGCAACATGCTCTGGAGCCAGGCCTTGTTCGATGACTGCCCGGCCTGGCTGGAACAGGCTTTGCTTGCAAGGCATTACGACCTGCATTTGTTGCTAAGCCCGCAAGGCGTTGACTGGGTTGCCGATGGCCAACGCAACCAGCCCGATATCAACGACCGGCAACACTTTTTCGACAACAGCCTCGCCTGGCTGAAACGGCACAATCAGGCGCACCAGATACTTGAGGGCGATTGGCCACAGCGCCAATTGCAGGCCTTGCAAGCCGTTGCTATGCTGCTTGATAGCAATGCGCCATCCTGCCCGACCGAGTGTTAAGCCACTGACACAGGTGGGTGGGTCAAAGCCCCCGAAAATGCGGGGGTTCCCCCCGCTCCGGGGCCAGTGTCAAGCCAGTGAAACACCCCTGCAAAATCCCTTCCAGTCAAAGCCAGCGCTGGCTTAGGCCGCACCACTGCGCGCAGTCTGTATCACCGCTGAGACAAAATACGCCGCAATTTCTCAACCCATTGCCTTAACCTGTTGATCTGCAAACAATTCTCAAAAACGGCACACCTTCTGCTCTGTTGTTCGCATCGCTGAACAAGGCCAGCGCTCAAAGAAGGAGTTGCCGTCGTGAGGAAGAGTGACAAACGCCTCTATCACTGGGTGCTGGTGGGTTGTGTATTGGGCTCGCTGAGCCTTGCGGCCCAGGCGGACAACGGGATCATCATCATCAAGCGCGACGTGCAGGTACGCAACGCGACCATACCGCCCTTGATCCCCGACCCGAGCCCCACCACTGTCAACGCCAACCCTTCTGCCTATGTGCTCAAGCAAACCAATGAACTGAGTGATGGCGACTTCGCCAGCATCAGCAGTGGCGCAGGCATCAGCAACATGATCACCCAGCAAACCAACAACCTGGGTGGCAACCTCGGTAACCAGAACCAGTTGCCCAACCTGTCGGGCGGTCGCGGTACGGGCGGCTCGGGTAATGGCATCTCGAACATGGTCAATTCAAGTGTGCAGCGCGGCCTCGCGCCGTTGCAGATCCTGACCGGCGGGGGCAAGTGACATGAAGCACATGCTGCTGATCCTGGCCACCCTGTGCAGTGCTCCGGCCCTCGCCGAGTCGCTGGTTCCCGTCATCAATAACGCCGACATCAACAACTCCGGCAGCCGCTACCAGGGCAACCTCTCGGTCAACCAGGCCGCTGGCGACAAGCAGCAACAGGTCAACGCGCGTGCCATTGCCGTGGGGCCTGAAGCCAACGCCAGCACGCAGATCCGCCAACGGCTGGACACACCCGCAGACACCGCCATGGATGCCCGCTCGACTATCCAGGGCAACGCGTTCAGCAACGGCAGTGGGGCGCTGGGCGTGAACCAGAGTGCCGGTGCCAATACCCAGCAAGCCAACGCCCTGAGCATCACCCTCAGTACGCAACCGCAAAGCATCGACGACAGCGTCCTCATGCAACAGAACGTGGCGCTGCTCAACAACTCCGGAGCAACTGACATCCCGGCCGGCTATCGCCAGGTCACCACAAGTGACCAGGCCTTCACCGGTAGCCGTGGGGTGATCCAGTTGAACCAGAGTGCCGGGGTGGGAAACCGAATGGCCAACACCTTGAGCATCCGGGTCGCGGATTGACCCTTCCAGTTAAGAACAACACTTAACCTAAATAGAGTACGGAGAATCACCATGAAACCCTCGATGGCAATCAAGCCTCTGGTTTTCGCAATTGCTGCGGTCATGGCTGTTGCTGTACAAGCTGACCAAAACGACCGGCGTGGCGGGCACCACAATGGCCACAATAATCACGGCCAGCACACGCCTCCTCCAACCAAGATCCCGGTGTATGCAACGGCCAATGCCTGGGATACCCAGTCCAGTACTGATAACCGCATCACCAACCAGGGCACTATCAACGAAGCCGAAATGAGTGACTCGGGCACGGGTTCCAGCGGCAACGTCGGCATCAACGTGGCGGCCGGTAACGGCAACCAGCAGGACAACGCCGCTGCCATTGCCAACGCCGGCTCCGAATCCAGCCTGGACAACAGCTTCGTGTTCGGCATGGCCAATGCTACTGCCGACGTGCAGCAAACCAGCGACAACAACCGGGTGGACAACTACTCGACCCAGTCGTCGGCTTTGATGAGCGGCTCGGCCAGTGGGGCTGAGGGCAACATCGGCATCAACATCGCCGGTGGCGACCTCAACCAACAGAAAAACACCATGGCCATCGCCAACACCGGTGCCCCATTGGGTAACGCCACTGCCACGGCTTCTGCCGAACAGGATGGCCCAGGCCTGGTCGTGAACAACGCGGCTGACCGCACCTATCGCGTTGACACGATCACCATCACCACCTCGGCCAGTGGCTCGAGCTCGCGTGATGGCACGTTCAACTCGACCGACGACCGCAGCTCGTCGTCGAGCTTCAGCGTGGCCGGCTCGCAAAGCGCCAGCTCCAGTGGCTCCAGTGGCTGGAACTCCAGCGGTTCGAAAACCAGCAACGCCAGTGGCTCCAGCAGCATGACGGCAAGCGGCTCCAATGGCTGGAATGCCAGCGGTTCTGCCAGCGGCAGCAACAGCTCGTCGAGCAGCGCCAACCTGAACGCTTCGCTGGACGCTGCAGCCAACGCTACGCGCACCTTCACAACCGATGACGGCCGTCGCGAGCGCACCCGCTCCAGCACCTTCGATGGTTCGCTGAGTGCATCGCTGGATGTTTCGGTCGACAAGTCGCGCGAAAGTGCATACGACTCGTCGTTCGAAAAAGCCTTCGACTCCAGCTACGACAAGGCGCGTGACTCTTCGTACGACAAGTCCAAAGAGTCTTCTTACACCAAGTCTCACGACTCTTCGTACGAGAATGCTTCGGCGTCTGACTTCTCGAAGTCTGGCGAAAAATCGAAGCAATCCTCGAACGACGTTTCGAAGAGCTACAGCGAAAGCAGTGCTTACGACTTGAGCAATACCGTGTCCTTCCAAGTGCTGACCCCGACCGGCTGGGCCAACCCTGTTACCAATACTGCAACCCTTAGCGGTTCGGTCAACGGTGGCAGCGGCAACCTGGGCGTGAACGTGGCAGCCGGTGTGGGCAACCAGCAGAGCAACTCGCTGGCCATCTCCAACACCTCGTTCTAAACGCTGCGCTTGAGGCCCCCTTCGGGGGGCCTTTCTTCAACACCCACCGGAAGGCATCCGATCATGCGCATTATCGCCTTGGCGTTTTTGCTGTGCCTGGCCAGCGTGAGCGAAGCTGCACAAATGCCGCTGTCCGTCCTGCCGGGCGGTGCCGTGGTATTCAAGCCCATCCAGAGCGTGCGTGAACGCAAGTTCGCCGACCTGGTGCAACAGAAAACCGACTTCAGCTGCGGCGCCGCCGCACTGGCGACCATCCTGCGCCAGGCCTACTGGCTGGATGTGGACGAACATCAGATCATCGAAGGCATGCTGGCCCACGCCGACCAGGACCTGGTGCGCACGCAAGGCTTTTCGATGCTCGACATGAAACGCTACGTCGAAAGCCTGGGGATGCGCGCCCGCGGTTACCGGGTTGCGCCCGACACCCTTCACAGCGTACGCATCCCGGTCGTGGTGCTGATGGATGTGCGCGGCTACAAGCACTTCGTGGTCATGCAGAAGGTCGACAAAGGCTGGGTGTATGTCGGTGACCCGGTACTGGGCCATCGGCGCTACAAAGTCGACGACTTCCTAAAAGGCTGGAACGGCATCATCTTCGCCGTGATCGGCCAGGGTTACGACAAGAACAACATCCTGCTCGACCCACCCCTGCCGCTGACCGCCAAGGGCCGGGTGGACAACTTCACCCCAGTGAAGGACGCCGAGCTGCTGGATTTCGGCTTCATCAAAAGCGACTTCTTCTAACGACTGTTCTAATGACAAGGAGCATGATGCTCCAGGGAGCATTTCATGAAGACTTCATTGTGGCTGGCCATGGCTTGCCTGGCTGCCAGCCTGCCCAGCCACGCCGAGCCGTTGAAACCCATCGAACTGAAGGACCAGGAGTTGGCCAACCTGCGGGGCCGCTACGTGATGCCGGGGCGGATCGTGAGTTTCGGCATCGTCATGTCCAGCACCTGGCAAAATGCCAAAGGGGACGTGATCGGGGCGACATCCACGTTGCAGGTCCAGCAATCGACCATCAAGCCCCAGTTCTATGTCTCGATGATTGATGAAAAAGGCACAGGTGCGGCGTCGAGCAACGCTTCTGCTGCGGGCACTGGCGTGGTGACCGGCGGCAACGGCCTTACCACTACCGAAGGCGTCACCCAGGTAGTGCGTGCTGCCGGTGACAACAACACGGCCTACAACAACGTCGATATCAACGTGACCAAGGCCAACCAGGCCCCCGCCGTGCAACAGCAAGGCCAGGTGCTCGCCGCCGGCCAGACCCTGGTCGGCGAAAACGGCGCCGGTGCGCTCAGCGTGTCTTCGAGCGGCGTAGGTGTGCAACTCAACATCAATGCCAGCAATAACCAGGGCAGCAGCGTACAGCGCCTGGCCCAGGGCGGCCTGATGCAGAACTCGACATTGCTCGGCAACGGCAACAGGGTCAACAACGTTACCTCGCTGAACGTTGTGATGCGCGAGAGCGTACCGACCGCTGCGTCGCTCAATGGCAGCCTTGACCAGCTCAAAGGTCTTCGCACCTTCGGATACTGATCTACGCTCTGTCTCATCAAAAGTAGTTGGAAGGGACGGCAACTCCATGTACCGATCTTTATCGCTCAGAGCTTTTGTGTGTTTGACTACCCTGGCCCCCACCGCACTCTACGCAGCCGCCGACCCGCAGGTCGAAGCACTGAAACAGGAACTGATCGAACTTAAACGCCGTTACGAGGCGCAGCAACAAGCGCTGATGGTGCTTGAGCAACGTGTGCGACAGGTCGAGGAGGCCCCCGCAGCGGCGCCACCCAAGCGCCTGGTCAGGTCCCCCGCCGAGGGGGTCAAGGGGGCGCAGACCGTTGCGTCTGGCACACCAGGCACTACAGGCAGTTCCTACGGCCAGGCGCTTACGGCCGATTCCGAACCCGCGCAAAGCGTATCCAACCTGTATGACGAGGCCAGCGGGTTCTTTGGCGGCGGCAAGTTCAGCTTCGAAACGGGTGTTACCTATACCCATTACGATACCCGGGCGCTCACGCTCAATGGCTTCCTGGCGCTGGACTCGATCTTCCTCGGCAGCATCAACCTCGACCGCATCAAGGCCGACAACTGGACCCTGGACATGACTGCGCGCTATAACCTGGCGCAGCGCTGGCAGTTCGACATCAACGTTCCCGTGGTGTACCGCGAGTCCACCTACTCCTCCGGCGGTGCAGGTGGCGCCGGTGCCAGCACCTCGGACGCCAGCGTGACCCGTGACCCGGAAATCGGCGACATCAACGTGGGCGTGGCCTACAAGTTCCTCGACGAGGACGAAACCTGGCCGGACGCTGTCGCCACCCTGCGGGTCAAGGCGCCGACCGGCAAGGACCCGTATGGCATCAAGCTGCGCGAGGTCGACGGCAACAGCAACCTGTCTGTACCGGACAGCCTGCCAACCGGCAACGGCGTGTGGTCGATCACCCCGGGCATCTCGCTGGTCAAGACCTTCGACCCGGCCGTGCTATTCGGCAGCCTGTCGTATACCTACAACATGCAGGACTCGTTCAGTGACATCAGCCCGCAGGTCAACAGCAAGGTGCCAGGTGACGTGAAACTCGGCGACTCCTGGCAGATTGGCGGCGGTATCGCCTTTGCCCTGAACGAAAAGATGAGTATGTCGTTCTCGGTGTCGGACCAGTTCGCCCGCAAAAGCAAGATCAAACCTGATGGCGGCGACTGGCAGTCCATCTCCAACAGTGACTACAACGCGGCCAACTTCAACGTCGGCCTGACCTTCGCCGCCACCAACAACCTCACCATCGTACCCAACCTGTCCATTGGTCTGACCGATGATGCACCGGACTTTTCCTTCAGCCTGAAATTCCCTTACTACTTCTGATACTTGCCCTCTGCCTGGCCCGCACAAGCGGGCCAGGCTTTTGGTTACCAGCCTTGTAGCGAACCGCTTTCCCTTCCCCGGCCTGTTATCATCAAGCACAGATGCATGACGATTTAATGGCAAAAGGGAAGTTTTTGTGAAGAACCTGTCAGACCACCCACGCACCCGGCTTGCCGCGTTGGCAGCCCTGGTGCTGGTGATCCCACTGGGTACGCGCGCCATGCTGGGTTGGTCCAACCCGCTCGGTTACCTGTCCGACCTCGCCCTCGGCAGCCTGCTGGTCTTGCTGCTGCACCGCCGGCCATGGTGGCTGGCCCTGCCCGTGCTGCTGGCCTGGGCAGCCCTGTGGGTGGCTTCGGCCGAACTTGTGAGCGCGGTGGGCCGGTTGCCCACCAGCGCCGACCTCACGTACCTCGTCGACCCGCAATTCATGGAGAATTCGACTGGCGGCGGCCTGGCCCATGCCTGGCTGCCCTTGACCCTTGGCGTTGGCCTGCTCGCCTGGCTAGCCGCCGCCTGGCGCAGCCGATCCCAACGCAGCACACCGCTGCCGCGCAAGGCCTGGGCCATTCCCGTGCTGCTGTTCGCTGCCCATTGGGGCAGCCAGCAACTGGTACCCAGCGACGCCGACCAGTGGCGGCAATACAACCTCAGCCACCAATTGATGTCGGCCGGGGTTGGCAGCCTGGAGCGCAAGGTCGAAGGCTGGATGGGCCGCACGCAACCGTTCACACCGCTGGCCAGCAGCGGCCTCACCCAGTCCGACTTGCATGGCCAGCGCTTGCTGGCCGGGCCCGGTAGCGCCCGCAACCTGCTGGTCATCACCGTAGAAGGCATCCCCGGGGCCTACCTGCGGCCCAACCGCCAGGCCCTGCACAGCCGCTTCGACGAGGACCTCATGCCCAAGGTCAGCCAGTGGGCCGAGCGCGGCATGAACACCCCCGACTACGTGCTGCACACCCACCAGACCATTCGCGGCCTGTACGCCATGCTGTGTGGTGACTACGACAAGCTGGCCAATGGCACGCCCAAGGGTGTGGAGCTGCTGACCCAGAACGAACGCAACCAGGCCTGCCTGCCGGCGCAGCTGCGCCAGGCCGGCTTTACCACCCACTACCTGCAAGGTGCCGGCCTGCGCTTCATGGCCAAGGACCGCATCATGCCGCATATCGGCTTCGACTCGGTGCATGGCCTGGAGTGGTTCCGCAACAAGAACTACCTGGACTTCCCATGGGGCAAGGATGACCGCGCCTTCTTCGAAGGTGCCCTGGACTACGTCGGCCAGCTGCAGAAGCAGGACAAACCCTGGATGCTGACCCTGCTCACCGTGGGTACCCACCAGCCGTACTCGGCACCGGCCGAGTACCTGGAGCGCTATGACACGCCAAAACAGGCGGCGGTCGCCTACCTGGACGATGCGTTGGGGGCATTCCTCGACAACCTCGAGCGCCAGGGCGTGCTCAAGGACACCCTGGTAGTGGTGACTTCTGACGAGTCCCACGGCATCGACGGCGTGCGCCTGGCGTCGTCCTGGGGCTTCAACCTCACCCTGGCGCCAGAGCAGGCGCAACTGCCGCACATCAAACGCGGTACTTACGGCCATATCGATCTGGCCACCTCGGTGCTCGACTACTTTGCGCTGCCCATCCCGATGGCGCTGGGTGGCCGCTCGCTGTACCGCGACTACGACACTGGCCGCGAGATGATCTCCTACACCAACGGCATGCTGCGCTACCACAACGGCCAGGGCGTGTTCACCGAGTGCGATTTCCAGCAGCGCTGCCGGCGTTATGCCAGTGAGGGTTTCATTGCCGACCAGGCCCGCTACCTGGGCCCCGGCGACAGCCTGCTAGGCCAGCAGATCGGTGCACTGGCCGGGGTGCTCGACCAGTCCCTGCTGCAAACCCCGCTCAACCTGCGTTACCAGTTCGGCGGCCCTTCGCCGATCAAGCTGCGCAAGCGCATTCACGATGACTGGGCCGACAACCTGATCGGCGCCCAGTACCTGGAAATGCCGGAAGGTTCGCATACTCGCGTGCGGGTCAAGGTACGCTCGCTGGACCCCAAACGCGCCGCCTATATCCAGCTCAAGGCCAAGCAGCTGGAGCAGGACGTGCCGCTGGGCCTGCCTGCTGAAGTGAAGGTCACCGCCGATGAGCCACTGGAAATGGAATTCAGCTTCGACAACCCGACCGAGCGCAAAGCGTTCTCCTTCCATTTGCTGGGCTACGGCGGCGGCAAGGTGGAAGTCAGTGACTTCAGCGTGATCACCGCGCTGCCAGGCGAGGAAGAGGCCGCGGATGAACTGAGCGAGGGGCATATCGCCCATTCGGGCTGAGCGGCCTACCACTCATCGCCCGGCCACCGGTGTCTGTCGATTCGACCTGAACGTGCTCGACTACTGTGTGAATCCCCTAGCGTGGAGAAAGCACCATGAGCACAAGCGAAAGCAGGCACCCGGTGGTTTCCCGTAGCCAGTGGCTGGCGGCCCGCCGGCAACTGTGGCTGCACGAAAAAGCCTTCACCCACCACCGCGACGCGCTGTCCGCAGCACGTCGCGCACTGCCCTGGGTCAGGGTGGAGCAGGACTACCGCTTCCACGGGCCGGACTGCGACCTGAGCCTGGCCGAGCTGTTCGCGGGCCGAAGCCAGCTGTTGGTCTACCACTTCATGTTTGCCGAAGGCTGGAGCGAAGGCTGCCCCGGCTGCTCGTTCCTGGCCGACCATTTTGACGGTGCCAACCTGCACCTGGCGCACCACGATGTGTCACTGGTGGCGGTATCGCGGGCGCCGTATGCCGAGTTCCAGGCGTTCCGTCGGCGCATGGGCTGGCAGTTCCCCTGGTACTCGTCACACGGCAGCGGTTTCAACGAAGACTTTGGCGTCAGTGTCGGCAGCGAAGGCCAGCGGCAGTACAACTATGAGCCGTATGATGGCAGTGAAACCGAGCTGCCGGGCTTGAGTGCGTTCTATCGCGACGCGGACGGCAGCGTTTACCACACCTATTCGACCTACGCCCGCGGGCTGGACATTCTGGTCAATACCTACAACTTCCTGGACATTGCGCCATTGGGGCGTAACGAAGGCGGGACCATGGACTGGGTGCGGCACCATGACCGCTATGAACAGCAGCCCGGCAAGCCTCATTGCTGCCACAACTGAATGCCAAGCCAGCTTCAATCCGGAAAACTGACCTGAAAACTCACCGCCCGATGATCCGACGGGCCTGCGGCACTGACCTGTCCAGGCTCGGCTGGGGTGCCATCGACGATTGCGTAGTCCAGCATGTTTTGCGGCGCGGTGCTGGGATGGGTTTCGGCGGCTGGCAAAGCCAGCTGGGCGATGTCGGGTGGTGAGATCCAGTTGCCTTGGCCGCTGGGCGTCTGGGCCGAAACGTTGCGTGGATCACGGTTGAAGTCGCCCAATACGATAAAGCGCGAGGGCGTGTGCCAACTTATTTCGCGCAGCATGCGCGGGGCGTTGGGACCACCTGAGGAAATGGCGTGAAAACAGTATACCGTCATGTTTTCTTGCGATGTCGTAAGACGGCGTAGCTGCAAACCCAGTGCAGGACGATATACCGGAGCATTCTGATCATCTGGCAAGCCATCGGAAATCACCACCGCTTGTACGATATCCAGCCCGCTGGCTTCGGAAACGACCAGTGCCAAATTGACCCGCAAGCGTTGAACGTCCAGATAGAAGATATGGTATTGCTCCGGACGCGACATGGTTCCGGCGTTCCACAAGTAGTGATCGACCCGCAAAGTCGTACCGAACTGGTCTGGAACCGGTAATTGGGCGGCGAGCAGCGAAGAAGACGGCATTACGCCTGCTTCCTGAAGGGCCACCACCGCATTGCTGCGCGCCAGTTGCAGCACGAAACTTCGCCATTTCGTCTCGGCCGTTTCCGAAGAACCCTGCATGTTCCAGGTCGCGACACTCACAGGATGCCTGCCAGTCAGCGGGAGCCTGCCCAGTTCGATCAGCGCATCCTGACCGTCATCGCGAACAGAGGCGTGATAATAGTCCCTGATGCCGCCTCGCAGCCGGATGCGGGAGTGCCAAGGGCCGTGCGCCGCACCGACGGCGAACTGCAGCATTCTGAGAGCGTCCCCGTGGTCGAGGATCAGAGGGCCACTCGGTGCCCGCAAGCCGTTCATGATCAAGGCGTGGTGCAGGTGATAAAAACATAACAGCACCGGATAACTGTGCCGAGGATGCACTGCATTGATGTGATCGATGAAGCGACGGTCGTTATATAGGCGACGAAAGACTGACTCCAGAATCTGTGCGTATTGCTGCTGAGAAGCCTCGTTCGAGCGGTGCATGTAGTGAGTCGACACGAAATAGACAAGCCAGACCGCAGTGTGCCGCGCGTCATCGGGCGCATGACGCAGCAGCGCCACGATATCCGTCACGATGATTTCGAACTGAATTTCAAAATGGACTGAGTCTGTGGACGGCGGCAGGTGGGCGCGCGTGTAGTCGTAAATGGCTCTATCAACCGACATGGGCTGGGCTCCCGATCAGGATTGAGTATCAGGGTTGACATGCGCACCTGCATAGACCGCGACCAGCGCACCTTGCTGGACGGCCAATGCAGGGCTTCCTTCGCCGCAATCGAGTTTGATGCTGCTCACCAGCGGGCTCACCGCGTTCCCGTCATAGCAGTACTGATCCAGCTTGCTGCCATCGCCAGTGAACAGCAGTTTGAGCAGTCCGTTATGTACGCAAAGGCCGGGAGAATGGGGATATCGCTTGTCTATAAGGCTGATGCTGCTTGTCCAGTTTTCGCCATCGCATTTGAGCATGTAGTTACGTTTATCTGTCTTGTCCTGATAGATCAGATGAATCAGGTTCTGGTACGTTGCGGCAACCGGGCTCATGTAGGTCAAGACGGATTGATTGCCGTTGTTCTTGACGACGGGCATCTGGCTCCAGTTAATAAGATCGGATGTCGTGGCATACATGATATTGGAACTATTTTGCACTTTATAAAACATGTGCAAGATACCATTGAGCGCCGCGAACGCCGGTGTCTGCGACAGCTGTGCTTGTATGTGCGCCATGGTGATAAAGGTTCTGGAGGCTTCGTTGTAACGGCACACAACAGTCATGTTCGTGGCATCTGCGTAGACCATGACCAAGTCATCCTTGAAGGACACCAGACCGGGCAGGCTGACGCTGGTCTTTCCGGCAATCGCTGTGACCGAAGCCCAGGTGGAGGACGGGCGCCTGCTGAGCATCCTGATCTCGTCGCCGTTGAGGTAGACGCAGTACAGCACATCATTGTGCAGAACCATTCTGCAATCCTGGCTGGAGGTCTCGTCGAGCAGGGTCGACCTGCTCAGGATGCCGTGGAGGTTTTGCGAGTAGTTCAAGTGCATGGCAGTGAGGTTTCCTGAAAGGGAACCGTCATCTGATCGGATCGCAGGCCTGATTTCTGTCGCCCATCAGCGTTTGCGAATGTGGGAAACAGACTGTCCAGTGATGTCCGCTTTCCGCCCTACCAACCTCTGCGTGAACAGTCGGCGAGAAGTTCGCCAATCAGCAGTAGCGTAAGGCGGAAGCGGTTCCCACCAGGGCCTGCGCAATCCTGATATTGCTTCAGCCACGCACACCCAGCATGCCGCGCTCGACAATGAAGTCGATCACCGCCTGCAACCCTTCACCCTTCTTCAGGTTACTGAAAGTCCAGGGACGCTGCGGGCGCATGCGCTGGGTATCGCGCTCCATCACTTCCAGCGAAGCCCCCACATAAGGCGCCAGGTCAGTCTTGTTGATTACCAAAAAGTCCGACTTGGTAATGCCCGGGCCGCCCTTGCGCGGGATCTTCTCGCCCTCGGCCACGTCGATCACGTAGATGGTCAGGTCGGCCAGCTCCGGGCTGAACGTAGCGCTCAGGTTGTCACCGCCGCTTTCGACGAAGATGACCTCCAGGTTGCCAAACTTGCGTGCCAGCGCCTCAACGGCAGCCAGGTTCATCGAAGCATCTTCACGAATGGCCGTGTGCGGACAGCCACCGGTTTCTACTCCGACGATACGCTCCGGCTCAAGTGCGCCAGCCTCGGTGAGGATGCGCTGGTCTTCCTTGGTGTAAATGTCGTTGGTGACCACGGCAATCTGGTAGTGATCGCGCATGGCCTTGCACAGCGCTTCCAGCAGTGCAGTCTTGCCGGAACCGACCGGGCCACCGACGCCGACGCGCAGGGGTTGTTGATAGCTTTGCATGAAGGCAGTCCTCAGGAACGGAACAAACGGGTGTATTGGGTTTCGTGACGCGATGAGGCAATGGCCAGCAACGGCAGGCCGCCACCAAGCTGGTCATCGCCCAGTGCCAGTGCCTGATCGAGGGCGGCAGGCAAACCTGCGCCCAGGTCGCGCAGCAAGGTCTGGGCGGCCTGCTGGCCGAACGGCACCAGCTTGACCCCAGCCATGACCGCGCCCTCCAGCCAGGCAAAACCATGGCCCAGGGCCAGCTGGCGCAGCGGGATGGCCCAGTGCGCAGCCAACCAGGCCATGCCGCCCAATTGGGTCAATTCAAGGCTGGTGCGCCAGGCCGGTGACTGGCCCAGTTGCCAGCCGTCGAGCAGCCGCGCAAACGCCGCGCCGCGCTGCTGTTCTTCCAGGCGTAGCTCGGCGGTTTCGCGGTTGGCCAGCAAGAAGCGGCTCCACTGGGCAAACGCCTCGGCATCCTCGGCCTGACACGCGTGATACAGGCGCGCCAACACCGGCCAGTCGAGGCACGCCAGGGTGTCGGCGACCTGCTCGCGCTGCCAGGCAGCGAAACCGTCCACACCCTTCACCCAGCCAGCCTCCACCGCCCACTCCAGGCCTTGCGAGTAAGTGAAACCACCCACCGGCAAGCCGGGGCTGGCCAGCTGCAGCAGGCGCAGTAACGCCAGGTCGCTGCTCATCAACCGGCCAGCACCAGCGCGGCGCCGGCCAGCAGGCCACCGCCAAAGGCCTTTTGCAGGCCGCTGTGACGGCGCAACAGGCAGCCGACCGCAAAACCTGCCGCCAGCAGCAGGCCGCTGACCGTGACAAAGCCGGCGCTGAACTGCCAGAACGCGCTCGGCGTGGCCTCCACGCCGTGGGCCCAGCCATGGAACAGGGCAAACACGGGCATGGCCATGGCCAGCAGCAACTGCCGGCTCGGCAGCAACATGGCCCCGGCAGCCACCAGCACCGACAGGGCGATCAGGGTCTCCATGCCCAGCACGTCACCGAACAGATGGCCACACACCGCCCCGCCAAACATTGCCGCCAGGGTGGCCAGGGGCAACGTCAGATTGCGCCGGGTCAATGCCGCGAGCACACCAGTGCCGAGCAGCATCAACAAGTGGTCCAGGCCGGTCAGCGGGTGCAGCAGGCCGTCATGCAGTGGGTTGCTGTCATGGCCTGGGTGGGCGAAAGCTGGCACGGCCAGCATCAGCAGAAACAGTGCAAGCGTCTTTTTCATAGGGTTGCTCCAAGGCAGTTCAGGAATGGGCAGGCAGGCGTACGAACGGGTGATCATGGCCATGGCCATGCGGCGCACTCTGGTAGGCACCCGCTTCGGGTTCAAACGGTGCCTGCTCGGTTTCTACCGCCAGGCCCAGGCCACGCAGCATGTCGTCCAGCACATGGTCATGCTGAAAACGCAACAGGCCAGGCTCGATCTGCAGGGGTACATGGCGGTTACCCAAGTGGTAGGCCGCGCGTGCCAACAGGTGCGGATCGGCGCAGCGCACCGTGGAGACAGTTTCGGGCGCTGCCAGCACGCGAATCAGCTGGTTACCCTCGGCATCGGCGAGCAGTTCTCCCCCGCGCAGTAGGTGGCCGCGCTCAAGCATCAAGCCAGCCTCGCGGCCATCGTCCAGGGTGACGCGCAAGCGGCTCTTGATGCGGCTGTCCACATCCAGGGTGACAGTGCCGGTTTCAGTGAGCGTGCCAGGCTCGGTGATGCGGCGGGTCAGGACAATCATCGGTGCTCCTTCAAAACAGGAAGTAACGCTGGGCCAGCGGCAATTCGCTGGCCGGCTCGCAGACCAACAGTTCGCCATCTGCGCGTACCTGGTAGGTCTGCGCATCTACCTCGATCAGCGGTTGCAAGGTGTTGTGGACCATGTCCGGCTTGCGCACGCGGCGGCAGCCGTTGACCACGCCAATCAGGCTGCGCAGGTTCAGGTCTTCGGCCAGGCCACTGTCCATGGCCGCCTGGGGCAGGAAGGTCATGCGTGTGGCATGCCGCGCCGCGCCGAGGGCACCGAACATCGGCCGGTAATGCACCGGCTGCGGCGTGGGGATGGAGCCGTTGATATCGCCCATCGGCGCGGTGACGATCATTCCGCCCTTGATCACCAGCGCCGGTTTGACCGCGAAGAACGCCGGCGACCACAGCACCAGGTCCGCCAGCTTGCCCGCCTCCACCGAGCCGACTTCATGGCCGATGCCATGCGTCAGCGCCGGGTTGATGGTGTACTTGGCGATGTAGCGCTTGACCCGGAAGTTGTCGCTGTACTGCGTGTCAGGTGGCAAAGGCCCGCGTCGCAGTTTCATCTGGTGGGCGACCTGCCAGGTGCGCAGCACCACTTCACCCACCCGGCCCATGGCCTGTGAGTCGGAGGACGTCATGGCAAAGGCTCCCATGTCATGCAGGATGTCCTCTGCCGCGATGGTTTCGCGACGGATGCGCGATTCGGCAAAGGCCACGTCCTCGGCGATGCTCGGGTCCAGATGGTGGCAGACCATGAGCATGTCCAGGTGCTCGTCCACGGTGTTGACCGTGTACGGCAGGGTCGGGTTGGTCGAAGACGGCAGCACGTTGGCCTGCCCCGCCGCGCGGATGATGTCTGGCGCATGACCACCACCGGCGCCTTCGGTGTGGAAGGTATGGATGGTGCGGTCACCGATGGCCGCCAAGGTGTCTTCAATGCACCCGGACTCATTGAGGGTGTCGGTGTGGATCGCCACCTGGATGTCCATTTCCTCGGCCACGCCCAGGCAGCAGTCGATGGCTGCCGGTGTCGAACCCCAATCCTCATGAAGCTTGAGGCCCACCGCACCGGCCGCGATCTGCTCACGCAACGCTTCTGGCCGCGAGGCATTGCCCTTGCCCAGCAAACCAATGTTGATCGGCAGGCTGTCGGCGGCCTGCAGCATGCGCGCCAGGTACCAGGGGCCGGGGGTGCAGGTGGTGGCATTGGTGCCGGTGGCCGGCCCGGTGCCACCGCCGATGAAGGTGGTGACACCGCTGTTCAGCGCTTCGTCTACCTGCTGCGGGCAAATGAAGTGGATATGCGAATCGACGCCGCCCGCGGTAACGATCTTGCCCTCGGCCGCGATCACTTCGGTGCCCGGGCCCACCGGCACATTGACGCCGGGTTGCACATCGGGGTTGCCGGCCTTGCCGATCACCGCAATACGCCCGTGCTTAATGCCGATATCGGCCTTGACGATACCCCAGTGGTCGATGATCAAGGCGTTGGTCAGCACCAGGTCCATGGCCTCGGCGGCCAGCATCTGGCCTTGCCCCATGCCGTCGCGGATTACCTTGCCGCCGCCGAACTTCACCTCTTCGCCGTAGATCGTGAAGTCTTTCTCCACCTCTACCCACAGTGCCGTGTCGGCCAGCCGCACGCGGTCGCCGACCGTGGGGCCAAACATGTCGGCATAGGCCCGGCGAGAAATACGGCTCATACCCTGCCCTCCAGCGCGCCCATCACCTTGCCCTGGAAGCCATACACCTCACGCTTGCCAGCGTAGGCCACCAATTGCACGGTACGTGCCTGGCCCGGCTCGAAACGCACCGCGGTGCCGGCCGGAATATCCAGGCGAAAGCCCAAGGTAGGCGCACGGTCGAACACCAGCGCGTCATTGACTTCGTAGAAGTGGTAGTGCGAGCCGACCTGTACCGGCCGGTCGCCGTGGTTGGCCACGCTGACGCTGACCGTTTCACGGCCAGTGTTCAGTTCGATGTCGCCAGCGGCGACCTGGATTTCACCTGGGATCATGTGGGGTTCCTGGGCGGGTTCAGACAATGGGGTCATGCACGGTCACCAGCTTGGTGCCATCCGGGAAGGTCGCTTCGACCTGCACGTCGTGGAGCATTTCGGCAATGCCGGGCATCACCTGGTCACGGGTCAGCACTTCGCGCCCCAGGCTCATCAGTTCGGCCACGGTGCGACCATCGCGGGCGCCTTCCAGCACAGCGGCACTGATCAGCGCCACGGCTTCCGGGTAATTGAGCTTCAGGCCACGCGCCAGGCGCCGTTCTGCCAGCAAGGCGGCGGTGAACAGCAGCAGTTTGTCTTTCTCTCTCGGGGTCAGCTCCATGGCGCTCTCTCAGGTGGCCCAAATTCGTGGAGGGCACGCAGGCAGGCCGAGGACGGCCGGACGCAGCACGTGCCACAGGTGTTGCAGGGTGCGTTGCAAGTGTTGGTTGTCATGGTCGACTACACGGATGACCAGCAGCGACCCCAGCAGCGTCGCGCCAGCCGGGTTGGCCAGTTCATCGAGCAATGGGCGAACCTGTTCCAGTACCGCCTGGTCGGCCGGTGCCGCGCAGAACGTAGCGAGCAACGGGTGGCCGCCGAGCTTGTCCAGGCGCCCGCCTTCTATGCGCAGGCGTTCATGCAGGCCGACTTCGTCGGGCAGTTCGATGTGCAAACGGCTGTCCAGCGCGCCCTGTTCGAAACGCTCGTTCATCACCGGGCGCCCCATGCACAGGGTCTCCCAGGCCAACAGGCGCGCCCCGGGTTCCAGGGTAAAACGGCTGTCGAGGCTGGCGCGGGCGCCCGAAAAGAAGATGCTGTCTTGCGGCAGCCATTCCAGGGTGCTGCCAGCGCCCAGCCGAAAGCGCTGGGTCAACCGTGCTGTCGGGCCAATGCTGCGGTAGAACTTGCTGGCACCGGGCATGGTCAGCAGTGCGTGGCTGCCGGGTTCCAGCTGGATATCCAGTTCCAGACGGTCGCCGGCGACAACGCCGCCCGGCGGGTGCAGCACGTAAACGTGGCACGGTGCACCTTCAGGATAGAAAGGCCGCTGCACCAAAAGAGGTCCGAAATGCCGCCACGCACCAAGGCGGGTCACATCGTCACGCCTGACAAAGCGCAACTGCAGGTGGGCGCTCCAGCCTGCATCGTCTTGTTGTAGTTCGATCTGCTCCGCGAGCGACATCCTGCGGCCCCTGAAATCCGTGGCCTATCGGCCGTTTAGAGAGTCCGGCGCAGGGCGCTGCTTGCGCTCACGGCCTGACCACTCGATCAAATTCGCAGGCTGGATATAGCAGGTTGCGGGCCAACTCCGCAGGTGAAGGCAGATGAAACTTTTAGCGCAGCCGCTCTGGCATCGGGCATACCGGGGGATGGCGCACAAAGCGGGGGCGTACCCGGGCCCTGTTTCGGTGCCCTTCATTGCTACGGAACTGCAAGCTCCGCCCGACGAATAATTCGTTAGCCTGCTTTCATTTCCCGGATGTAACAGCCATCATGGACCCACGCCCAACCGCCCACCCGCGAAAGAGCCCATGACCGCGCAACAACCCGCCCCCACCAGCAATACCCTGCACATCACCCTGCAGATCCTGTCGATCGTTTTCTATACCTTCATTGCCTTCCTCTGCATCGGCCTGCCGATTGCGGTGCTGCCTGGCTATGTGCACGACCAGTTGGGCTTTGGCGCGGTGATCGCCGGCGTGACCATTGGCCTGCAATACCTGGCCACCCTGCTTAGCCGCCCGTTCGCCGGGCGCGTTGCAGATACCCTCGGCGGCAAGCAGGCCATCCGCTTCGGCCTGCTGGGGATTGCCGGTTGCGGTGTACTGACCCTGCTGTCCGCCTGGTCCCTGACGCTGCCGCTGCTCAGCCTGGCGCTATTGCTTACTGGCCGGTTGCTGCTGGGCATCGCCCAGGGGCTGATCGGCGTGGCCACCTTGAGTTGGGGCATCAGCCAGGTCGGCCCCGAACACACCGCCAGGGTGATCTCGTGGAACGGTATCGCCTCCTATGGTGCCATCGCGATTGGCGCCCCGTTGGGCGTGCTGGCCGTGGACGGGCTGGACTTCAGCGTGCTCGGGCCGGCATTGCTGGTACTGGCGGTTGTTGCTCTGCTGGTGTTGCGCAAACGGCCTGACGTGGTGGTGGTACGCGGCGAGCGCCTGCCGTTCTGGTCCGCTTTTGGTCGTGTCGCCCCATGCGGCCTGGGCCTGACCTTGGCCTCGATCGGCTATGGCACCCTGACCACCTTCGTCACCCTGTACTACCTGGAGCGCGGCTGGGCCGGCGCCGCCTGGTGCCTGAGTGCATTTGGTGTGTGCTTCATCATTTCGCGGCTGCTGTTCGTCAACGCGGTCAACCGCTTTGGTGGCTACAACGTGGCAGTCGCCTGCATGGGCACCGAGGTGCTCGGCCTGAGCCTGCTGTGGCTGGCGCCTTCGCCGGCCTGGGCGCTGGTGGGCGCCGGGCTTACGGGTTTCGGGCTTTCGCTGGTCTATCCAGCGCTGGGCGTCGAAGCCATCAAGCAGGTACCCAGCAGCAGCCGTGGCGCGGGGTTGGGCGCCTATGCAGTGTTCTTCGACATGGCCCTCGCCATCGCCGGGCCGGTGATGGGGGCAGTGGCCGTGCACCTGGGCTATGCGTCGATCTTCTGCGTGGCAGCCCTACTCGCCCTGGCCGGGGTAGGCCTAACGCTGTTGCTGTCGCGTCGCGCCCGCCTCGGCTGATCGCTCGCCCAGTTGCGCCGGCCCCAGTGCCTGGCTGAAAAACGCCGCCGTTTCCCGTTCCAGCGAATGATGGATATGGCGGCGGTCCACACCCTCGGCATCTTTGCACAACGCCGGCATGCGCGCGTATTGCTCGGTGTCGCAGTGGGCCATGAACACAAAATGGCCAGCGCCGGCCAACAGGCGGTAATCCGGTGTGACCGGCAGCTTGTGGGCCAGCGCCTCGGCGTTGCGGTCCACGGCCACCAGCTGATCGCTGTCACCGCTGTAGATCAGCGCAGGCACCTGCACACCGGCCAAGGCATGGCGGCCAAACAGCAGGCTCAGCGGAGCCATCAGCATCACGGCCCCTACGCGCGGGTCTGCCTGTGGCGCCAGCTCGCTGCGGTCGGCGATCAGAATACCGTGGGTTTTGCAGGCATCGGCGTCGTTCGGGCGCTCCAGGCAATACTGACGCAGGCGGTCCAGGTCGGGGCGCGCACCAGACAGGATCAACGCCGTTTCACCGCCGGCCGAATAGCCGATCACGCCCACCTTGCCATCATTCAGGTAAGGCCCGAGCAATCCGTCGTCACGGGCGGCGCTGATTGCAGCGCTGACCTGTAGCGGCCGACCATAAAGGTTACTCAGGGTGCCCAGGCGACTGTGGTCGCGGGCGTTGTCCCCGGGGTGCACGACCGCCACCACCACGAAGCCCTGGCGCGCCAACGAGGTGGCCAGGTAATGCAGGGCCAGCGGGCTGCCGGTATTGCCATGGGACAGCACCAGCAACGGGAACTCGCCCATGGCAACGGGTGCCTCTTCCGCCACCTCGATGGGGTAGCCGTCTATGCGGCTGCTGCGGGTTTTGCCGGTAGCGGGGTAAAACGCCAGCGCTTGCATTGGCCGGCTATCGACCGGGTCGGTCAATGTCATGTGGTGCATGCCGGCGACCCAAGACGCAGCCTCGGCATGGGCCAGCAGGCCGCCGAGTAGGGCCAGGGCCAACACGCAGCGTGGAATGGTCATCGGCCGGCGGTTCCTTGCAGGGCGAAGTGATGGCCCAGCATAGAACCGGCGTGGCACACACCGGATGAAAACTGGATGAAACCCTCGTCATGCAGGGTGCGCGTGCGCGCTATGCATTTGCGCATGGCGTCGAACCCGTGGCATAGATGCAGGTCCACGTTAATACGTGACCGTATTGCGCCATTGAAGGAGATTCATGCATGAGCAAGCCCGCCTACGTGCCACCCAAGGTCTGGCGCAACGACGCAGCATCCGGCGGCCAGTTCGCCAGCATCAACCGCCCGGTTGCCGGCCCCACGCACGACAAGGAGCTGCCGCTGGGCAAGCACCCGCTGCAGTTGTATTCCCTGGCCACGCCCAATGGCGTCAAGGTCACGATTGCCCTTGAAGAGCTGCTCGCCCTGGGCCATGCCGGTGCCGAATACGATGCCTGGCTGATCCGCATTGGCGAGGGCGACCAGTTTTCCAGTGGCTTCGTGCAGGTAAACCCCAACTCGAAGATCCCTGCCCTGCTCGACCGCAGTGTCGAACCGCCGGTGCGAGTGTTCGAATCGGGCTCGATCCTGCTGTACCTGGCGGACAAGTTCGCAGCACTGCTGCCCGCATCACCGGCTGCGCGTACCGAGAGCCTGAACTGGTTGTTCTGGCAAATGGGTGCGGCACCTTACCTGGGCGGTGGCTTTGGGCATTTCTATGTCTATGCGCCGGAAAAGTTCGAATACGCCATCAACCGCTTCACCATGGAAGCCAAGCGCCAGCTGGATGTACTTGAACGCCGTCTGGCTGAAAGCCGCTATTTGGGCGGTGACGAGTACAGCATTGCCGACATCGCCGTGTGGCCGTGGTATGGCCAGTTGGTGCGCGGCAACCTGTATGGCGCGGCAGAGTTCCTGGCGGTGGATGAGTACCCCCATGTGCAGCGCTGGGCCGAGGAGATTGCCCTGCGCCCTGCGGTGCAGCGCGGTACCCGGGTGAACCGCACCTGGGGGGATGAAGACAGCCAGGTGCCGGAGCGGCACGCTGCGGCGGACCTTGATTAACAGGTTACGGCAATATGCTGGGCAGCTTTCTTGCTGGGAGGCTGCCACACGCCAACCGGGTAACGCTCAAAACTCGACCGTATACCCCACAATCACCCGGTTTTCATCTGCCGCATCGGCAAAGTTCGAACGCATGCTCGCATTACGCCAACGCAGCGATACATTGCGCAGCGGCCCCGACTGCACCACGTAGGTGATATCCGTGGTCCGCTCCCATTCCCGGCCTTCGCCATCACCAGCTGCCAACGCCTGGCCTTTGGTGCTGGCAATGCGCTGCGGGTCCACCTGATCGCCCTTCACATAGCGCACATTGAAGGTAAGCCCCGGGATACCCAAGGCAGCAAAGTTGTAGTCATACCGCAGCATCCAGGCCCGCTCGTTCGCCAGGGCAAACGTGCTGACCTGCTGTTCGCTGAACAGATAAGTATCGGTGCCCCCCACGTAGGCGTACGCCGTATCACCACGCACTTTCTGATAACCACCGCTGAAGGTATGGCCCTGAACGCTATACCCGAAGTTGGTGCTGAGCGTCTGGTTGTCGACTTCGCCCAGCATTGCACGGCCCTGCTCCCGAGCGCTGAACCAGCGCCACTCGGTGAAGACGTCCCCCGGGCCAAGACCGGTCTTGAACTTGAACCCGGCAAAATCACGGCGGAACAGGTCCTCCAGCGTACTGGTGTGCAGGCTGAGGGTGAGGTTGTTCAGGGCTTGATAGTCAGCACCGGCGTAGTACAACCGGTCGCTGGTGACCGTTGCCGAATAGGCCCCTTGCTGCGCCATGGCCGTCAGGTGCTCGTAGTCGGTGGAGTCTCGCAACTTGGTGGCATCGACGTGCAGCAGGGTAAAGGTAAACCGGTCCAGGTCCTTGCTGACCAGCTGCGCACCGTTGAACCACTGAGGGAACAGCCGGCTGTTGTTGGACGCCAGCAGCGGTAGCTGCGGGCTCAGGCCACCGACTTTCAATTCGCTCTGCGCCAGCCTGGCCTTGAACGTAGCGACAGCCTTGGCGTAGTCATCCACGGCGCTTTTGTCACTGCCACGTGGCAGCAGGCCGGTGCCGCTGCGGTCGGGCGAGGAATCCAGCTTCACCCCCAGCATGCCCGCCAGGTCCAGGCCAAAGCCGAGCACGCCGCCGGTGTAGCCAGACTGCAAGCGCAGCATCAAGCCCTGGGCCCATTCACCACGCCGGGATTGGCTGGCGCTGTCACCGTGGAAGTCGCGGTCGAAATAGAAATTGCGCAGTTCCAGGCTGCCACTGCCGTCATCGACAAAGGCGGCCTGGGCGGTTTGCCAGGCGCAGCAAAGCGCCGCGAGCATCAGCGATGCTCGCCGGGATGTATTGATCATGGGGGTGCCTTGTTCTTGTTGTTGTTCGCGAAGGCTCGGCGCCAATCAGTTTTTGGGGTTGCGCACGTAGCGCATCACCACCAGGCAGGCAATCAGGATCAGCGGGGCAATGGACAGCATGCCCATGGAGGTGCTGCCGGTAAGGTCATTGATCTTGCCCACCATCACCGGCGCAACGATGCCGCTCAGTTGCCCGACCGAGTTGATCGCCGCAGTACCGGTGGCAATCGCCAGGCCCGAGAAGGTCGATTGCGGGATGGTCCAGAAGATCGGGATGGCAATGAAGGTGCCTGCGGTGGCCAGCACCAACGCGGCCATCATTGCTACCGACGAGTCGGAAAACAGGCACGCCAGCAAGTAGCCGACAGCCGCTGCAAGCAGGCAATACACCAGGTAGCGCTTGCGCTCGCCGGTACGGTCGGAGCGGCGGGTGAGCAACACCATGCCGATGCAGGCCACTGCGTAAGGCAACGCAGACAGCACACCGACCCAGAGCATGTCCTGCACACCCGATGACTTGATCAGGTGCGGCATCCAGAAGTTGAGGCCATACGACGCGGTTTTGACCACGTAGTAGATGAACGCCATGATTGCCACTTCGCGGGTCAGCAGTACCCGCCAGATCGAACCGAGAATAGGCTTTTCGGTGCGTTTGTCCTGGGCCAGGTTTTCCTTCAGCAGGTCTTTCTCTTCACGGCTCAACCATTTTGCCGCGTCGATGTCACGGTCCAGCTTCCATAGCACCAACAGCCCCAGCACCACGCAAGGCAGGCCGGACATCAGGAACAACCAATGCCAGCCGGCAAGGCCCAGCACGCCGTCCATGGTGCCCAGCAAGAAGCCGGCTGCCGGGCCACCCACCGCGCCCGCCAGCGGCACCGCCAGGAACCACAACCCATTCATCTTCGCCAGGTGCTTGCGGGGGAACCAGCAAGCCAGGTAGAACAGGATCGCCGGGCCGAAGCCGGCCTCCATCACGCCGATCAGAAAACGCAGGAAGTACAGGGTGTACTGGGTATAGGCAAACACCAGCGCCGCCGTGGCCAGGCCCCACGACACCATGATCCGGCAGATCCAGGCCGGTGCGCCGTAGCGCTTCAGGCCCAGGCTGCTGGGCACCTCGAACAGCACGTAGCCCACGAAGAACATGCTTGCGGCCAGGCCGTAGGCGGCATCGCTCAGGCCCAGTTCCTGCTGCATCTGGGCTTTGGCGAAACTGATGTTGATGCGGTCGAAGTACGAGAACAGGAAGCAGATGATGGCCAGCGGCATGATGCGCCAGGCCACGCGGCGGTACAGCAGCAGTTCATCGATGTGACTGTCGGTGCGCTCACGCGCCAGTTCGCCTGTCATGGCAACCATGGTGGATCTCCATTCTTGTAATTATTGGAGAGCAGCAGCGCCTCGGTGGGCGCCGCTTGCAGATTTTTCAGCGGATGCGGATCAGTTTTTCCTTGAAGGCCTGGCCTTTGTCGACGTACTCGGCGGCGTTGCGCTGCATGGCGGCGATGGCTTGCGGCGTCAATTCCCGCACCACCTTGGCCGGTGCCCCCAGGATCAGCGAATTGTCTGGGAACACCTTGCCCTCGGTAACGATGGCACCGGCACCGACCAGGCAGTTTTTGCCAATGACCGCGCCATTGAGGATCACCGCCTGGATGCCGATCAACGCACCATCACTGATGGTGCAGCCATGCAGCATTGCCTGGTGGCCGATGGTGACACCCCGCCCCACGGTCAGCGCAAAGCCGGGGTCGGCGTGCAGCACCGCACCTTCCTGCACGTTGCTGTGCTGGCCGATCCGAATGGGTTCGTTGTCACCCCGCAGCACGGCCTGCGGCCACACACTGACGCCTTGTTCCAGGGTAACGTCGCCAATCACGCTGGCATCCTCGGCAACGAAGGTTTCCGGGTGCAGGCTGGGCACGAGGGTGTCGTATTGGTAAATCGCCATTTCAACTTCTCCTCAAGCCGCGTCGTCGGTTTTCAGTACGCCGGCTGCGCAGAGTTGGGCGATGTGCTCATCGCTGTAACCCAGCTCGCGCATCACCTGGCGGGTGTGCTCGCCAACCCGCGCAATCGCCCGGCGTGGCTGCAGGCGCTGGCCGTCCAGCGACAGGGGCAGCAACGGCATCGGTGTGTGGCTGCCGTCTTCCAGTTGCAGGTCGGCCATGCCGCCGCTCTGCTGCAGGTGCGGGTCGTCGAACAGTTCTTCCGGGCGGCGGATCGGCGCAAAGGGTATGCCGTTGGCTTCCAGTTGCAACGCCAGCTGCTCGGCATCCAGGGGTGCGAACACCTCGGCCAGGTGCGCCAGCAGACGCGGGCGTTGCAACACGCGGTCGTTGTTGCTGGCCAGCGTCGGGTCATCGAGCAAGGCGGTCTGCCCCAGTACCTGGCACAGCGCGTGCCACTGCCCCTCACCGGTTGCGGCAACGAACATCTGCTCGCCACCGGCGAAGCTGAACACGTCATAGATGGCCCAGGCACTGATGCGGTTGGGCATCGGTGCTGCGGCCTGGCCGGTGACCACGTATTGCTGCATGTGCTGGGCGGCCAGTAGCACACAGTTCTCGTACAGGGCGCTTTGCACCTCGCGGCCAGTGCCGGTGGTATGGCGCTCGTTGAGCGCAGCCAGCACGCCAATGGCACCGAACATGCCACCCATGATGTCGTTTACCGAACTGCCTGCGCGCAGGGGGCGGCCCACCGGCCCTGTCATGTAGGCCAGGCCAGCCATCATCTGCACCACTTCGTCCAGCGCCAGGCGGTTGTCATAGGGCCCACTGAGGAAGCCCTTGTGCGAGGCGTAGATCAACCGTGGGTTGCGTTGACGCAGCGCGGCGTAATCCAGGCCCAGCTTGTGCATGCGCCCGGGTTTGAAGTTCTCGATGAACACGTCGGCGGTGTCGATCAGTTGCAGCACGGCCTCACGGCCTTCCGGCGTTTCGACATCGACGGCGATGCATTGCTTGTTGCGGTTGAAGGTGCGAAAGAAACCCGCGCCCGCCCCCAGCAGGCGGCGCGTGCCGTCGCCACGCACGGGTTCGATCTTGATCACTTCGGCGCCAAGGTCACCAAGGATCATGCCGCAGGTCGGGCCCATGACCATGTGCGAAATCTCGACGACACGGATGCCGTCCAAGGGAAGTCTGGACATCTTTTCATTCCTCGTTCGGGCGGGTCAGGCGGTGGCGAAATTCAGCGGTAATCCGGCGCGGGCGATGCAGCCGTACAGGGGCTCGCCCGGCAACGCCTCGCTCAGCACATGGCGCGACTCGATCAGGGCAGGCAAGTCGATACCGGTGTGGTAGCCCATGCTTTGCAGCATGAACACCAAGTCTTCGGTGACGGTGTTGCCAGAGGCGCCAGGGGCGAACGGGCAGCCACCCAGGCCCGCCAGCGAGGCATCCAGTTCGCGGATGCCCTGCTGCACCGCGACCAGGCTGTTGGCCAGGGCCAGGCCACGGGTGTCATGAAAGTGCGCGGCCCTCAGGCGTTCGCCGGCAATCGCCCGCACGGCCTGCAGCACCGTCGCCACCTGGCCCGGGTTGGCGTAGCCAGTGGTGTCGCCCAGCGAGACAAGGTCGCAACCGGCTTCTATCACCTGGCGCGTCAGTGCACACAGGTCGGCCAGCGGCACCTCGCCCTGGCGCGTGCAGCCAAAGGCCACTGACATACCGGCAATCACCTGCACCGCTTGCAGGCCCATTTCGCTACGCAGTTGGCACATGCGCCCCAGCTCTTCGACCATCTCCATCGGCGTGCGCCGCACGTTGGCCAGGCTGTGCGCCATGCTGACCGACACCGGGGCGACAATACGATGAGCGCCGGACTCCAGTGCATCCCGTGCCCCGCGCAGGTTCGGCGCCAATACAGTGACGTGCAGGTCCGGGTATGTCAGCGCATGGGCCACCACTTCGCGGGCATCGGCCATTTGCGGCAGCAAGCGTGCCGGCACGAACGAAGCAACCTCCATATGGCGCACGCCGGCGGCATAAGCGGCGTCGATCCAGCGGCGCTTGGCCGCTGTCGGCATAATCGTCTGCAAGCTCTGCAAACCATCGCGCATACCGACTTCGTTGATTGTTATTGTTGTCATCACGGTCTCTCTGTCTGAAGCGTTGCGCCAGACTACGAGCTGCATGACGGTGGGAAAAGACGTGTTTCACGGGCTGATCCATCGTCAACCACGATGGATCAGCCCGGCATCTGCCAGGCAGGCGCACGCAACAGCAGGTGGTCCAGCAGGCGGCGCGCCGACAGTGACAACGTGTGCCGGTCGCGCATGCAGATGACGAACTCACCCAGCGCCCAATCGTCAGTCAGCGGGATCACTCGCAGGTCGAACAACGCCGCATAACGGGCCACGGCTTCCTGCGGGAACACCGCCAGGCCCAGGCCGAACTGCACCAGGCGGTACGCCGCGTCAAACGACGACACATACGAGCGAAAACGCAACTCCCTACCCGCCTGTTCGGCACTTTTGCGCATGAAGCTGTTCAAGGTGGCAAACGCCGACAGGCCCAGGTGTTCGTAATCCAGCGTGTCTTCAAAGGCAACCTGGCTGCGCCCGGCCAAGGGATGTTCGGCGCCAACCACCACGGCCAGGTGGTCCTGGCGATAGGGCACGAACTCCAGGTCGCCCACCGCCATGGACTTGCGGCAAATCCCCAGGTCCGCATTGCCCTCCGCCACACCGCGCACCACGTCCGGGCTGAAGCGCTCTTCGATATCGGCCTGGATCAGCGGGTTTTGCAGCATGAACGCCGACAGTTCTTCAGGCAGGAACTCCATGATCGACGACACATTGGCCAACACCCGCACATGGCCGCGCGCACCTTCAGCGTACTCGCTCAGCTCACTGTCCAGGCGTTCCATGGCGCGGGTCATTTCCCGCGCATGTCGCAGCAGGGCCTGACCTGCCGGAGTAGGCTCCACGCCGCGTTTGCTGCGCTTGAGCAAAGCGGTGCCAAAACGCGCCTCAATGTCCGAAATACGTTTGCTGACGGCGGACGGCGCCATGAATGCGCGCTCGCCAGCGCGAGCGATGGTGCCTTCTTCGCAAACGACGATAAACAGGCTCAGGGACAGGTGGTCGAGGGGCTGCATGGCTTTGCTCGGCATCGGGAGGTGGAAGGCCGGTGCACTGTAGCAAAATCGGCAAGCCCCCCGTCTGTTGGGTCGCAAAGGCCTGCCCCAATCCCCAACTCTGGGGGAACGGTGCCCACCCACAACAACGTGTAAAGCGCCGTGGCTGAAAGCTGGATCCCATGTGCCACAAGGCCTGCAACGCAATTTTCAAGTTATGGCACAGCTCTTGCCGATCTCCTGCCAGACGCCCCAAGTCCATGGGCCCGTTTGCAGGAGGAATAGACTCATGCACCGACCGATACCCCACCCGCTGGCTGTGGCGATTTTCGCCGGCATGCTCCAGCTCCCGGCGCAGGCTGCCCTGAACGCTGTCGATCCAGGCGCCTACGTCCCCGCCAACGGCGGCTTCCCAGCCTGGTACCAGGACAGTCACGGTCGTACCCTCGACCTGTGCCTGACCAAGGCGGTCAGCTCCAGGGTTGCCGGCGCACCCGGCGCACCGTCGTACATGTGCACGCTGCTGCCCACACCCGGTGTGTTCGACGATACCCAACCCATCGTCTTCCCCACCAACTTCCCTGACGAAGCGTTCTGGTTCACCGCCGACGCCGCCATCGTCGACGCCGCACGTGGCATCGACCTCAGCTACGGTACCGCGATCGAGGCGGCTTTCGCCGCCGAAGAACCGGTCGAGGGTGACCAGGTCAGCTTCGCTCGGGTTCGCATCCGGGTCGATGTACCCACCGCCGGCACCTACGTGGTCACCCACCCCTACGGCGTCGAAGTCTTCGATGTGCCTGCCGCCGGGCGCCGGGCGATCAACATGACCCGCGACATCGGCATTGCCGGCGCAGGTGACTTCACCGGCGCGCTCAAGGGCGATGTCGGGCCGTTCCTGCGCAGTGTCAACGGCCCGTACACCGAAGGCAACGAACGCTTCATCGGTGACCCGAACCTGGAAGAACGGGTAACCGGCAGCCCGTTCAACACCAACTTCGTACGTATCGAAGGCCCCGGGGGCATCGACCTGCGTACGGAACTGTTCGCGATTTCCGGCAAGCTCTCGACCGTCGCCCTGCCTACCCCGCTGATGCCTCAACGCAGTACGTATTCGCGGCACACCGAGAACGGCAACCTGCGCGCGCAGCAGGATATCTTCGTGATGGCCCCACCTCCACCGGCCAGCGTCACCCTGACCAGCCAGGCGCCCAGCCTGAACCTCACCGAGGCCAACGGCACCGGCGCCTGGTATGCCCAGTCGGCCCTCAACCCGGCAGCCGGCACCATCCTGACGCTGAGCGCCGACAACAGCGTGGCGATCCCGACCAGCAGCCTGACCACGCGCAACGTGCCGCTGACCGATCTGGTCACCATCACCCAGGCGCAATACCGCCTCTCCACGGGCGAGCTGACCCTGGTGGCAAGCACCAGCGACGAAACCACCCCGCCAGTGCTAACCGCACATACCGGCAACGGCACGCTGATCGGCAACCTGGGCGGTACCGGCGCCGTGAAAACGTTGAGCATGACCCTCTCGCCGATCCCGCCGGCCAAGGTGCAGGTCACCAGTGCCAATGGTGGTAGCGACACCGAAGACGTGGTGCTGGTGCCATGAACAGACAAAGGCTCAGCCTTCAAGGAGGCCGCATGAACACTTGGTCGCGCCGTGCGCTGTTCGCCGCCGGTTTTTCCCTCACCGTTACCAGCGCTGCCTTTGCCGCGCTGTCTGAAGTCGACCCGGGGCCGTATACCTTTGCCACGGGCGGCTACCCCATGTGGTACAAGGACAGCCTCAACCAGTCCCTGGAGCTGTGCCAGTCACGTGCCACCAGCACCCGGGTACCGGGTACCCCGGCTGCCCCGTCGTACATGTGCACCCTGCTGCCGGAGCCCGGCATCTACGATGACGCGCTGCCGCTGGTGTTCCCCGACAACTGGCCGCCAGAAATGTTCTGGTTCCTGGCCGAAGCCACCATCCCTGCCGTAGGCAACAGTGGCTATGAACTGGATGCCTACGTTGCAGGGCTGGAAGCGGCCTTCGCGGCCGAAAACCCGGTAGACGGCGACCAGCAGAGCTTCGCCCGTATTCGCATCCGCGTTTCGGTGCCGCGCGCCGGTACCTACACCATCACCCACCCCTACGGTGTAGAGACGGTCAACGTCACCACGCCAGGGCGGCGGGCGATCAACATCACCCGCGACATCGGCATCGGCGCACCGGGCAACTTCACCGGGGCGCTCAACGGTGCACTCGGGCCATGGCTGCGCGGGGTGGGCGGGCCTTACACCGAGGTCAACCCGGACACCGGCAACACCGAAACCTTCATTGGTGACCCGAACCGCCCGGAAGCCGTGGTCGGCAGCCCGTTCAACACCAACTTCATCCGTATCGACGGCCCGCCCGGGCGTATCGAGACCGCGTTGTTCACGGTATCGGGGAAGGTGCTGGACCAGCGTGCGCAAACACCGGTCACCCTGGAGCGCGCCACCTATTCACGCAATGGCAGCGGCACCCGCGTGGAAGTGTTCGCCAAGGCGCCGAAAGAGGCCAGCTTGTGCATGCGCAATGGTCTGGCCCTGATCGGCACACCGCCTTCGCCTTGCCAGTTCAACCTCACGGCAGACAACAACGGCCTGTTCTTCAGCCAGCAGCTCAGCCAGGCTGTTCCACCAGCCGTGGTGGTGGTCACGGCCAGCAACAGTGCCGGCGGCACCCAACCGACTGCATTGTCCAGCAAGCTGACCGACGTGGTGAAAGTCAGCACCGCACGCTATGATTGGGCCAACAAGCGCCTGCTGATCGAGGCCAGGTCCAGTGACGAGGTCGTCGTGCCGGACATGCTTGCCCAGGGTTACGGCCGCATGTCCAAATCCGGCACCCTGCAAAGCATCACGGTCAACGACGTGTCGCAACCGCCAGCCACCGTTACGGTCAAGTCTGCCCACGGCGGCAGCGACGTGGAACCGGTGCTGGTGGTTGGCAATGCCCCGGCCGAAGCGGCCAACCAGCCACCACTGGCACAGGCCGACGTCGGCAGCACCAGTGTCGGTGTGCCGATTACCCTCAACCTGCTGCAAAACGACAGCGACCCCGACGGCAACGTGCCGCTGAGCATCAGTGACCTCACCCAACCCGGCACTGGCCTGGGTGGCGTGGTGCTCAACGGGACCACCTCGGTGACCTACACCCCGCCGGCCGGGGCCACGCAACCGCTGGTGGCCACCTTCAGCTACCGGGCGGTGGACGCCAAGGGCCTGAAGTCGACACCGGCCACGGTCACCGTCAATGTCGCGCCTAACCAGGCGCCAACCGCCAACCCGGAAACCGTCGCCACCCTGGGCGTGCCTTTGACCATCAACGTACTGGCCAACGACACCGACCCGGAAGGCAACCTGCCGCTGGCCGTTGCCGCCGTCACTCAACCCGCTGCTGGCCGCGGCACAGTCAGCACCGATGGCACCACCGTGACCTACACGCCACCGGCCACGGTGACCGCCGCCTTCACCACCACCTTCACCTACCAGGCGCGTGACTCGCTGGGGGCGCTGTCCACCCCAGGTACGGTAACCGTCAACGTGTCGCCACGGCCTGCCGCCGAAACCTTCGCAATCACGGCAGCCACCGTCACGGCGCGCTCCAACAACCGATACAACTGGGACTTCAGCGGCACCTCATCGGTAACCACGGGCAACGTTGTCACCGTCCGGGTCACCACCACCACCGGGGTGCAAACACTGGGTACCGCCACGGTGCCGGTGAATGGCCGCTGGCGCCTGTCGGTGAGCAACAGCACCACGGTTATCCCGACTGCCGCGCCGACGGCCACCATCACCACCAGCCCGGGTACCACCCGCACCGTCAACGTGGTTGTGCAGTAAAGGCGGGGTAACGCCATGAAATGCCTGTATCCACTGCTGCTCAGCCTGGCCCTGGCGGGCCAGGCCAGTTGGGCCGACGACCTGATGGACAATGCCGACCTTGCGCCCGGCAACGACCTCGGTGACCCGGTGATCATCCGCCTGTTACCGGTCGGCGCCGGCCAGGCTGCGGTGGTCGAGCAGCAGGGGTCGGGCAACCGCGCCGCCCTCGACCAGAATGGCCAGGCCCTGCTGGGCCGCATCATCCAGGCCGGTGGCGCGCAGGAAGCGTACATCCTGCAAGAAGGTAGTGACCTGATGGCCAGCATCAGCCAACAGGGAAATGGCAACAGCGCGTCGATCCGCCAGAGCGGCAGCAGCAACCGTGCAGCCATCGAGCAGATCGGCAACGACAACAGCGCCAGCATCGTGCAGTCCGGTTCGGGCCTCAACAGCTCCGTGTCCCAGACCGGCAATGGCCAGCATGTTCAGATCACCCAATACCGATAGACCTGGAGGCACCACCATGTACAAGCTCGCTCCCCTCAGTGCCGCTATCGTCCTGGCCCTTGCAGGCCAGGCCATGGCTGCTGACAGCACCTCGTCCCAGACCCAGGACGGTAAAGAGAACATTGCCGAGGTCACCCAGACCCAGGCGTCCTTCGCTTCTGCTACCCAGAACCAGACCGGCAAAGGCCACAACCACCTGGCCGTGCAAACCGAGAGCACCAGCGATATCAAGCAAAGCGCCACAGGGCAGTTCAACGCCGGCTACGCCGAGCAGTTGTTCGAGAATGGCAGCCAGATCACCCAGCACGCCAGTGGTAGCCTCAACGACGCCTTCGCCAGCCAGTCGGTGGGCCAGGGCAACGAAGCCTTGCAAACCCAGCAAGGCAGCGGCAACGCCTCAACGGTGTGGCAGGACACCCAGGAAGGCAGCAAGGCTACCACCTGGCAATCCGGCCAGCGCAACGAGGCCTTCATCGAGCAGACCTTCGGCGGCAGCAACAACCGCAGCACCATCAACCAGGCCGGCCAGGACAACTACGCCGCCGCCGAGCACCTGAACCACCTCGATGGTGATATCCAGGTCTACCAGGATGGCCAGGGCAACTGGGCCTATGGCGACCAGCGAGACGGCACCGGCGGCACCATCGGCATCGGCCAGTATGGCAGCGGCAACTCGGTGGAAGTGTGGCAGGACACCCAGATCGGCAGCCAGGCCTCGGTGACCCAGACAGGTCAGCTCAACGAGGGCTACATCGACCAGAGCTTCGGTGCCGACAACAAGGTCAGCCTGTCGCAACAGGGCCGGGCCAACGCCAGCTGGTCCGATCAGTTCGAGACCAACAACGCCACCACCACCATTACCCAGAACGGCAACAACAACCTGCATTACACCTACCAGAATGGTGAAAACCTCAACCTCACCATCAACACCAAGGGCAATGGCAACACCATCACCGCCAGCAACTGGAAAGGCGCCAAGCTGGGTGGCCAGTTCGGCACCAACCAGAACGCCACCATCAACCAGACCGGTAACGGCAACGGCGTCAACCTGACCCAGAACGGTGACAACCAGCTGGCCACGCTGACCCAGAAGGGCAACGGCAACCAGATGCAGACCAAGCAGGCCGACAGCAACAACGAGCTGTATTTCGAGCAGAACGGTACCGACAACATCCTGATCGCCGACCAGCGTGGTACCGACAACTATGCCTACGGCAACAGCCAAGGCACCGGCAACTCCATCACGCTGGACCAGTCCGGCTACAGCAACCAGAGCTACACCAACCAGCTGTACGGTAGCGGCAACGAAGCCACCATCAAACAGACTGACAGTATCAACGTCGCCTACGTGACCCAGGGAGGCCAGGGTAACAAGGCGTTCGTCGACCAGAGCGGTATCGCCCAAACCGCCACCATCACACAGATGGGCAGCGCAAACATGGCCACTGTGACCCAGAAGTAGACCTTTCCCCCTTGAACCGCGGTGCTCCTCTCCCTGGTGCCGCGGTTCCTTTTTTTCCTGCACCATTTCCGTTTGTTTTTCCGGCCCATTCGCGGGTGAACCCGCTCCCACAGGCATGCCGCAGGGCTGACATCTGTGCGGTCCCTGTGGGAGCGGGTTCACCCGCGAATAGGCCAGACCTGCCAAGCCGCATTACAATGCTCAGCACCCAACCCGACTTCCACCCCCATGATCCAGTCCGACCTCGACCTGTTCGGCCCCCAGCCGCAACGCCTGGCCAGCCATACCGTGCTGCTGCCCGGGTTCGCCCTGGGTGAAATCGAACCCCTGCTCGACGCCCTGCGCCCGGTGCTGCGTGCCGCGCCGTTCCGGCACATGCACACCCCGGGTGGCCTGCGCATGGCGGTTGCCCTGACCAACTGCGGCGCACTGGGTTGGGTCAGCGATGAACGCGGCTACCGCTACAGCCCCAACGACCCGCTCAGCGCAAAGCCCTGGCCTGCCCTGCCCCCGGTCTTGCTCGCCCTGGCCGCCCGCGCCGCCGCCATGGCAGGGTTCGAGCATTTCGTACCGGACGCCTGCCTGGTCAACCACTACCTGCCCGGCACCCGCCTGAGCCTGCACCAGGACCGTGACGAGCAGGATTTCGGCCAGCCAATCGTGTCGGTGTCGCTGGGGTTGCCGGCCGTGTTCCTGCTTGGGGGCTTGCAACGAAGCGACAAGACCCAGCGCATACCATTGAGCCATGGCGACGTGCTGGTCTGGGGCGGTGAAGACCGCCTGCGCTTTCATGGTGTATTGCCGATCAAGCCCGGCGTGCATGAGCGCATGGGCGAGCGGCGCATCAACCTCACCTTGCGCAAGGCAGGTGGCTGAGCCGGTTGACCGTTTGAAAAACAAGATGAACGTGCATGAAACACGTTGAACATCTTGGTCAGGCAAGCTTCAAATGATAAGCCGCTTCCATCACCCGGAGCCTGCCATGCCCTGCACCTCTCGCCCTATGCCTCCCTTCGCAGGAGCCGCGCGCCCATGAAAATGCCCGGCCGCGCCCCTAATGCTTCGCTGCAGCTCGATTACGTGCGTGACACCCTGTTCGGCCCTGTCGCACAAAGCGTGGAGTGCCAATGCCAACTCGCCGACCTCAGCCTGCAAGGCCGCCCGGCGCTGCGCCTGCATATCTGCCCGCCGCTCCCGGACAAGGTTGACCGGGCGCACAGCGTGGCGTTCGTCTGGGATGGGCGCAACTACCATGGTGTGGTGCGGGACCACGTCAAATGCGGGGATGGGGGCTTGAACCTGGTGCTGGAACTTCAATAGCAGGATGGGGTGGTTCAGGCAAAGTACGCACGCCCGGCCAGGCTCTGCTGGCCGGGGTACGTTGGCGCATTCAGGCAATGGCCTTGAGTGCCCCCGGGTGGCTGTCACGTAGTGCGTGCAGCTGACCTACCAGGTGGACCAGGTCACGGCAGCTGTTAAGGCTTTGCAGCGGGACCCCGCTCAGGGTCACGCCCTCGTCGAGACGCTGACCCTGACCCAGGCGGATGGTCAGGTTGGTGCCATCCAGGCAGCTGACTTCACAGCGATCAGGCAAGCAGGCCTGCTCGATCATCTGCCGCATCTCTAGCATCGAAACTCCTATCAACGACATGGTACGACCCTCTCTGTGCGATGGCCTGTTGTGTGTGATTACGCCTTTGTCGGGCGGGGCGCCAATTGATATTGCGCATGCCGGGGCAGGCGTCCATGCGCCGGGGCAATGATCGTGCGGGGAATCCCTTAGCACCTTAGTGGAAGATTGCCAGCAGCGGCCGTGGGTTCGAACGTAATCGCACACTTAACGACGAGTGGTCTTGCTCGTGCTCAGCGATGCCCACAAGTGCTGCGCTGCGTAGGCGCGCCACGGTCGCCAGGCCAAGGCGCGTTCACCCAGTTGCGCGCCCTCGCCCTCCAGCAAGCGCAACGCCTTGACCAACGCCACGTCACCCAATGGCAGGGCATCGGCCGCGCCGGCCTGGCGCAATGCCAGGTACTGGGCGCTCCAGGGCCCGATGCCCTTGAGTTGGCACAGGTTGCGCAGCAGGTCGTCCAGTAACTGACCGGTGCGCAGCAGCCCAGGGTTGGCAAGCAGTGCATTGGCCAAGGTGCCCAAGGTAGCGGCGCGAGCCCTTGGCATGCCCATGCGCTCGAACTGCGCTACCGCCAACGCCGGCAACGTCGGAAACAGATGGCTCAGGCCCGGCGAGCAAATGCGTAGCGGCGCGCCGTAACGCTGCACCAGGCGACCGGCCAGGGTCATGGCGCCGGCCACGCTGATTTGCTGGCCCAGCACGGTACGCATGGCTTGCTCACAGGCGTCCCAGCCTTGTGGCACACGCAGGCCTGGGCGTTCATGGAGCAAACGGGCCATCAAGGGGTCGCGGGATAACTCGGCCTCGATGCGCGCGGGCTCGGCGTCGAGGTCAAAAAAGCGCCGCAACCTGGCAATCAGGCCGGGCAGCGCAGTTGACGGAACGCCTTCAAGGCGCACGCGCAGCAGGTTGCGCGATGGCGTGGCGTGCAGGACAGCGTGATGGCCGGCGATTGCCAGGGTGCGACGATACGTATCGCCCTCGTATGCTTCGATACCAGGGATGCATCTGGCGGCGAGGAAGGCCAAGGTAGAGGGCCAGTGATAAGGCAGGCGGTAGCGCAGCCACAGGGTGTGCTGCCCGGGGGTGGGCAATGACCTGCGCACGGCGTGTAGTCGGGAGAGCTTGGGCATGGGTGCATCATGCCAGCAAATGTTTCGCCTGTGCTGGCCCTACCGCCAGCACAGGACAACCCATCAAGCAGGATCAGTGCGCCGCACCTTCCCGCTCATCTTGCATCTGCCCAAACCGCCCGGCATGGAAGTCGTCGAACGACTCGGCGATCTCTGCCTGGCTGTTCATCACGAACGGGCCATACCCGACAATCGGCTCGTCGATAGGCTCGCCACTGAGCAGCAGCACACTGGCACCTTCCAGTGCTTCAATGGCTATGTCCTCGCCACCCCGGTCAAGCAGCACCAGGCTGGATGGCCCGGCGTCGCGCTCGCCGTTGATCCGCACGTTACCGCGCAACACCACCAGCGCTGCGTTGCGCCCGGCGGCCACTGGCAGTTGCAGGGCCGCACCGGCATTCAGCCGCAGGTCCCACACATCCATGGCGGTAAAGGTGCGCGCCGGGCCGGCGTGCCCACGGTAGCTACCGGCAATCACCCGCAAGCTGCCGCCCTCGCCCTCTAGCGCAATCACCGGAATGTCCTGTGCCAGCAATGTCTGGTAACCGGCTGCTGCACGTTTGTCACGCGCCGGCAGGTTGACCCACAGCTGCACCATTTCCAGCGCACCGCCACTGCGGGCAAAGCCCGGGGAGTGGAACTCTTCATGGATGATGCCATTGGCCGCGGTCATCCACTGCACATCGCCTGGGCCGATCAAGCCGCCAGCGCCTGTGGAGTCACGGTGCTCCAGTTCGCCTTGGTACACGATGGTCACGGTCTCGAAGCCGCGATGCGGGTGCTGACCAACGCCACGCCGCGCAGTGGTCGGGCTGAAGTCATGGGGGCCGGCGTAGTCCAGCAACAGGAACGGGCTGATCTGGCTGGCCAGGTTGTCGTAGGTGAACAGGCTGCGCACCGGGAAGCCGTCACCTACCCAATGGGCATGTGGGCTGCGGTGGATACCCAGAATCTTTTTCATGAGAAGGCTCCTCTCTTGGCTGAGATAACCTTATCAATGTTGCCAATCAGGCGGTAGCTAGCCGATATGGCATGCATCGTTCCACAGATGGAACAGTCAGCCCTGCAAGAAACCGATCACCTGTTCCGCAGCCATGGCCGGGTCCTCCTGCATGAAACAATGCCCACCCGCGACCTGTTGCGCGCTTACATGCGGGTTGAGCGCCGTCAGCCGGTGCACCGAATGTGGCACGAAAGGATAGGTCTGTTCGCCATACAAGACCCGCGTTGGGGTACTGATGGCAGTAAGGCTCGCCCACATGCGTTTGGGGAAGGAACTGAAGATTTCCACTTCCCGGCTGGGCCGGCACTTGAGCACCACGGCATCACCACAATCGCCGATGGCATGGTCGACATAGGCTTGCAACGCCGCATCGGTCCAGCCCTTGAAAATGCCCCGCCCTTTCAGTGAAGCCAGCGCCGCCTCGCGGTCGGGCCAGTGGCTGCGGCGGCTGGCGGCCTTGCGTGCCAACGCATGGCGCTGGTGCAGGCCAACCAGTGCTGCCGCCCCCATCACGCCGATCATGCGTCGGCTGAACAGTACCGGGTCAAGCAGCACCGCACGTGCAAACAGTTGCGGCTCACTGGCCAGCATCAGGCCGGTGAGCACGCCGCCGAAGCTGTGCCCTGCCGCAAACCGGGGCACGTCGCCGTACTCGCCACGCCCGGCCTGGAAGGCTTGCACTGCCAGCTCGGCAGTGCGGTTCCAGCCCCGAAACACACCGCCATGATCACTGTCGCCATGCCCCTGAACATCGCAAAGCCACAGGTCGAACTGCTCGCCCAGGCGCATCAGCAACGGCTGGTAGGCCAGGCAGCAGAAGCCGTTGCCGTGCAAAAAATGCAGCAACGGCTTGCCACTGGCCGGGGTTTGCCAGCCACGCAGGGTGAAACCTTCGGCGCATTCGTGGGACCAGGGATTCAACTGCATCGGCTTGCGGTACTCGCGGGGCTAGGAAAACGACGATTCTACAAACAGCAACGGGTAGAGTGAAATCACCAGCAACAAGGCCATCAGGACATTGAACAGCATCAGCCAGCGCGGGTTCTGCAGCAGGTTGCGCAGGGCGCTGCCAAACATCACCCAGACACCGACGCTGGGCAGGTTGACCAAGGCGAACAAAGCGGCGATGACGATCACGTTGGTCACGTAGCCTTGCGCCGGCGTGTAGGTAGTGATCGCCCCCACCGCCATCACCCAGGCCTTGGGGTTGACCCACTGAAATGCCGCTGCACCCCAGAAGCCCAGCGGTTTGCGGGCGCTGGACGAAGCCGAGCCAACCGGCCCGGACGTGGCGATATTCCATGCCAGGTACAACAGGTAGGCAGCGCCGGTGTAACGCAGCACCGTGTACAGCGCCGGCCACGCCTTGAACACCTCACCCAGGCCCAGCCCGACAGCCAGCACCATCACCATGAAACCGACGCTGATACCCAGGGCATGAGGGATAGAGCGGCGCACGCCGAAGTTCACCCCCGAGGCCAGCAACATGGTGTTGTTGGGCCCAGGGGTGATGGAAGACACAAAAGCAAACAGCACGAAGGCTGTCAGCAGGTCGGCAGAGGCAAGCATGGCGGGCATTCCACTTTCGTTATAGGTGCTGTCACACTAACGGAGTCGCCCTCTCCTGCGACCGGTACAGTTATATTAAATTATGTGATTACACATTACTGTACTGCCAACCCGGACCAAGGAAGCCGTCACCATGAGCCTCACCATTCGCCCTGCCGTTCGCACCGACGCCGAGCAGATCCTGGCCTTCATTACCGAGTTGGCCGACTACGAGCGCGCCCGTCACGAGGTGGTCGCTACGCTTGCAGACATCGAGCACAGCCTGTTTGACGAAGGCAGCACGGTACGCAGCCTGATGTGCGAACGTGATGGCCGGGCCGTCGGTTTTGCCGTGTACTTCTATAGCTACTCGACATGGCTGGGGCGCAACGGCATTTACCTGGAAGACCTGTACGTTACGCCTGAGCAGCGCGGCGACGGCGCCGGCCGGCAATTGCTGCGGCACATTGCCCGCGAGGCGGTGGCGAACAACTGCGGGCGCCTGGAGTGGAGCGTGCTGGACTGGAACGAGCCGGCGATCGGCTTCTATCAGAAGCTGGGGGCCGAGGCGCAGGACGAGTGGGTGCGCTACCGGCTGGATGGCGAGAAGCTGGCAGCATTTGCCCACGGGTGATGGTTCGCTTCACACAATCATTTGTAGGAGCGGCCTTGTGTCGCGATGGGCTGCGAAGCAGCCCCGGCGATTTGTGTTTCTACGCTGACATCCGGGGCTGCTTCGCAGCCCATCGCGACACAAGGCCGCTCCTACAGGGGCCGCTGCCAGCCCGAAAGGTAAGTCACCGCCGCCACACCGCCCCGGCGATGTCGATCCGCCTGGGTAGTATCTTGTTGTCGAAGAACAACTCAGCGGTATGCTGCTGCGCCGCCACGATCTCATCTGTTACCGGCAATACCGGTGACGCTGGCCGGTGGCTGAAGCTGCGCCGCACTACCTCCACCGGCAAGCCCATGAACTGCGCCAGCAAACGAATGCTCCCGGCCTCGTCGCTGCGGGTAAGCGCCTCGGCCCGGCTGATTTCATCCAGCAATTGCCCGACAAAGGCGCCATGGGCTTCGACATAGCTGCGTGAGCCCAACATGAACGGCCCGATCAGGCCCAACCCCTGGCCGTCAGCCAGCAGCCGTGCCTTGCCCTCCATGTCGATGGCCGAGTAGAACGGGTCCCAAATCGCCCAGGCATCCACACTACCCCGCTCGAACGCCGCCCGGGCATCGGCCGGTGCCAGGTACACCGGCTGCACATCGCGCATGCTCAGCCCGGCCTTGGCCAAGGCACGCAACAGCAGGTTATGGGCGCTGGAGCCCTTCTGCAAAGCGATGCGTTTGCCCTTGAGCTCACCCACTGCGCGGACCGGGCTGTCTTTGGGCACCAGAATAACCTCGGCCTGGGGCTTGGGCGGTTCGGCGCCGATGTACAACAGGTCGGCGCCGGCAGCCTGGGCGAAGATCGGCGGTATATCACCGGTCGAGCCGATATCAAGGCTGCCAATGTTCAACGCTTCGAGCATCTGCGGCCCGGCCGGGAACTCGATCCATTCCACGCGGGTGTCGGCAAAGCGTTGCTCCAGCAACCGATGCTGCTTGGCCAGCACCAGGCTGATCGAGCCTTTCTGATAACCAATGCGCAAGGTTGCCGGGTCTGCGGCCTGGGCGGCTGCGGCAAAGGTCAGCAACAGCAACATGGCAAGGCGTAGCACGTGCATCGGTCACTCCTTCCAGTCGGTCGAGGGTTTTTCCCACAAGTTGATCCCGCCTTCCACGGCGTACTCGTCGATGGCGGCCAACTCTTCGGCACTGAACGCCAGGTTGTCGAGCGCAGCAACGTTCTCGGTGATCTGTTCGGGCCGGCTGGCACCGATCAAGGCAGACGTTACGCGAGGGTCACGCAGCGTCCAGGCCAGCGCCAGTTGGGCCAGGCTCTGGCCGCGCTGACGGGCGATCTCGTTCAGGGCGCGGGCACGGGCGATGTTGGCTGCTGACAAATGCTGGGGCAGCAGTGAACCGCCGCCAGCGCGGTTGACCCGAGCATCGGCAGGGATGCCATTCAGGTATTTGTCGCTCAGCAGCCCCTGGGCCAGCGCAGTGAACACGATCACCCCGGCGCCCACTGTTTCGGTGGTATCGAGCAGGTCGCGCTCGATCCAACGGTTGAACAGGTTGTACGACGGCTGGTGAATCAGCAGCGGCACCTTCAATGCCTCAAGCAACGCCGCAATTTCGGCGGTTTTCCCCGCAGAATAAGAAGAAATACCAATGTACAGCGCCTTGCCCTGGCGCACGATGTCGGCCAGCGCAATGGCCGTTTCTTCAAGTGGCGTGTCGGCATCGAAGCGATGCGAATAAAAGATGTCGACGTAGTCCAGGCCCAGCCGCGCCAGGCTCTGGTCCAGGCTGGAAATCAGGTATTTGCGCGAACTGCCACCCTGCCCGTACGGCCCCGGCCACATGTCCCAGCCGGCCTTGCTGGAAATGATCAGCTCGTCGCGGTAACTGCGCAGGTCTTCACGCAGCAGCCGGCCGAAGTTGGTCTCGGCGCTGCCATAAGGCGGGCCGTAGTTGTTGGCCAGGTCGAAATGGTTGATGCCGGCATCGAACGCCGTGTGCAGCAAGGCGCGTTGAGTGGTGATAGGCGTAGCATCGCCAAAATTGTGCCACAGGCCCAGGGACAAGGCCGGCAGCACCAGGCCGCTGCGGCCCACGCGGCGATAAGGCATGCGCGCATAGCGCGCGGGGTTCGCGGAGTAGCTCATGGTTGACCTCGTTTGGCAAAGTAAGGGTTGGCTGGGCGCTGCAAGCCCAGGTGTTCGCGCAGGGTGTGGCCTTGATACTGACGGCGGAACAGGCCACGCCGCTGCAACTCGGGCACCACATGCAGGGCGACGTCTTCCAGGCCCAGGGGCAGGTGCGGCACCAGCACATTGAAGCCATCGGCAGCGCCGCCTTCGAACCAGGCTTGCAGTTCATCGGCGATCTGCACCGGGGTGCCGACCAGGCTGTAGTGCCCTCGCCCCCCGGCAATGCGCCGGCCCAACTGGGCCAGGGTCAGTTGCTCGTTGCCGGCCAGTTCGGTCAGTAACTGCTGGCGGCTGCGTTGGCCGTCTTCGGTGGGCGGCAGCTCCGGCAGCGGGCCGTCCAGCGGGTAACCGGACAGGTCGAAATTGCCCAGCATGCGCCCAAGCAGGCCAACCCCGACACGGGGGTCGACCAGCCTCTGGAACGCGTCGTACTTGTCCTCGGCCTGCGCCTGGCTTTGCCCCACGACCACGAACACGCCGGGCATGATTTTCAGTGATTGCTCATCTCGCCCATGACGGGCCAGGCGCCCCTTGAGGTCGGCATAGAAGGCCTGTGCACGGGCCAGACTGGGCTGGGCGGTAAACACCACTTCGGCGCTTTGGGCAGCCAGCTCACGCCCCGTCTCGGACGAGCCGGCCTGCACCAGCACCGGCCGCCCCTGTGGCGAACGGGCGACGTTGAGCGGGCCTTTGACGCGAAAGTGCTCGCCGACATGGTCAAGGGCACGCACGGCTTGCGGGTCGTGGAACCGGCCACTGGCCTTGTCACGCACAAAGGCGTCATCGGCCCAGCTGTCCCACAGGCCCTGCACCACCTGCTGGAATTCTCGGGCGCGGGCATACCGCTCGGCATGTGCAATGTGCGCCTGGCGGCCGAAGTTGCCGGCTTCGGCGGCTGCGTCGGAGGTGACCAGGTTCCAACCGGCCCGGCCTGCAGACAGGTGATCGAGCGAGGCAAACTTGCGCGCCACATGGTACGGCTCGTTGTAGCTGGTAGTGGCGGTGGCGATCAGGCCGATGCGTTCGGTGAGCGCACTGAGCGCCGACAGCAGGGTCAAGGGTTCGAAATACACCGAGCGGGCGCTGTGGCTGGCCAGCGGGTCGCTGGGTGCGGCTACGCTGTCAGCCACGAACAAGGCATCGAAGCAGGCGGCTTCGGCGATTTGTGCGGTGCGCTTGTAGGTGGCGAAATCCAACGGGTCGGCCGGTACGTCCGGGTGGCGCCAGGCGGCCACGTGGTGACCGGTGGCCATGAGGAAAGCACCCAGGCTCATTTGGCGGGGCATGTTGTTCTCCTTGTCCGAAAAGACCGCGATCCCTGTGGGAGCGGGTTCACCCGCGAAGCATGCAACGCGGTATATGGCACCGGCTGCGCCGGTATTCGCGGCTAAAGCCGCTCCCACAGTGACCGCGCAACCTTTTAGGTTTTGAGCAAGACATGAAGGCTGTATCCAGTCAGAAGTCCTTGCGCAGTTGCACGCCGAAGTAGCGCCCGTCATCGCGCGGTACCGAGCGGTAGATGTAGTCGCCGCCACTGGCCAGCATCTGCGCATACGACTTGTCGCCCAGGTTCTTGCCCAGCAGCGCCACGCGCCAGCCATCGTTGTAATCGGCCAAGGCAATGCTGGCGTTCCAGATGCCATAGGCGCCCTGCACGGTGTCCGGGTTCTGGTCAAGGCTGAACTGCACGGCGTCCTGCCAGCTGTAGTCGCTGCTCAGTTCCACATCCAGGCCGTTGTCCAGCGGGATCACGTAATCGGCGCGCAGGTAGGTCTTCCAGTCCGGCGTGAACGGCAGGCGGCCACCGTCGATGTTGCAGTTGGCTGCCGCACCCGCAGGGCAGTTGAAGTGGTCGACGCGAGCCTTGGTGTAAGCTACGGCGGTCGACAGCTTCAGGCGCGAGGTGGCCTGGAAGCTGGCATCCAGCTCCACACCCTGGGTCTTGACCTTACCGGCGTTGACCAGCCGGGTCACCACCTGGTTGGCCACGGTGTCGAAGAAGTTGGCCTGGTAGTTGTCGTAATCGGTGTGGAACACCGCCAGGTTGGCGGTCAGGCGGTTGTCCAGCGCGGTGCTTTTCAGGCCGATTTCGTAGGCATCGGAGGTCTCGGGCTTGAGCGCCTCGGTGTCACGCGGCTGCATGTTGAAGAACACGTTGTAAGCCGGGCCCTTGTAGCCGCGCGAGTAGGTGACGTAGCCGGTCAGGTTGTCGTTGAAGTCGTATTGCAGGCCGGTCCGGCCGCTCCAGCCGTCCTCGTCCACCGAGCCGGAACTTGCGGTCGAGGGCTGGATGCCGGTCACAGCAGTGGCCGAGGTGGAGACACGACGGTGGTCATACTCAAGGTCGTCGTGGGTCCAGCGCAGGCCGAATATGGCCCGCAAGTCGTCGGTGAAACTGAAGGTGTTCTCGCCGAACAGCGCAACACTGTCGTTGGTGGTGGAATAGTCGGCGCGGCCACTGTTGGCGACACCACCGTTGACCGACAGGCGCTGGTAGGTCTCGTTTGAAGTGCCGTGCATGTAGAAGGCGCCAAGCACATACTCGTTGAACTGGCCTTTGGGCGAGGTCAGGCGAAACTCCTGGCTGTACTGGTCATAGTCCACCGTGCCCTTGTCGTGGGATGCGGTCACCGGCAGCAAGGCACGGCGGTCACCGTCCTGGTACTGGGTGTTGTCCCAGCCTCGCCAGGCGCTGATCGAAGTCAGGGTGTAGTCGCCCAACTGCCAGTCCAGCTGCGCCGACAGCCCCTGGTTCTCGTCCTCGACGTGGGTCTTGAAGTCGCTGTTGATGTCGCGGTTGTGTGCGCTGGGCGTCACCGGGCGCAACTGGCTGGCAAATGCAGCGCTGGCACTGGTGATCACGCCGCTGGGCAAGGTGTCCTCACCCTTCATGTAGTCGGCGATCAGGGTCAGGCGCAGGTCTTCGTTAGGCTCGAACTCCAGCTTGCCGCGGGCGCCTTTGCGTTCGTAGCCATTGACATCGTGGCCATTGGCGACGTTCTCGACATTGCCATCGTAGTCGCCCCACAAGGTGCTCAACGACCCCTTCAACTGCTCGTTCAGGCGCCCGCCTATGCCAAAGCGCAGGCGGTTCTCATCGCCACCACCGAAATGCGAGTAGTCCACATAGCCCTGGGTCTGCTCGGGGATGGCCTTGCTGACCACGTTGAGCACACCGGCCGAGGCGTTCTTGCCAAACAGCGTACCCTGTGGCCCGCGCAGTACTTCGATGCGCTCCAGGTCCAGCAGGTCCAGGGTCGACTGGCCCGGCCGGCCGAACACCACGCCGTCAACCACCGTAGCCACCGTTGGCTCGACGCCCGGCGAGGTGGAAATGGTACCCACGCCACGGATGAACAGCGAAGTGTCCTTGTTGGAAGCGCCGGCGCGATAATTGAGCGTAGGCACTTGCTGGACGATGCTGGCAACGTTGTTGCGGTTGTCGCGCTCCAGCTGCTCGCCATCGATCACCGACACCGCCACTGGCACTTCCTGCAAGGTGGCTTCGCGACGCGTGGCTGTAACGGTCACAGCGCCCAATGCGGTGGCCTGTGGAGCGCCCGCTTCAGCCGGTTCGGCTGCCTGGGCGCCTTGGCCGAAAGCGGCCAGAAGGATGGCTGCGGCCAATGGCCGACGTTGCGTAGCGGGGAACGGTGTACGGCTTTTATGCATGATGCTCACTGCCTCGGGAAACCAGACCAGGCCCCCTCTGGCGGGGCCGACACGGAATTGCTGTGGTTGTCTGGTCTCGCTCGTGCGAGTGGCAGGCGCTTGCCAACAGCAGCGCTTGTTAGCGCTAACATGAACAAGTATCAGAGGGGTCCGCTTAGCACGTCAAATACTTAAAAGTCAGGCTTATATGCAATTAAGCTATTTGCCAAGCGCCTTCCCGTTAGCGCTAACATCGCGCCATTTCCCCAGGAGGCAGCCCGGTGAGCCAGGCCAAGGATCCACCCCGCAAGCGCCGCGGCGCAGGCCGCGTCACCCTCGCGGAGGTAGCACGGCATGCTGAGGTTTCGGCCATCAGCGTGTCGCGCTACTTCAACCAGCCAGACCAGGTTTCGCCGCCTTTGCGCGAGCGTATCGAAGCCGCCGTGCAGGCACTGGGCTATGTGCCCAACCTGGTCGCCGGGGGGCTTGCCTCGGCGCGCGGGCGCATTGTCGGCATGGTGATCCCGAACATCTCCGGGCCGATCTTCGCCCAGACTATCCAGGCCTTCAGCGATACCCTCGGCAGGCATGGCTATCAGCTGCTGCTGGCGTCCAGTTACTTCAGCGAAGCGCAGGAAGAAAGCGCGGTGCGGGCCTTTCTTGGCTGGTCGCCGGCGGCCTTGGTGGTCACGAGCCATTTCCATAGCCCGGCCACGGAAAAGATGCTGGCCGACGCAGACGTGCCCGTGGTGGAAATCTGGGATTACCGCCCGGAACGGGCGCCGTTGCAGGTAGGTTTTCTTCATCATCAGGTGGGGGTGCAGGCTTGCCGTTACTTGCTGGGCAAGGGCCACCGGCGCATCGCATTCGTGCAGAACAGTGCAGCCGGTGACCTTAGCGCGCTGGAGCGGCGTGATGGCTACGTCGAAGCATTGCAGGAAGCCGGGCTCGAGCCCTGGGTATTCGTGCCTTCGGCCGACTGCGCGCCGTTCGAGGCGGGCAAGCAGGCCATGGAAGCGTTGATCCGCCGTGCCCCACGGCCCGAAGCAATCATCTTCGCCAATGACAACCTGGCCGCTGGCGCCCTGCTGGCCGGCCAACGCGCCGGTTTGCGCCTGCCTGAAGACATGGCCATCGTCGGCTTTGGCGATTACCCCTTTGCCGACATGCTGTTGCCCAGCCTGACCACCCTGCGCCCACCCTCGCGGGAAATTGGCGAAGTGGCGGCGCTGCGGGTGCTCCAGCACCTGGGGGTGGTGGAGTGTGAAGGTGAGGTACAGCGGCTGAACCTGTTGGCGTGTGAGCTGATTGCCCGGGAGAGCGCGTAAGGGGCACAGCGGTTGTGACATTCCAAGCAATGAGGATTATTCTCCTCAGGTATGTCCCACCGCCCCACTATGTGAGCGCCGTATATGAAAATCGATGACATGGACGCCTTCGTGGCCGTCATCCGTTGCCAGTCGACCAACCTCGCCGCCGAGGCTTTGCAACTGACCCAGCCGGCCATCACCCGCCGGGTGCAGAACTTCGAAGAAGACCTGGGCGCCACCCTGCTCGACCGCAACACCAAACCGCTGAAGCCCACCCCCATGGGCCTGCGGGTGTACGAGCAGTGCAAGGCGATACTGCGTGAGATCGACTCGCTGCGCGAACTGGTGGCCAACGACGGCGCGCCGTCCGGCACCCTGCGCCTGGGCGTTCCGCAAACCCTGGGCGATGTGGTGCTGCTCGATGCCTTGGCGCAAATCCGTGAAACCTACCCGGACCTGCGCACCCAGGTTACCAGCGGCTGGGGCAGCAGCCTGATCGCCCGCATGGAAAACGGCGAACTGGATGCCGCCGCCGCCCTGTTCCCACCGGGCAAGATCTTCCCCGAGGGCATTGCCAGCCAGTCGATTGCACGCATGCCGCTACGGGTGGTGGCGGCCAAGGGCAGTAGCGGCAAGCGCAGCCTCAAGCTGAAAGACTGCTACACCCGCGGCTGGGTGCTCAACCCCGATGGTTGCGGCTTCCGCGCCGGGCTGCAGCGTGCCCTGAGCGAACAGGGGCTGAGCCTGTCGATCAACCTGGAGACCTTTGGTACCGAGCTGCAACTGGGCCTGGTGGCCAATGGGCAGGGGCTCGGGCTGGTGCCCGAACCGTTGTTGCAGAACAGCCGCCATCGGGATGCGCTGGACGTGGTCAATGTGACGGACTTCAAACCGCAGGTGGACCTGTGGCTGTTCCACCCACGCTACCTGGGCAACTTGCAGGAGCCCGTTGAACTGTTCGGTCGGGTGGCTGGCCAGCAGCTCTGTGGTTGAGCTGCCGCGGAGCACAGTTCCCTGTAGGAGCGGCCTTGCGTCGCGAAAGGGCTGCGCAGCAGCCCCCCATGACCCAATCCCATTAAAATAACAAAACTGCATAACAATTAATCTATGTAATTCTTACATCTAATAATTAGCATAGAACTAAAAAGACTTTTACAGCGCTCATCCATACGAATACGGTCTTAGAAACCCACCGTGTTCCAGGGATGAATACCCATGAGTCACCCCCCTTCCGCCAGCGCACTTGCCGAACTCACCCAGGCCCTGGCCGCCAACGCAGAACGCTACGACCGCAGCGGTCAATTCCCCGCCGACAACTTCAGCCTGCTGCACCGCCATGGCCTGCTGGGTTTCACGGTGCCCCGCGACCTGGGCGGCGGCGGTGCCGACCTGGCCAGTGCACGCCAGGTCATTGCTGCCGTCGGCAAAGGTTGCCCGTCGACCGCCCTGATCCTGGTGATGCAGTACCTGCAGCACTTTCGCCTGCAGGACGAAGCCCGCTGGCCTGAGCACCTGCGCCTGCAAGTGGCCCGCACCGCAGTGGCCGACGGCGCGCTGATCAACGCATTTCGCGTAGAACCGGAACTGGGCACCCCAGCCCGCGGCGGCCTGCCGGCCACCCTCGCCCGGCGCACTGCCGAAGGCTGGCGGTTGTCCGGGCGCAAGATCTACTCCACCGGCAGCCATGGCCTGACCTGGTACCTGGTGTGGGCCCGCAGCGACGACCAGGACCCACTGGTGGGCGGCTTCCTGGTGCACAAGGACACCCCGGGCATTCGGATCGTCGAAGACTGGGACCACCTGGGCATGCGCGCCACCTGCAGCCATGAGGTGCAGTTCGACGAGGTGCTGATCCCGCTCGATCATGCTGTCAGCGTCAGCCCGGCCAGCGCACCACGCCCCGAACTCGACAGCACCGGCCTGCTGTGGATGGCAGTGCTGCTACCGGCGCTTTACGACGGTGTGGCCCAGGCCGCACGCGACTGGCTGGTGCAGTTCCTGAACCAGCGGGTGCCGTCCAACCTGGGTGCACCGCTGGCCAGCCTGGCGCGTTTCCAGGACGTGGTCGGGCGTATCGACACGTTGCTGTTCGCCAACCAGAGCCTGCTTAACGCGGCCGTGACCGGACAGGTCGATCCGCGCCATGCCGGGCAGCTCAAGCACCTGGTCAGCCGCAACGCCATCCAGGCCGTAGAGCTGGCCATCGAGGCTGCCGGCAACCCTGGCCTGTCGCGGCGCAACCCGCTGGAGCGGCACTACCGTGATGTGCTGTGCAGCCGCATCCACACCCCTCAGGACGACGTGGTGCTCGGCCATGTCGGCCGCGCCGCACTGACGGAGGTGGCGGCATGAGCCATTCGATCATCGCCAGCCAACTGGACGCACCGGCCAACCAATACCTGCGCGATCAACTGCCCGACCATGAGGTAATCGATATCGCCCCGGGCCAGTTGCAGCTGGATGTCCCTGCCGACGTGTTCATCGTGCGCCCGATCAATGTACGCGGTAACCGCGTAGACACCCCTCCAGCCGGCTGGCCGTGGACGTTGCGCTGGGTGCAGGTGGTGTCCTCGGGCATCGACTTCTACCCCGACTGGGTGTTCCAGGGGCCACCGGTCACCAGCGGCCGCGGCGCCAATGCCGAGCAGGTGGCTGAGTTTGCCCTGGCGCTGGTGTTCGCCGCTGCCAAGCAATTGCCGGGCCTGTGGGTAAAGGATGCCGACTGGCGCCTGACGCCGTTGGCCCCCGTACGTGGCCGCACCTTGGGCATCTTCGGCTTCGGCAGCATCGGCCAGAGCCTGGCACGCAAGGCAAGCGCCCTGGGCATGCCGGTACTGGCGCTGAACCGCCCAGGCCAGCCCATTGCCGAGGTGCCGGGCGTGCGGCGCGTCGACAACCTGCAGCAGCTGTTTGCCGGCAGCGATCACCTGGTCATCGCCGCCCCGCTCACCCCCGCCACCCGTGGCCTGATCGACCGCCAGGTACTGGCCCAGGCAAAGCCCGGGCTGCACCTGGTCAACATCGCCCGTGGCGGCCTGCTGGATCAGGACGCCCTGCTCGATGCCCTGGACAGCGGGCTGATCGGCCGCGCCAGCCTCGATGTCACCGAACCCGAACCGCTGCCGGCGGGCCACCCGTTGTACCACCACCCACGGGTATTCCTGTCACCGCACACCTCAGCCATTTCCGAGGATGGCTACCCGGCGCTGCTGGAGGCATTCCTCGACAACTTTTCCCGTTATCGCGAACAGGCGCCGCTGCTCAACCTGGTCGACACCCAGCGCGGCTACTGAACCACACATTTTGGAGAACACCATGACTGCACTGTCTATCGTCCCCCCCCAGGAAAACACTGTGCGCCAACGGGTCAGCGCCGAGGAATGGGAGGTGCGGGTAAAGCTGGCAGCCGCCTACCGCCTGGCCGCACTGTTCCGCTGGACCGACCACATCTACACGCATTTTTCGGCACGCGTACCGGGGCCTGACGAGCACTTCCTGATCAATGCCTTCGGCCTGCTGTTCGACGAGATCACCGCGTCCAACCTGGTGAAGGTGGATGTGGACGGCACCATCATCGACGACCCGCTGGGCCTGGGCATCAACCAGGCAGGCTATGTCATTCACAGTGCCATCCACCGCGCCCGGCATGACCTCAAGGCCGTGCTGCACACCCACACCCGTGATGGCGCAGCGGTGTCGGCCCAGCGTGATGGCCTGCTGCCGATCTCGCAGCACGCCTTGGCGTACTACAGCCGCGTGGTGTACCACGACTACGAAGGCGTCGCCCTGGACCTGGACGAGCAGCAACGGCTGGTGGCCAACCTGGGTGACAGCAACATCCTGATCCTGCGCAATCACGGGCTGCTGACCGGGGGTGTCAGCGTGGAACATGCCTTCCGCGAACTGCATGGGCTGGAGCGCGCCTGCAACATCCAGGTGGCGGCGCAGGCCGGGGGCAATGACCAGTTGCTGCATGCGGCGCCGGCGGCGATTGCCAAGGTGCATGAGCAATCGAAACGGTTTTCCGATGGGTTGGGGGAAGGCATTCAGCGGCATTGGGATGCACTGATCCGGCAGCTGGACCGGGAGGGGCTGGATTACCAGGACTGACAGGTTTTCTTTGGCCTGTACCGGCCTCTTCGCGGGCACGCCCGCTCCCACAGGGATCGCACCGATCTTGAAATGCATGCAGTACCTGTGGGAGCGGGCGTGCCCGCGAAGAGGCCAGCACAGGCAAAACCACTATCACGCAAGGATCACCCAATGCCCCCATTCCACCTGGCCAGAAACCTGCTGGCCTGCGCCACCCTGGCCTTCACACTCGCCGGCTGCTCCCCTTCCAGCGAAGAAAGCACCAGCAAAACCCTGAACATCGCCTTCTGGGGCGACAACACCACGCTGGTCAGCGTCGACCCGTTCCAGGTCTACTGGCTGGAGCACCGTGTATTGCTGCGCAACGTCGCCGAATCGCTCACCGACCAGGACCCGGCCACAGGCCGCATCATCCCATGGCTGGCGAAAAGCTGGGAAGTCAGCGACGACGCGCTGCAATACACCTTCCACCTGCGCCAGGACGTCACCTTCAGCAACGGCGAGCGCTTCGACGCCCAAGCCGTGAAAACCGCCTTCGACAGCAACAAGGCGTTCGCCACACAACTGCCCGCCACCTTTGGCGCCACCTACCTGGCAGGCTACGACCGTGCCGAAGTGGTCGACCCGTTCACCGTACGCCTGGTGCTGTCGCGCCCCAACGCCGGCTTCCTGCAGGCCACCTCCACCACCAACCTGGCCATCCTCGCCCCCGCCTCCTACGCGCTCAGCGCCCAGGAGCGTTCGCTGGGCAAGATCATTGGCACCGGCCCGTTCACCCTCGAACACTACACCCCGGAAGTCGGCGCGAGCCTGGTCAAGCGGGCGGACTACGCCTGGGCCTCGGCCAACGTCAAAAACCCCGGCGCGGCCCACCTCGACCGCGTGGAGATCACCTACATCCCCGAAGAAAGCGTGCGCAACGGCCTGTTCCTGCAGGGCAAGGCCGACATCCTCTGGCCGCGCAACCCGTTCTCCGAAGTTGACCTGAAACTGTTCCAGGCAAAAGGCGCGACCATCCAGAGCCGCTCGCTGCCAGGCCCGGCGCTTAACCTGTACCCCAACACCCGCAACGACCGCCTGCTCGGCGACCGCCAGGTGCGCCTGGCCTTGCAGAAGGCCATCGACCGCACCAGCTATGCGCACACCGTATACAACGCCGAGTTCCCGGTAGTAACCGGGGTGTATGACGTGACCACACCGTACTTCAAACCTCAAGCCGACAAGCTCGCCTACGACCCGCAAGGCGCCGAACGCCTGCTGGATGCTGCCGGCTGGAGCAAGGGCGACGATGGCTACCGGCACAAGGACGGCAAGCGCCTGACCCTGCGCTACAACCTCACCCCCGCCGAAAGCGCCGGTGATGTGCTGGTACAGGACCAACTGCGCAAGGTCGGCATCGACCTCAAGCTGAATGTGCTGACCCGCGCCGAGTGGGTGGCCGGCAACGCCTCGGGCAACTACGACCTCACCTCCACCTACATGACCCGCGCCGACCCGATCATCCTGCAAACCATCCTCGATCCGCGCGCCGCCAGCAGTGCCACCTTGGCCACCAATACGTACGAACCACATACCCTGGCCCAGGCGCAGACCTTGTTCGACAACGGCATCACTGCCACACGCGACGATCAACGCGCCCAGGCCTATGGGCAGTTGCAGGACCTGCTGGTGGATGAAGCCTCGGCGTTCCCGCTGTACGAACGCGTGTGGCAGGCCGCTACCGCACCACGGGTCAAGGACTTCCGCTGGACCGCCGAGGGCTTTGCTTTCCTCAGTGACATCCAGGTCGCGCAGCCATGAACCGCTACCTGATCGGCCGTATCGGCCAGGCGCTGCTGGTGCTGTGGGGCGCCTATACCATCACCTATTTCATCCTGTACATGCTGCCCGGCGACACCTTGGCGATCATGCTCAGTGCCTCGGGCATGGAAGCCGATGGGCTGTCGCCCGAGGACCTTGCCAAGGCACGTGCCTACTACGGGCTGGACAAGGGTATCTTCGAGCAGTACTTCGACCTGCTGTGGCGTGCATTGCATGGCGACCTCGGCCAGTCGCTGTCGTTGAACCGGCCAGTGACTGCGCTGCTGGCCGAGCGCCTGCCGCAAACCCTGGCGCTGGCCGGCTTTGCCATCGTGCTGTCGTTACTGGGTGGCATCGGCCTGGCCTACCTCACCGCCTACCTGCAATGGCAACCGTTGAAGGTTGCGCTGTCGCGCTTGCCATCGCTGGGCTTTTCGGTGCCGGTGTTCTGGATGGGGCTGCTGCTGATCCAGGTGTTTGCCTTTGGCCTGGGCTGGTTCCCGGCCACCGGCAGCCAGGGCTTTGCCAGCCTGGTGCTGCCGGCCGTGACGTTGGCCATCCCCAGCGCCGCGGTATACGCCCAGGTGCTGCAGCGCGGGTTTCAGGGTGTGTGGCAGGAGCCTTACATCGCCACCGCATTCGCCAAGGGCCTGAGCCGTGCCCAGGTTCAGGCGCGTCATGGCCTGCGCAACGCCGCGTTACCCATCCTCACCCTGGTGGGCCTGCAAGTGGGTAACACGGTGTCCGGGGCGGTACTGGTCGAGACCATCTTCTCGCGCAACGGCGTGGGCCGGCTTGCCCAGGAGGCGGTGCTAAGGCAGGACATTCCGGTGGTGCTGGCGATTGTCGCGGTGTCTGCGGCCGCCTTCGTGCTGGTGAACCTGATCGTCGACCTGCTGTACCCGTACCTCGACCCCCGTATCGCTCACGCCACGAAGGTGACCTGACCATGACCGCCGATACTCACCCCTTGCGAGCCGCCGCCCCGCCTGCAACCTGGAAGCGCCGCACCCGCCTGCAGCGCGTGGGCCAGGCACTCGCCCCTTTGTTGGCACGCCCGGGCTTCAGCCTGGCGCTGGTGGTGGTGCTGTTCGCCTTGCTGGCGGCACTGGCGCCGCACTGGCTGACCAGCTTCGACCCTTATGCCACATCGCCCTTCGACAAACTGCGGGCCCCCAGTGCCACCCACTGGTTCGGCACCGACGAGCTGGGCCGCGACCTGTATACCCGCGTGGTGTACGGCGCCAGCCTGTCGGTGCAGGCAGCACTGTTGGCGGTTGGCATCGCCTTGGCCGGTGGCCTGAGCCTGGGCGTGCTGGCCGGGTTTGCCGGCGGCCGCGTGGATGCCGCCCTCATGCGCCTGGTGGATGTGCTGCTGGCCCTGCCAGGCCTGCTGCTGGCGCTGGCCATCGTCACTGCCATCGGCTTTGGCACGGTGCCGGTAGCGATTGCCGTGGGTGTCGGCATCATCCCTGGCTTTGCCCGCACCACCCGCGGCGAAGTGCTACGGGTCAAGACCCTGCCTTATGTCGAGGCCGCACGCCTGGGGGGCGCCAGCTGGCGCCGCACCTTGCTGCGGCATGTGCTGCCCAATACCTGGGGGCCGGTGGCCGTGCTGGCCACGCTGGACTTCGGTGCCGCCATCCTGGCCACTGCCGGCCTGAGTTTTCTCGGCTTTGGCGCAGCACCGCCAGCCGCTGAATGGGGCACCTTGATTGCCAACGGCCGGCACTTTTTGATCACCGCCCCTTGGGTATCGCTACTGCCCGGCCTGTTCGTGGTCGCGGTGGTGTTCAGCCTCAACCACCTGGCCCGTACCTTCGAGGAGCACGCACGATGAACGACCAGCCACTGCTTGCCGTGCGCGACCTGTGCATCAGCTACCGCGCAGCCAGCCATACCACGCAAGCCGTCAAACACCTTAGCTTCAGCATGGCCCAGGGTGAAACCGTGGCCATTGTCGGCGAGTCGGGCTCGGGCAAGTCGACCCTGGCCAACGCCCTGCTCAGCCTGCTGCCTGCTACCGCGCATATCGACAGCGGCCAATTGTGGGTAAACGGACTGGATGTGGCGCGGGCCAGTGAACGGCAGAAACGTCAATTACGCGGGCGCACCATAGGCCTGGTGCCGCAGGACCCGATGGTCAGCCTCAACCCCACCTTGCGCATTGGCCAGCAGATCGGCGAAGCGCTGGTGCTGGCCCAGGGCGGCCGGTCGCGCAGCGTCGATGCCGATGTGCTGGAGCTGCTCACTCAGGTTGGCCTGGACAACCCGCCCTTGCGCGCCCGCCAATACCCACACGAACTGTCTGGCGGCATGCGCCAACGGGTGCTGATTGCCATTGCCCTGGCCGGCAACCCGCGCCTGATCATCGCCGACGAACCCACCAGCGCGCTGGACGTAACCGTGCAGCGCAAGATCCTCGATCATTTGCAGCGGCTGGTGGCCGAGCGTGGCATCTCGCTGCTGATCATCACCCACGACCTGGGCATGGCCACCGACCGCGCCGACCGCCTGCTGGTGATGAAGCAGGGCGAACTGGTCGAGCAAGGCCCACCTGTACAGATCGTGCAAGCCCCCCAACACCCCTATACCCGTGCCCTGCTCAATGCTGCACCGGCATTCGGTGCACGGCGCCAGCCCCGCCCCTTGGCGCCTGGGGCAAAGCCGATCCTGAGCCTGCACGGGGTTGGCAAGGCCTTCGACCTGCCCAAGGTAAAAGGCCAGGACAACCGTTTTGTCGCCCTGCAAGGCCTCGACTTGCAGGTGCACCCCGGGCAGACACTGGCCATTGTCGGCGAGTCGGGGTCGGGCAAGAGCACCACATTGCGCATCGCCTTGGGCCTGGAAGCACCCAGCCACGGCCACATTCTGTTCGACCAGCAGGACGTCACCGGTTACAGCTGGCAGCAGTTTCGCCCTTTGCGCCGGCGTATGCAGCTGGTGCAGCAGAATCCCTTCGCCGCCCTCGACCCACGGTTTACCGTGTTCGACAGCATCGTCGAGCCGCTGGTGTCATTTGGCCTTCTCAAAGGTGCTGCATTGGAGCAGCGTGCACGCGAACTGATCGAGCGCGTGCACCTGCCGCTCAGCTACCTTGACCGCCTGCCTCGCGAATTGTCGGGTGGCCAGCGCCAGCGCGTGGCTATCGCCCGGGCGCTGGCGTTGCAGCCGGAGTTGTTGCTGCTCGACGAGCCAGTGAGTGCGCTGGATGTGTCGGTGCAGGCACAGATTCTGGCACTGCTGGATGAGCTGCAACGGGAGCTGGGCATGGCGTATGTGCTGGTGTCACATGACCTTGCGGTGGTAGCGAGCATGGCTGATCAGGTGCTGGTGTTGCGTCAGGGGCAGATGGTGGAGCAAGGGACGGTAGCGCAGGTGTTCGACAGGCCAACGAGTGAATATACGCGAGAGCTGATTGCCGCCGTTCCCGGGCGATTGGTCACTGTAGCGGCTTGAGCTTGTAGCCCCACAGCCTGATATTTCTGCCAGTTGCGTGACTGCCGGCAGTATCTCAGGCTGAGGCAAAATCAGGAGCCTGCATCATGTTTGTCTTTTATCAGTCAGATCGCCCAGCCTCAATAGTTTCCCAATCCCCAACCATTCGCATAATCAATGATGACCACCAGGCACTCGCTATCCAACGCGACAGGGACTCCTCTGCTGAATTGATTGCCTCAGACAGCACGCACTCCTCTGTCGCGATGTCAGACCGTCATGTCATGCAAGCGCTGTCACACTCCGCCTTTGGGTATTACCATTCCACTTCAAAACTGCTTATTGCCTTCAATGGTGAGCGCCGCGATACCGTCACAGGTATGTACGGCCTTGGTGCAGGATATCGTTGGTACTCGACAGAAATGATGCGTTTTTTGAGCCCCGACAGCAGCAGCCCCTTTGGCGAAGGAGGAATCAGCGCCTATGCGTATGTGCGCAATGATCCAGTGAACCTTATTGACCCGCTTGGGAGAGCTGCACAACTACCGAGTGTATTTTTTGGGAAAAAATTCAACTACATAAAAAGCATGAAAAGACTGAAATCATTCGATCAGGAATACGGAATCTACAGATCCGGGGGCGGACTGTTCAAGAAGCCGTCATTGGTGATCCACAGTCACGGCGGTACCGATGCACTTCAGGTCGGCGCGAAACAGCTGACGGCAAAAGGTTTCACCGATTGGCTTGGAAATAATGGAATCAAGACAAGTGATTATCAAAAAGCTACCTTTGTCACTTGCTTGACCGGATTGTCCTCGAGCGGAAGACCCACATTTGCACAACAATTTGCGGACCTCAACAGGATGAAGGTGGACGCATATGCCGGAATTATTTATTCGTCTATCACTGAGTACCCACGCTCAGGAAAATTTATTCTCGGTGTGCTCTCAGAACCTTTCCCTGGCTTGTTTCCCGATCCACACCCCAATTTCACAAAATTTCCCCGTGTCTACTCTGAAACGCGCTTTCAACCTCAAAAAGCAAAAAAAATTCGGGAGAACCACTAACGGGGCCCAGCCAATCCCGGTTGTCAATCACAGCAAAATGCCTGTTTAGCATATTATCAAATTGTTATTATGCTTTAAAATCATGATTAGCATAGATCCAAAAAGCCTTTCACAACCCCACCCACCCCACGCTATGGTCTACCCACCAAGACCGACCCCACACCTGGCGGAGGCCATCCACCACCGCCCCGCCAGGCAGTCTCCCCTGCATCACGCATGCGCTCCTGTCGCGGCCCGACTCGCCCACTCAACAGTACAGGAGCTTCACCCATGAGCCTCGAATTCATCGGCCTCATCGGCCCGCAGGAAAGCAGCGAATCCCAGGCGCCGCGAGGTCCGCTGGTTGATCTGGAGTTCATCAAGGCCTTCTCCCAGGCCCAGGAGTACGGCGGCTTCGACAAGGCGCTGCTGGCAGTCAACACCAGTGCGCCAGACTCGATGATCCTTGCCAGCTACGTGGCAGCGCTTACCGAGCGCATCGGCCTGCTGGTCGCCCACCGCCCAGGGTTCCAGGCCCCAACCTTCGCTGCCCGCCAGTTCGCCACCCTCGACCAGCTGAGCCGCGGCCGGGCCTCGATCAACGTCATCACCGGCGGCGACAGCGGCGACCTGCAGCGCGATGGCGACTTCCTCGACAAGGATGCCCGTTATGCCCGCACGGATGAGTACCTGCAGGTGCTGCGCAACACCTGGACCCGCCACGAACCCTTCGACCACCAAGGCACCCACTACCGCGTCGAGGACAACCTGACGCTGGTCAAGCCGGTACAGCACCTGCCGATCTATTTCTCCGGCGCGTCAGACGCCGCCGTCGAAGTGGCCGCCAAGCACGCCGATGTGTACATGATGTGGGGCGAGCCGCTGGAGCAGGTGCGCGAGCGCATCGCCAAGGTGCGCAAGGCCGCGGCCCGCTACGGGCGCGAAAAGCACATCCGCTTCAGCCTGTCGTTGCGGCCGATCCTGGGGGGCACCGAGGCCGAAGCCTGGGCCCGCGCCGAGCGTATCCTGGCCGACGCCCAGGAGCGCATCGGCATCCGCCAGGGCAACCGCCGCGAGAAGAACTTCGGCAAGAGCAATGCCGGCTCCGAACGCCTGGTGCAGCTGGCCAGCCAGCGCAAGGTGCATGACACCCGGCTGTGGACCGAGATTGCGGCGCTAGGGGGCGGTGCAGGTAACTCCACTTCGCTAGTGGGGACGCCGGACCAGGTGGCCGAGGCGGCGCTGGCTTATTACGAGCTGGGGGTTAGTACGTTCCTGTTCCGTGGGTTCGACCAGTTGCGTGATGCGGTGGAGTATGGGCAAGACCTGATCCCACGTATTCGGGCACTGGTCGAACAGCGCGAGGCCGGGCGCAGCGCGCGCACAGCCTAGGCCTCTACTCGCTGTACTGGCCCCTTCGCGGGCAAGCCCGCTCCCACAGGGATATCACTGCCTTCAGATTCGCTGACGCAGTTGTGGTCACAAGGAGCGTAACTGTTGCCAAGGCCAGTGAAATACCTGTGGGAGCGGGTTCACCCGCGAAGAAACCAACGCGGTGCATGGCACCGGCAAAGCCGGTGTTCGCGGGTGAACCCGATCCCACAGGTAAGGCGGCACGCCTATGTAAACTGGCAATTGACGCCAAGCCCACCCCATGCTCTCCTTATGCCTCACGTTCAGGTGCCCCTTTTGGGGTGAAACGGGAAACCGGTGCGTCGCACGCCCTCCAGCAGGGCAAGACAAACCCGGTGCTGCCCCCGCAACGGTAAGCGAGCGAAGCGTCCATACCACTGTGCCTTGTAGTGCGGCATGGGAAGGTGACGCTTTTCAGGAGCCCTGCTCCTCCTCGCAAGCCCGGAGACCGGCCTGGCGTTCACGAACAAACACCCCGCGGTGGGCGGGCGCTGTTGCATTCCCCTGGGCGATCACGCCCGGGGCTGCCGCGCTTGCCCGTTGCCCACAAAAAAGCAGAGGAACGCGTCATGCCCGTCACCAGCGCCAAGCAGCACAGCCTTGCCACCCCTGTCACCCTCAGCCAACGCCTGGTCATCGCCGTCGGCGCCAGCCTGCTGGGCCTGTGCCTGGTTTACTTCGCAGGTTTCTCGCACATCGAGGCCGTGCACAACGCCGCCCACGACACCCGCCACAGCGCCGCCTTCCCCTGCCACTGAGTACGCCTGATGATCACGCGCATTGCCCGTACCGCGGGCTTCAGCGGGCTGCTTGCGGCCCTGCTGCTAACCCTGCTGCAAAGCTTCTGGGTCGCACCGCTGATCCTTGAAGCGGAAACGTACGAATCCTCGGCGCCCGTTGCCCACCACGAACATGGCAGTGAAGTAGCTGCCCATGAACACAGCGCCGAGGCCTGGTCGCCGGAAGACGGCTGGCAACGTGTGCTGTCCACCACCGGTGGCAACCTGGTGGTCGCCGTTGGCTTCGCCCTGATCCTCGCGGCCCTGTACAGCCTGCGCGAGCCGCAGCGTGCCAGTACGGGTGCGCTGTGGGGCCTGGCCGGCTTCGCCGTGTTCTGCCTGGCCCCCACCCTGGGCCTGCCACCGGAACTGCCCGGTACTGCTGCCGCCGACCTGGGGCAACGCCAGGCCTGGTGGATCGGTACCGCCAGCGCCACCGCGCTGGGCCTGGCCTTGCTGGTATTCGGCCGCCACTGGCTGCTGAAGGCGCTGGGCGCCGTGCTGCTGGTAATCCCCCATGTCATCGGCGCACCACAGCCCGACGTGCATGAGAGCCTGGCCCCCGAGGCCCTGGAGACCCAGTTCAAGCTGGCCTCCTGGCTGACCAACGCGGCTTTCTGGCTGGCCCTGGGCCTGCTCAGTGCGTGGCTGTTCCGCCGCCCCAGCCAGGCCTGATGCCGGCCTTCTACGCAGGCTTCGGCTGCCGCCGGGGATGCCCGGCGGATACCCTGCAAACCCTGCTGCACCAAGCCCTGGCCAGCCAGGGCCTGGCGCTGGCAGACCTGCGCGGCATTGCCAGCATCAGCCTCAAGGCCGATGAAGCTGGCTTGCAGCAGCTGGCCGACCGCCTCGGCCTGCCGCTGGTGCTGTACCATAGCGCGCAACTGCAAGTCTTTGAGCCACTGCTCAGCCACCGCTCTGCCGCCGCCCATGCCCACAGTGGCTGCTGGGGCGTGGCCGAGAGCACGGCGCTGGCCTTGGCCAGCCAGCAGGCTGGCACTACAGCCCGGCTGTTACTGACCCGCCAGATACTGGGCCCGGCAACGATCGCCCTGGCCTGCTGAACGCTTCACTCCTTTTTCCTGCAAGGACTATCCATGACGGTCTACTTCATCGGCGCCGGCCCCGGCGACCCGGAACTGATCACGGTCAAGGGCCAACGGCTGATCCGCCAATGCCCGGTGATCATCTATGCCGGCTCACTAGTACCTGCCGCCGTGCTCGAAGGCCACCAGGCCCAGACCGTGATCAACAGTGCCGAACTGCACCTGGAACAGATCATCGCCGCCATGCGCTGCGCACATGAACAAGGCCAGGACGTGGCCCGGGTACACAGCGGCGACCCCAGCCTGTATGGCGCCATCGGTGAGCAGATCCGTCACTTGCAAGCACTGGGTATCGATTACCAGATCATTCCCGGGGTCACCGCCACAGCGGCCAGCGCCGCCCTGCTCGGCTGCGAACTGACCCTGCCGCAGGTAGCCCAGACGGTGATCCTCACCCGCTATGGCGACAGTTCGCCCATGCCGCCCGGCGAGCAACTGGGTGACCTGGCGCGCCATGGCAGCACCTTGGCAATACACCTGGGGGTCAAGCACCTTGCACGCATTGTCGAAGAACTGCTGCCGCACTACGGCGCGCAATGCCCGGTGGCTGTAGTGCACCGCGCCACCTGGCCAGACCAGGACTGGGTGCGCGGCACCCTCGGCAATATTGTCGAACGTGTCGCTGCCAAAGACTTCCGCCGCACGGCGCTGATCCTGGTAGGCCACGTGATGGGCGATACCCCGTTCGCCGAATCGGCCTTGTACCGCGCCGGGCACGCCCACCTGTATCGCCCTGGCGACTGAGCATTGCCAGCATTGCCACAGCCGTAGCAGACTCCGGGTTCCCGCCTGCAAACAGGAGTCATGGCCATGCTGGAATTACGCCCCAATTGCGAGTGCTGCAATACCGACCTGCCGGGCGACAGCCCCGATGCGCTGATCTGCTCCTTTGAATGCACGTTCTGCCGCACCTGCGCCGAAACCCGCTTTCAGGGGCGTTGCCCGAACTGCTCCGGCCAGCTGATGGCCCGCCCGACACGGGTTGGCCAGGCGCTGGCCAACAACCCTGCCTCCAGCCAACGTGTGAGCAAACCACACGCAGCCTGCGCCTAACCCCTCAAAATCAGGCATTACCGCTTGGTCAGCGGTGATGCCTTTCCCAATGCTTGTAGGAATTTTCGACGGCAGGCGCGCGAATTATCAACACTTCTATACTCGGCATTACCAAACCTCAGGATTGGTCGTATCGTGCAGCGCTTCCGATTAACCCCCTTGCAGACGTATTCCTGAGTGTTCCAGGAAGCGGACCACATCCCGACAGGAGTTTTCCTCATGACAACCGTGCTTATCGTCGACGACCACCCCATCGTCCGGCTGTCCATGCGCATGCTGCTCGAGCGCGAGCGCTTCCATGTCGTCGGCGAAGTCGGCAATGGCAGCGAAGTGGCGCAAGTGGCCCGCGACCTGCGTCCGGATGTGGTCATTCTCGACATCGGCCTGCCCGGCCTGGATGGCATGGAGGTCATCAAGCGCTTGCAATGCCTGGAACCGGTGCCAAAGATCATGGTGCTGACCGGCCAGGCCACCGACCTGTACGTACGGCGTTGCCTGGATGCCGGCATCGGTGCTTTCGTCACCAAGGATGAAGACTACGATGCGGTGCTGTTTGCCCTCAAAGCCTTGGTGAAAGGCTATTCCACCTTCCCGCAGATGTCGGTCAACAGCAACTCGCTGGAAAGCGAACCCGTGCGCCTGGCCAGCCTGTCGAACCGGGAAATGGAAGTGCTGCGGCGCCTGGCGCGCGGCGAGAACAACAAGAACATCGGCACCTGCATGAACCTCAGTGCCAAAACCATCAGTACCTACCGGGGCCGCATCATGGAGAAGCTCAAGACCGAATCACTGGTCGAGATGGTCGACCTGGCCAAACGCAACAGCGTCTACTGAGCCCTCGGCCGCCATGAAGCGCCTGCTGGCGTATATCCTTTTTGCCGCCGGCCTGGCAGGCGCTACCACGCTGCTGGCCAGCAGCGAACCTCGGCAGTTGCTGGCCCGCTCTATCAGCGCCGCCCCACCCCTGGAGCTGTCCAGCGAAGACCGGCACTGGCTGCAAAAACGCCAACACCTGGTGCTAGGCAGTTCGCGCCCCGACTATCCACCGTTTGAAATCAACGTCAGCCAACAGGAATACGAAGGCATTAGCGCAGACTACGCGGGCATCATCGCCGAGCAGCTGGGCATAAGTGTCGAGGTACGCCGATTTGACAGCCGCCACGAGGCCATCGCCGCGTTGCGCGAAGGCAGTATCGACCTGCTGGGCAGCTCCAATGCGTTCGAGGCGGCAGATGCCCAGCTCGACCTGAGCACCCCGTATGCCGAAGACCTGCCGGTGATCGTCACCCGCGAGGGCGCCAGCCTGAAAAACACACCCGACCTCGCCGGCCTGCGCCTGGCCATGGTCGATCATTACCTGCCGGCCAGCGCCGTGCGCAACTTGTACCCCAAAGCGCAGTTAAGCCTGTACCGCTCAACCCTTGCCGGGTTGGCTGCCGTCGACCTGGGTGAAGCCGATGCCTACCTGGGCGACGCCATCAGCACCGATTTCACGATTGGCAAAAGCTACCAGGGCACGCTGAAAATCGATCACTTCTGCCAGGTGCCGGCTGGCGCGTTCGCCTTTGCCCTGGCCAGTGACAACCCTCGCTTGCATCGCCTGGTCAATCAGGCGCTGGCCCGCATCACCGAAAGTGAGCGCCTGAATATCCTGCGCCGCTGGAGCAGTGGCAACACCAGCCTTCTGCTGCAGCGCCACATCACCGCCTTGAGCCAGGAAGAAGAAGCCTGGATCGCGGCCCACCCCAGCATCGACGTATTGGTCAACACATCGCTGGCGCCATTGACGTTCAACGACGGCGAACACCGCCCAACCGGGATCACACTGGACTTGCTGAAACAGATTTCGCTGCGCACCGGGTTGCAGTTCCGGCCGCTCGAAAGCGATTCGGCGCAGGCGATGGTCAAGCGCCTGGCCCGTGGTGATGCACACATGATCGGCGCCCTGGGCTACGGCGCCGATCGCTCGAAACAATTGCGCTATACCCGCCCCTACCTGGTCAGCCCTCGGGTACTGGTAACCCGTAGCGACAGCACTTACCCCGCACAAACCAAGGCCCTGGATGGCCAGCGCATTGCCCTGGTACGCGGCTCACCGCAGCGGGCGCTGCTGCAACAACGCTATCCGCAGGCGCGGCTGGTCGAAGTGGACAACCCGCTCGGGCTGATGGAAGCCGTGGCCGGTGGGGCTGCCGATGTTGCACTGGGTAGCCACATCAATGCCGACTATTACATCAACCATGTATTCAAAGGCCGCTTGCGCATCGCCAGCGTGCTGGATGACGACCCGGCCATTGCCGCGTTTGCCGTGGCTGCGGACCAGCCGCAGCTGCAGGCCATCCTCGACAAGGCGCTGCTGAGCATCCCACCCGAAGAGCTGAACCAGCTGATCAATCGCTGGCGCACCAGCACGTTGGTCAGCGACAGCCCATGGCGTGACTACCGCACCCTGGCGTTGCAGGTGCTGGTGCTATCGGCCCTGCTGCTGGCGGGCGTGGTGTTCTGGAACAGCTACCTGCGCAAGCTGATCAACCAGCGCACCGAGGCCCAGCACGCGTTGCAAGCGCAACTGGCCCTGAGCCGCGGCCTGCTCGAACAATTGCGCCAGGCCAAGGACGACGCCGAACAGGCCAGCCAGACCAAAAGCACCTTCCTGGCCACCATGAGCCACGAGATCCGCACCCCGATGAATGCCGTGATCGGCCTGCTGGAGCTGGCGCTGGAAGACAGCCGCAGCGGCCGCTACGACACCCAGACCTTGCAGACCGCCCACGATTCGGCCATCGGCCTGCTCGAACTGATTGGCGACATTCTCGATATTTCCCGTATCGAGTCTGGGCACATTACCTTGCAGCCGGTTCCTACCAACCTGGTCGAGCTGCTACGCGCCACGCTGCGCGTGTTCGAAGGCAACGCCCGGGCCAAAGGCTTGCATCTGCACGGTGAGCTGCCTGGCGAGCCGGTCTGGGTGCTGGCAGACCCGGTGCGGCTGAAGCAGATCCTGTCCAACCTGATCAGCAACGCCATCAAGTTCACTGACCGCGGCGAGGTTCAGGCCAGCTTGCTGCTGCCTCCAGCCAATTCGCACGAGAAGCTGACCATCGAACTGTCTGTGCGTGACACCGGCATCGGTATCAGCCCCGCCGATCAGGCGCGGCTGTTCAACGCCTTCGTTCAGGCCGACGGCCCACGGGCACGCCAAGGGGCTGGCCTGGGCCTGGTCATCAGCCGTACCCTCGCCGAGCTGATGGATGGCAGCTTGAGCCTGCAGAGCGTGGAAGGCGTCGGCACCAAGGTACAAGTCAGCCTGCAGTTGCCAGCCTGCCCGGCGCCAGCGCCGGCAGAGCCACCTGTTCCGGTAGCTGAAAGCAGCGGTGGCCCACTGAGTATCCTGGTGGTCGACGACTACCCTGCCAACCTGCTGTTGCTGGAAAGGCAACTGCACTCCCTGGGGCATCACGTAACCCTGGCAGAAAACGGCCAGGTCGCGCTGGAACGCTGGCAGGCAACGCGCTTCGACCTGGTGATCACCGATTGCAGCATGCCGGTCATGGATGGCCATGAGCTGACCCGGCGCATCCGCAGCCTTGAAGCCGAAAACGGCCTGCCGACATGCCAGATACTCGGCGTGACAGCCAATGCCCAAGCCGAAGAGCGCGCCCGCTGCCTGGCCAGCGGCATGGACGAATGCCTGTTCAAGCCTATCGGCTTGCGCACGCTCAAGGCACACTTGCCGCAAGCCGGCACGCACGTGCAACCCCCGCGCAGCAGCAGTTTCAACCTGGCCGAATTGCGCCACCTGACCCAGGACGATGAACAACTGACGCGGCACTTGCTGGAGCAGCTGTCAATCAGCGTTGCTGAGGACCTGGCCGCGTTGCGCGCATTGGCGCCAGAAGCCCCTGACGAAACCGTGCGCAACCTGGCCCACCGCATCAAGGGCGGGGCGAAGATGATCCGGGTGCGCACGGTGGTCAGGCATTGCGAAGCCATTGAAGCAGCTCACGCGCAGGGGCTGCCGACGGTTCAGCAACGCGCGCAGCTGCAAGCCAGCCTGCAAACGTTGCTGAACGAACTGAGTGATGCCCTCAGTGCAATTGCAGGGTCGAACTGATCTGGCTGATGGCATCCACGACGTGACGTGAACCCTGCTGGATTTCCATGATCACCGTGCCGGCCTCATTGGCCAGCGCAACCCCATGACCGGTACGGGTCAGGCTTGACTGCATGCTGGCCACGGCCAGCAGCGAAAGGTCGTGGTTCTGCCGCACCACATCGACGATTTCCAGCGTGGCCTTGCTGGTGCGCGCAGCCAGGTTACGTACTTCGTCGGCCACCACGGCAAACCCACGCCCGTGGTCACCGGCACGGGCCGCCTCGATGGCCGCGTTCAGGGCCAGCAGGTTGGTCTGGTCGGCGATGCCGCGAATGGTCAGCACGATCTGCCCGATCACATCTGACTGTTTGCTTACCGCATCGATACTGCGCGCCGCGTCGTTCAGTTCCTGGGATATCTGCTCGATCACCTGTACTGCCTGCTGCACTACCTCGGTTCCCTTGCGTGCGCAAGCATCGGTCTGCATGGAGCTGGCATGGGCGGCGTCGGCGGCACTCTGCTGGGTGCAGACCTGGCGGGTAATGTCGCTGGCGAATTTCACCACCTTGTGCAAACGGCCCTTGCTGTCGAAGATGGGGTTGTAGGAAGCCTCCAGATAGACCATCTGGCCCTGCTTGTTGATGCGCTCGAAACGGTGCGAGTGGTATTCGCCGCGATTGAGCGACGCCCAGAACTCACGGTACTCGGCCGACTCACGCTCATGCGGCAGGCAGAACAACCCATGATGGCGGCCCACAACCTCTTCCAGGCGATAACCCATGGTATCGAGGAAGTTCTGGTTCGCCTTGATCACCCGGCCTTGCGGGGTGAACTCGATAACCGCCATGGAACGGCCGATGGCCTTGAGCAGGCTCTCGCTCTCATGCTCCTGCATCACCCGCTGGCTGATGTCGGAGGCCACCTTGATCACGCTGGTGACCTGGCGCTGCTCGTCCAGCACCGGCATGTAACTGGCCTCCAACCAGACCTCGCGGCCGGTTTTGTCGAGGCGTTCGAACGTACCGCTGATGGCTTTGCCCTGGCCCAGTTCGCGCCATAGTTGTTGATACTCGGCACTTTGCGCGTAAGCCGGTTCGCAGAACATCCGGTGGTGCTTGCCACGCAGTTCGTCAGCGCTATAACCCATGGCCTGGCAGAAACGCTCATTGGCATCGAGGATGGTGCCATCCGGGGTGAACTCGATCATCGCCATCGAACGGCTGATCGCTGCCATTTTGGCTTGTGTGCTGGCCAGAGCTTGGTGACTACGCTGGATTTCTACCAAATCGGCCTTGCGATGGAAGTCGAACATGACGCCGGGCTCCTTTATGCGCGGTGTCCTGAGCATAGATCGCCGTTGGCGCCGTGCAAGCACAGTGCTATCACTTTGGGATTACTACATTTTCATGAACCCGAACTGTCACTGCATGCGCAGCCTTGTGCTCAGGAACTTTCCCGCACCATCAATTCAAACCCCAGGTCTTGCTGCGCGTTCGGCACCCGCTTGCCATCAAGCAATGCCAACAACGCTTGCGCTGCCCCACGCCCGACTGCGGCCCGTGGCGTGCGAATCGAGGTCAGCCGCGGCACCATGTGCGCCGAAGCCGGCAAGTCGTTGAAACCGACCATCGCCACCTGCCGGGGCACTTCCACCCCTTGGCGCAACGCCTGCAGCACCGCGCCCTGGGCAAGGTCGTCGTTGCAGAAGAAGATACCGTCGACATCTGGCGCCTGTTGCAACAACTGGCTGAACAGTGCGCTGCCCAAGGCGATGGACGACGGCTCTGGCGTCAGCACCTCCAGTTCGGTGGCCTGCATGCCTGCCTCGGCCAGCGCCTGGCGGAAGCCTTCGGCGCGCTGCATCACGCGTGGGTCAAGCTGCGCGGCAATGAACGCCAGGCGCTTGCGCCCGCGCTCGATCAGGTGCCGGGCAGCAGCGCGCCCGGCCTGCTGCTGCGAAAAACCGACGGACAATGCCCCAGCCTCGCCATTGAGTTCCATCATGTGAACACAAGGCACACCACTGGCGGCCAGCATCTGCCGCGCCGCATCGCTGCGCTCGAAACCGGTCAACAGCATGCCGCAGGGCTGGTAGGCCAGGTAATTGCGAATCAGGTTTTCTTCTTCGGCAAGGTCGTAGTGATAGTTGCCGATCAACACTTCCAGCCCACGCGGGCGCATGACCTCGTGAATGGCTTCCAGGGTGTCGATGAACAACTGGTTGGACAGCGACGGTATCAACACCACCACCGACTGGCTGCGGGCAGAGGCCAGGGCGCGGGCGGCCGGGTTGGCCACGTAGCCCAGGCTCGCCGCAGCAGCGACAACCTTTTCGACCAGGTCCGGCGCAACCGTGCTGACCCCGCGCAAGGCACGCGAAGCAGTGATTGGGGAAACCCCGGAAAGCCTGGCAACTTCTGCCAGGGTGGGACGACCTGTAGTGCGGGAGCCGGTGCGGGACATGGATGTTGTAATTTTACTACTTGCAAGGATGGGGAACGGCCACTAAGGTAGCGCTGTCTCAGGACGCAGGCAATGTAATCTTTGGTAGCAGCCAGCACGCGCTCGCCACCAAGCGTCCATACTGCGTAAGGACAAGACCAATAACACCGGGGAGGTGGCTGTTCGTCGGCGACGAGACAGCGCTATCTCACCCCGCAGGAGGTACTGATGAATTCTCCCCTGTCCGCGATCGTGGTGATGGGCGTGGCTGGTTGCGGCAAAAGCTGCATCGGCGCCGCCATCGCTGCCAGAAGCGGCGGCCGCCTGATCGAAGGCGACGCTTTTCACCCTGCCGAAAACATCCGCAAGATGAGCGCTGGCATTGCGCTGGACGACGGCGACCGTGCCGGCTGGCTGGTACGCCTCGGCGAAGAGCTGCAGGCCACCACCCAGGCTGGGGAGCGCCCGATCCTGACCTGTTCGGCACTCAAGCGCCGCTACCGCGACACCCTGCGCGATGCCATGCCTGGGCTGGTGTTCGTGTTCCTTGAGCTTTCGCCCGCCGAGGCAGAAAAGCGCGTGCGGGCCCGGCCCGGGCACTTCATGCCGGCCAGCCTGATCGACAGCCAGTTCGCGGCCCTGGAGTCGCCAACCGGCGAGCCACTGACCTTGCCACTGGACGCCACCCTGCCCGTCGACGTGCTGGCCGAAGCGGTAGACCGCTGGCTAAAGCGCTGCGGTGAGCCGGGCCTGGCGCAAACCGCCTGACCCGGCGGCTTTTCCGGCTCACCAAAGACAGCGCTACCCCGACCCGCAAACGCGGGCAAAAGTTCCAAAAAGCTACGCCCAAAACAACGATAAGACCGAGGCCTTCAAACCATGTTCGGACTGGCTACTGATACCTTCCTGCTGCTCGACGCGCTGGTTACCATCGTCGGGCTGATCCTGCTGATCACCCACTTCAAAGTGCACCCCTTCGTCGCCCTCACCCTCGCGGCCGGCTTCCTGGGCCTGACCTCCGGCATGCCGGTGGCCAAGGTCATGAAATCGTTCCAGGACGGTTTTGGTGGCGTGCTTGGTTTCGTCGGCATCGTGCTGGCCCTGGGCACCATGCTCGGCAAACTGATGGCCGACTCCGGAGGGGCCGACCAGATCGCACAAACCCTCATTCGCGCCTTCGGCAAGAAGAACGTGCACTGGGCCATGATGTTCGCCGCCTTCCTGGTGGGCATCCCGCTGTTCTTCGAAATCGGCTTTGTGCTGCTGATTCCGCTGGTGTTCATTGTCGCCCGGCGCTCCGGCGTTTCGCTGGTCAAGATCGGCATACCCCTGCTGGCCGGCCTTTCCGTGGTTCATGGCCTGGTGCCCCCGCACCCGGGCCCGCTGCTGGCAATCGGCATCTTCCATGCCGACATCGGCAAGACCATCTTCTACGGCCTGATCGTGGCCCTGCCCACCGCGATCATCGCCGGCCCGCTGTTCGGTAACTTCATTTCCCGCTATATCCCGGGCAACCCGTCCCAGGAACTGATGGACCAGATCGCCAAGGAGTCCGACCAAGGCAACCTGCCAAGCTTCAGCATCACCCTGATCACCGTGCTGCTGCCTGTAGCGCTGATGCTGCTGAAAACCTTCGCCGACGTGGTGCTGCCGGCCGAACACATCGTGCGCCAGTGGATGGACCTGATCGGCCACCCCATCACCGCCCTGCTCGCGGCCCTGTTGCTGGCGTTCTATACCTTTGGTTCGGCCCGCGGCTTCAACCGCCAGCAGATCATGAAGATGCTTGACCAGAGCCTGGCCCCCACCGCCGCCATCGTGCTTATCGTGGGTGCCGGCGGCGGCTTCAAGCAGATGCTGGTGGACACCGGTGTGGGCAACGTGATCGGCCAGATGGCCGTGCAGGCAGAGATCTCGCCCATCATGCTGGCCTGGCTGGTGGCGGCGGTGATCCGCATCGCCACCGGCTCCGCCACGGTCGCTACCATTACCGGTGCAGGCATTGTCGCCCCGGTCATCGACCTGGTGCCGGGGGTAAACCGCGAGCTGCTGGTGCTGGCCACCGGTGCCGGCTCGTTGATCCTGTCGCATGTGAACGACGCCGGCTTCTGGCTGGTGAAGCAGTACTTCAACATGACCGTAGCGGAAACCTTCAAGACCTGGAGCATGATGGAGACCATTCTGTCAGTGGTCGGCATCATCTTCATCATGCTGCTGTCGCTGGTGGTGTAACCGTTGATCGGGGTGATGGCACCTTGAGCTTTCGGGTGGGGCCAAACGCAAGTACGCGCCCTACCCGACGCAAAGGAGCCTGCCATGACCCGACCAAGCATCCTGCTGATTGCCCTGCTCACCTCGCCGCTGGCCCTCGCAGTCGGCACCGACCCCACCTACCCTGACGACCCGCACAACCCGGCGCCAAGGCCGGGTGTGGACAGCACGCTCAACCCGATCGAAAAGCCCATGCCACGGGATACAGATACGCGCATCAAGGGTAATGATCCGGACAGCCCGCCGGCGGAGCAGAATGACGACCGTGATTTGCCGGGGATGGATGGAAGTGGCAAAGAGGGTGTGAGCCCTCAGCGCAATAGCGGCACAAGTACAGGTAACCCCTGAGTACGCGCCCCCTGTAGGAGCGGCCTTGTGTCGCGAAAGGGCCGCAGCGCGGCCCCAGGATTTCAGCCTGATGTTGATATTGCTGGGGCTGCTGCGCAGCCCTATCGCGACACAAGGCCGCTCCTACAAAAAGCAAAACTGTGCTTGCTTTACCACTGACGCTTGTCGGGCCGGGTCAGCCCCAGCTTTTCGATCCGATAGCGCAGCATGTCACGCGACAACCCCAGCATCCGCGCCGACTTGGTCACATTCCAGTCCGTACGGTCCAGGGTCTTGCACACCAGGTCGCGCTCCATGTCCGGCAAGCTGGTACCCGGTTCCGGTTCATGCCGCGGCATTTCATATACAGTCGCCGAGGGCTGAGCCACCAGCGGCTCGTCCACCAAGGTCATGCACAGGTTCAGCTGGTGCGCCTGCACCACCTCGTTCGGGGCCAGCAGCACGGTCTGCTCCAGCATGTTGCGCAGTTCACGGACATTGCCCGGCCAGCTGTAACCCAGCATCAGGCTCTCGGCCTCGGCAGAAAAACGCAGGTTCGGCTTGCCATAGCGCCGGCCATGGTGGGCCAGGAAGTGCCGTGCCAACAGCAGCACATCCTGCCCACGTGCATACAGGCGCGGTACTTTGAGGGCAATGATGCGCAGGCGGAAGAACAGGTCGCGGCGGAACTTGCCCTGCTGCACCATCTGCTCCAGGTTGCAGTTGGTGGCGCTGATCACCCGCAGGTCGACCTTGCGCTCCTTCACCGCGCCTATGCGGCGGATGCTGCGGTCTTCCAGCAGCTTGAGCAACTTGGCCTGCAACACCAGGTCCATCTCGCCGATCTCGTCGAGGAACAAGGTGCCGCCATCGGCCGCCTCCACCAGGCCCACCCGGCGCTCCTTGGCATCGGTAAAGGCGCCCTTCTCATGGCCGAACAGCTCAGCCTCCAGCAGGTTGGCGGGTATCGAAGCGCAGTTGAACTCGATGAACGGCCCCTTGCTGCGCAAACCGTCAAAATGCAGGGCGCGGGCCACCAGCTCCTTGCCGGTGCCGGTCTCGCCCTCGACCAGTACCGGTGGCAGGTCGTCGCTGGCCATGCGCCGTTCGGCATCCAGCACCTGGCGCAGGGTGTGCTTGAGGGTGAGCATCGCCGGCGACTCGCCGATCAATGCCTGCAACCCGGACTTCTGCGCCTCGCGCTCCTGGTAGAACGACAACGTACGCTCCATGCGCTCGGCAGCCAGGGCCTTGTCCAGGGTCAACTTGAGCTCGGCCAGCACCACCGGCTTGGTCAGGTAATGAAAGGCGCCCTCCTTCATGGCCTGCACGGCATCCTCGACGTTGCCGTAGCCGGTCATCATGATCACTTTCAAGTCCGGCGCCTGCGCCACCAGGGTACGCAGCAGGTCATGCCCGCTCATGCCCGGCAACGAGTTGTCGGTCAGCACCGCGTCAGGCTGGGCCCGCTTGATCTGTTCCAGCGCCAGTTCTGCACTGTGGCACACGCTGACCTCATAACCCTTGAGGCTGAGGTAGGTGCGAATGTTGTCGGCAAGGATTTCATCATCCTCGACTACCAGGATGCTCTGCTCCATGGTCCCCTCCCGCTGCGATGTTGAATGTAAGGCTGACGCGGGTTCCTTCCTCTTCGCGGCTGCTCAAACTGACCGAGCCGCCAAAACGTTCCATGATGCGTTTGACCAGGACCAGGCCTACGCCAAGGCCGCCCTGCTTGGTGGTGTAGAACGGCTTGAACACCATCCGCTCCTGCTGCTGGCTCATGCCTTTGCCTGTGTCGGTGAGCACGAACTCGGCACGATGGCCTTCGCGCACATTCACCTGGGCAGTCAGCATGCCGCCTGTAGGCATGGCCTCCAGGGCATTGGAGAACAGGCTGTTGAGAATCTGTGTGAGCTGCAGCGGCTGGCTGGCCACCCACTGCACATCGGGCCCCTCGAAATGGAAGCGCACACCACTGCGTTCGATCTGCTGGACGAACGCCAGGTGGGTGTCTTCGATGGCCGCCACCAGGTCCACGGCCTCGGCCTCGTCGCTGGCCGGGCGCAATGACACCAGCAAGTCGCGCACCCAGCGCGACATGCGGTCCACCTGGCTGATGATGTCGGTGATGTTCTTCTGCGCCGCAGGGTTGGCAATTTCCTGGGCCAGTTCGGCGCTGGAGCGGATGTTGGCCAACGGGTTGCGCAGGCTGTGCGCCACTGCCGACGACATCTCGCCCAGCGCCACGTAGGTTTCACTGGCCACCAGGCGGTCCTGCTGCAGGTGCAGCATCTGCGCTGCCCGGCGCACGATCCAGAACAACCCGAAGTAGATCAGTGCGCCACCCACCAGGGTCGAGGCCCAGATCAGCACATAGCCGCGCTGGATACGCCGTATCAGGTCCTGCGGCTCCTTGTAGATTTCTACCATGGCCATTACCTGCTCGCCCTGGCTGTCGAACAGCGGAATGTAGTTTTCAATGAACAGGTAGCGCGGTTCACGCAGGAACTTCTGCTCTTCACGGTCTTCAGCGGCCTTGTGGTAGCTGGCCGACACCGCCTTGCGCGAGCGGAAGGCGCGATCCAGGTCGCCATCGGCTTCTATTCGCTTGCCGATCAGTTCCACGTTGGTGGACCAGACGATGGTGCGATCGCGAGCATAGACATTGGCCAGCAAGGTGTCTGGCAGGTGCTCGACATGGTCGAGAAACTCGATCCGGGTCGACTCGGCCAGCGCCGGGGTGAACTGCAAATGCTGAAGGTCCAGGCGCGGGTCCAGCAACTCGCCCATGGTGGTGCCCGGCGGTAACTGTGAATGGCGGACCTCGGCCTGGGCCATGGCCTGGATGAATTGCGCGGTCAGCATGGCATCGCGCTGCACGCTGTCACGTACCACGAAGCGCGTTGACACATAACCCAGCCCACCCGCCACTGCGGTGATGATCAGCAGGCTTATGACCGAAAACCAGCGCAGCAGGTTGAACTCACGCAATGGCACGGCCAGACCGCTGGGGGTCGCACCGGGCTTTTCGCGAACTTCGTCTTCCAGCATCTGCATCGCGTGATTCCCGCACAGGCCGTCCGTTCGGTGATGCCTCAAGGCCAACAGCAGCAGCCCGTTGATAGCACCCCGCCTGGGCAGCCGAAGCTGCCTTTTGTCGCGTGTTGCGCTCTGCAAATCACATAGCAAGAACCTGACCACAAAAATATAAATGGTTATTTATCAATTACTTACAACATATTATTAATCCAGTCTGTAGGGAAAACCCCCACACTTGGGTAATTTTCACCCAAAAACATGTAAATACACTTAAATCAACAACTTATAAGCATTTCTTAATAGCTATCAGGAGGTCTTGGCCAAGCGGAAACACAACGACACGCGCGTACCATGGCCCTCTGTGCTACTGAGCCTGACCGAGCCGCCGAAGCGTTCCATGATGCGCTTCACCAGCACCAACCCCACCCCCAGCCCACCCTGTTTGGTGGTGAAGAACGGCCGGAAGGCCATGCGCTGCTGCGCTTCGTTCATGCCTTTGCCATTGTCGGACAGACGCAGTGTCAGGTTTCGTCGGTCCTGCCGTACCACCTCGACACGCAGCCGTCCGCCCTGCTCCATCGATTCCAGGGCATTGGCGATCAAGCTGCTGAAAATCTGCCGCAGTAACGCCGGGTGCCCCACTACCTGTACCGCCGGTAACGGTTGCAGGTCCAGGCTGACCCCACCGCGTGCCAGCGGTACCGCGTAGGCTTGCAGGCTTTCTTGCAGGGCCTGCGGCAAGTCCACCGCCACCGCTTCATCATTGAGCGGCCGCAACGACTGCAGCATCTGGCGGATCCACTGCGACATGCGGTCGACCTGGCCGATGATGTCGTTGACATTGCGCTGCGCCGGGCCTTCGTCGAACGCCTGGGCCAGCTCGGCACTGGAACGGATGCTGGCCAACGGATTGCGCAGGCTGTGAGCCACCGCCGATGACACCTCGCCCAACGCCACATAAGTTTCATTGTTGATCAGCCGCTTCTGCTGCACCGCCAGCAACCGCGCAGCGCGGTGCATGATGCCGTACAGGCCGACGTAGACCAGCGCGGCGCCGACGGTGATCGCCAGCCAGATCAGGATCAGGCCATGCTCGATGCGCACGATCAGGTCATGGGGTTCCTTGTAGATCTCGACCATCGCCGTCACGTGCTCGCCATCGGCATCGAACAGCGGAATGTAGTTTTCGATGAACAGCTGCTCGGGCGGGGTGACGAACTTCTGCTCGGAACGGGCCTGTTCGAAGTTGTGGTAGCTGGCAGACACCCGCATCTTGTACTCGAAAGCCCGGTCCAGGTCGTCATCGCCCTCGATCAGCTTGCCGATCAGCGCCGGGTTGCTGGACCAGATCACCGTGCGGTCCGGGGCATAGATGTTGGCCAGCAGCATGTCTGGCAAGTGGGCGATATGGTCAAGGAACTCACCACGCGCCTTGCGCCGGGCATCCGGGTCGACATCGGGCAGGTTGCTGCGATCGGTGCGCGGATCAAGCAACTCGCCCATGGTACGCACGTTGGGGATCGACACATGGCGTACTTCGGCATCGGCGATGGAGGTGATGAATTGCGCGGTGAGCAAGGCATCGCGCTCCACGCTCTCATCGATGATGAAACGACTGGAAATCAGCCCCAGCCCTGCAGCCACCGACAGGATGATGGCCAGGCTTACCCAGGCGTACCAGCGTAAAAGGTTGAACGGCTTGCGCGGGGCAGCCAGCTCGTTACCGGCAGGCACTTCGAGAGCGTCGGAACGAGGGGCGATGTCCATGGCGGACTCCACATCTGGGCACCTTCAAAAAGTTATAGCCCAGAGTTGGGGAAACCATAGTGCTAAATTAATGGCATCCGCCGAAGGGTAATTTCTGGGCCTCATGCGATGCCTGTGGGAGCGGGCAAGCCCGCGAACACCGGCGCAGCCGGTGCCATCCATCGCGTCGCCTGCTTCGCGGGCTTGCCCGCTCCCACAGGGATCGCGCCAACTTCAAGATTCTGTGCAAGACGGTTCTAGAAAGGCGAATCATCTGCCAACCCCTGCAATTTGCGGTACTCGCGCAGCACCGCAGGCACGTAGCGCCGGGTCTCGGCAAACGGCGGCACCGCGCCGCGCCGCATGACGGCATCCGGCCCTGCATTGTAAGCCGCCACCGCCAGGGTGATGTCGTTGTCGAACAGGGTGAGCATGCGTTTCAAGTAGCGTGCCCCGCCCTGCACGTTGTCTTCCGGGTCCAGGCGGTCTTCAACGCCCATCTCGCGGGCGGTATCGGGCATCAGTTGCATCAACCCCACCGCGCCTGCCGGCGAACGGGCCTTGGGGTTGTAGCCGGATTCTGCCTTGATCAGCGCATGCAACAACGCCGGGGGTACGTTGTGGATGCGTGCCGCCGTGGCAACCACTTCGGCATAGGGGCGGCCCGTGATCATCTGCGCATTGGCCGGGCCAGCCTGGGCCAGCGGCTCGTTGATCACCTTTTCATAGTGGCGCCCGGGTCGGTGGACGTTGGTCAGTACGTAGCCGCCCTTGGCATCGATGGAAATGTACACATCGGCCTGGGCAGTACCTGCCGCCAGCCAGATCAAGCCAAGGATGAGTCCACGCATGTCGGTCGCCTCTTCGTCGTGGCCCCCGATGTGGGGGAAATGCCCCGGAAAACCCGAGGGTTTTGACCACGACGCAAGCACTGTGCCGCTTCCAGTGCCGCATGGTGCAAGGCCCCGAGGCAGACGTGCACGGCTGTTGCATGGTGCCTGTCAACGCATGTCCCCATGGCGTGGAGGGCTTCACCATGCAGCGCAGAACCAACCCGCAACGTGGCTTCACCCTGCTCGAACTCCTGGTGGTACTGGTGGTACTCGGCCTGTTGGCCGGCATCGTCGCGCCCAAGTACTTCAGCCAGCTCGGCCGCTCCGAGGCCAAGGTGGCACGGGCGCAGATAGAAGGCTTGAGCAAGGCCCTGGATTTATACCGGCTGGAAGTCGGCCACTACCCCAACAGTGAGCAAGGCCTGCAAGCCCTGGTTGTCGCCCCCAGTGGCGAGCCACGCTGGACCGGCCCCTACCTGCAGAAGGCGGTGCCGCAGGACCCGTGGGGCCGCCCGTACATCTACCGGCAACCCGGCGAAAACGGCGGTGAGTACGACCTGCTGTCGATGGGCAAGGACGGCCAGCCCGGTGGTGACGGGGAAAACGCCGAAGTCACCAGTTGGCAGTAAGGAGAGCAGCCATGCGTTACAGCCTAAAGGCCCTGGGCAGACAGGGCGTGGTGCAGTTGCAGATCGACGCCGAGGACGCCGACCACGCTCGCCGCCAGGCCGAGGACCAGGGCCTGCGGGTGCTCAGCCTGCGCGGCAATGGCAGCGCCCTGCGCGGCATGGCCTGGCGCCGTGAGGCGGTGTTTGACCTGGTGCTGTTCAGCCAGGAACTGTCGACCCTGCTCAATGCTGGCCTGCCGTTGATCGATGCACTGGAAAGCCTGGCCGAAAAAGCCCCCGCATCTGCCACCCGCAAGGTGCTGGCCGAGCTGGTGCGCCAACTGTACGAAGGCCGTTCGCTGTCACAGGCACTGGGCCAGCAACCCCGGGTTTTCCCTCCGCTGTATGTGGCGCTGGTGCAGTCCAGCGAACGCACTGGTGCCCTGGGCGACGCCCTCGCCCGCTACATCAGCTACCGCCAGCGCCTGGACCTGGTACGGCAGAAGTTGGTGGGGGCCTCGGTCTACCCGTTGCTGCTGTTGCTGGTGGGGGGTGGGGTGGTGCTGTTCCTGCTCGGCTATGTGGTGCCGCGTTTCAGCCAGGTGTTCGAGGGCATGGGTACCGAGCTGCCTTGGCTGTCACGCATGCTCATGCAGATCGGCCTGTTCCTGCACGCCCAGCAACTGCCGCTGGCGCTGGGCACGGCCGGTGGGGTCACGGCGCTGTGGCTGCTGCGCCGCCATCCCCGCGTGCGGCGCTGGGCCTCGTGCCAGTTGCGCCGCCTGCCGGCGCTGCACCAACGCTTGATGATGTACGAGCTGGCGCGTTTCTATCGCTCGCTGGGCATCCTGCTGCAAGGCGGCATTCCCATCCTCACCGCCATGGGCATGGCTCGCGGCCTGCTTGGCAGCGCAGCGGCCCAAGGCCTGGAACAGGCCAGCCAACGGGTGGGCGAAGGGCTGCCGCTGTCCGATGCACTCGAGGTGGGGCACCTGGTTACGCCGGTGTCGCTGCGCCTGCTGCGGGCCGGCGAACAGTCCGGCAACCTGGGCGAGATGCTGGAGCGCTGCGCCGACTTCCATGACCAGGAAATCGGCCGCTGGGTAGAATGGTTCGTCAAGCTGTTCGAGCCGCTGCTGATGACCTTTATCGGCCTGCTGATCGGCCTGATCGTCATCCTGATGTACATGCCGATCTTCGAACTGGCTTCAAGCATTCACTGAATCGCCAGGCCCAGGCTTTCGCGCAACGTGGTGCCTTCATAGGCTGTGCGGTATACCCCACGCGCCTGCAGCAGCGGCACCACCTCCTGGGTAAACCGGCGGAACTGCCCGGGGTGGCCGATGTAGATGTTGAAGCCGTCCAGCGCCCGCGCCTCGAACCATTCGGCCATTTTTGCCGCGACCGTCTCGGCCGAGCCGACGAAGGCGCCCGGGCGTAGCTTGCGCCCGAACTCCACCGTCTGGCGCAGGCTCAAGCCCTGCTCCCGGGCTTGGTCGGCAATGCGCTTGGCGTTGGTGAAGAAGCTGCTGCGGGCATGCTCCAGGCTTTCCTGGGGGAACGGTGCATCGAGGTCGTACTGGCTGAAGTCGTGCCAGCCGAAGTTGCGCCCGAACTCCTTGAGCGCCAGTTCAAAGCTGTGGTCCTGCTGGTGGTAATGGCGCTCGATCTCACGGGCGTGTTCGTCAGTGTCGCCCACGTAAATCTCGGCCCCGGGCAACACCAGCAGTTGCTCCGGGTCGCGCCCCAGCCGCTCGGCGCGCGCTTTCACATCGCGGTAGAACGCCTGGCCCTGCTCGATGCTGGCAGCGTGGGTGAAGATCACATCCGCGGTGGCTGCCCCCAGCTCACGCCCCTGCTGCGAGTCACCGGCCTGGAAGATGACCGGCTGGCCCTGTGGCGAGCGCTGGATGTTCAACGGCCCTACCACCGAGAAGTGCTCGCCCTTGTGGTTCAAGGCATGCATCCGGCCTGGGTCAAGGAATTGCCCGGTGGCACGATTGCGCGGGAACGCGCCGTCCTCATAGGACTGCCACAGGCCCTGCACCACCGCCACGTGCTCCTGGGCACGGGCATAACGGGTGTCGTAGTCATAGTGCTCGTCACGGCCATAGTTGCCGGCGGTGCCAGCGTCGCCGCTGGTGACCACGTTCCAGCCGGCGCGCCCCTTGCTGATCAGGTCCAGCGAGGCCAGGCGGCGGGCAACGTTGAAGGGTTCGTTGTACGACGTGGTCAGGGTGCCGACCAGGCCGATATGGCGCGTGGTTACGGCCAGTGCCGAGAGCAGGGTCAGCGGCTCCAGGCGGTTGAGGTAATGCGATGGCGAACCGGGGGTGATGTACTGGCTGTCGACAATGAACATCAGGTCGAACAACGCGGCTTCGGCCTGGCGGGCGATGTCGATGTACCAGTCGATGTTGACGCTGGCATCGGCGGGCAGCTCCGGATCGAGCCACAGGTTGTGCCGGCCCGGGCCGCCACAGCCCATGGTCAGGGCGCCGAGTTTGATCTTGCGGGTGGTCATGGTCATTCCTCAAAAAGGCTGTTGTCTGTACCGGCCTCTTCGCGGGCTTGCCCGCTCCCACAGGTACCGCAGAGCGCTTGAGCATTGCGCAACGCCTGTGGGAGCGGGCTTGCCCGCGAAGAGGCCGGTACAGGGGAACTTAATGCTCGAATGCCACCGAGAACGAGGTATCGAACAGGCTCGCCGCCGGGTAGGCCTTGATCAGCCCCAACCCGGCAAAGAAGTCCACGGTCTTCTGCGCATCCACGATCACCTGCGGGTTCAGCGGTGCCAGATCGGTACGCGCCCTGGCAAACCAGGCACGGGCAATGTCAGCATCGGCACGGGTGCGCTTGGCCCACGCGTCGGCATAGGCCGCGGTATGGGCCGGGTCGCTCAGGGTCCAGTCGCGGGCTTTTTTCAGACGCTGTAGAAAATCACTGATCTGCGCCCGTTTGGCCTCCACCGCCTTGGCATTGGCCACCACGAAACTCTGTGCCGGGATCAACCCTTCAGCCGTGGCCAGCACCCGCGCCCCTTGGCGCTCCTGCTGGGTGACATAGGGCTCCCAGGTGGCAATCACATCGACCGAACCACCGTCCAGGGCATGAGAGGCGTCCAGCGCGCTGAGGTAACGCAGCTCCAGCGCATCACGTGGCACGGCGGCCTTGTCCAGCGCGCTGAACAGCAACTGTTGGCTCCACGAGCCCTTCCAGATCGCTGCACGTTTGCCGCGCAGGTCTTCGAGGCTGTGAATGTTCGAGTCCTTGCGCGCCAGGATGGCCACGCCATCCAGGTTCTGCCGGCTGACCGCAATCACCTTGATCGGCGCACCCAGAGCGCCCAGGAACAAAGGCGGCGCATCGCCCAGCAGGCCGATGTCCAGGCTGCCCACGTTCAGCGCCTCGGCAACTGGCGAGCCGGCCGTAAATTGCTTCCATTCCAGGGTGTATGGCAGGTCATCGAGCACGCCGGCTGCCTCCATCACGGCACGGGCATTGAAGCTCTGGTCGCCAACCACCAAGGTTTGTGCGGCAGCAGCCAGGCTGAGAGAGCTGGCCAGCACACCGGCGGCCAATTGCTTGAGGTATCGCACGTTCGTCTCCACGTACCGTAACGGGTACATCAGGCCGATCCGCGCGTGCGGTCTCGTGGGAATGGGAATGGCATATTCACTTTGAATATAACCAGAGGCCTGCTTATAAGTTATCGTTTAATAACAGCGCCGTGAAATTCGTTTTGGGCATAACCTAATGCTTTGACCGCTGCCTATTTCAAATCAGATCAGCCCATCTGTAAATGCATTATTTGCATATTAGCTTATTCTTATTTTTACTTTTGAGAATATTCTGCGCATTTGCTAGGGTTAAGCCAAACCGTCAGCCGAGCCTGAACCATGAGCCAACCCCTGCGCCTTGAGCGCCTACGCCATTTCATCGACGCGCTTTCACAACTGGTGGACCAGCAAGCCGACGAAGCCACCCTGCTCGACCATGGCCAAGGCCTGCTGCGTAGCCTGGTCGCCCATGACGACTGGCTGCCCGAGGCACTGGCGCAGCCAGACCCGGCCCGTTACCAGCAGTACCTGTTGCACTGCGATTCGCGCCAGCGCTTTTCCATCGTCAGCTTCGTCTGGGGGCCTGGCCAGCAGACGCCCATCCACGACCATCGGGTGTGGGGCCTGATCGGCATGCTGCGCGGCGCCGAATACTCGCAAGGCTTTGCCCGCAGCGAACACGGCGCATTACTGCCAGCAGGCGCGCCAGTGCGGTTGGACCCGGGCCAGGTAGAAGCCGTGTCGCCACGCATCGGCGATGTGCACCAGGTCAGCAACGCTTTCGACGACCGGGTATCGATCAGCATCCATGTGTATGGCGCCAACATCGGCGCCGTCAGCCGTGCGGTGTACCTGCCCGACGGCAGCGAAAAACCGTTCATTTCCGGCTATTCCAACAGCCTTCTGCCCAACATCTGGGACCTGTCCAAAGAGAACCCTGCCCAATGAGTACCGTTGCCGCCCGCTCCTACCAAGACATTCGCCGGGCCCTGTTGGCCCACGAAGAACTGGCGCTGATCGATGTGCGCGAGGAAGACCCGTTCGCCCAGGAGCACCCACTGTTTGCCGCCAACATCCCGTTGTCGAAGCTGGAACTTGAGATCTACGCCCGCGTACCCCGGCGTGATACCGCCATCACGGTGTATGACGACGGTGAAGGCCTGGCAGCCCAGGCCGCCGCCCGCCTGCTGGCGTTGGGCTACAGCGATGTCGCACTGCTTGAAGGCGGCCTGCAAGGCTGGCGCGCTGCCGGTGGCGAGCTGTTCCGTGACGTGAACGTGCCAAGCAAGTCCTTTGGTGAGCTGGTGGAAAGCGTGCGCCACACGCCGTCGCTGGCGGCTGAACAGGTACAAGCGCTGTTGGATGCCAAGGCCGATGTGGTGGTACTCGACGCCCGCCGCTTCGACGAATACCAGACCATGAGCATCCCGGGAGGCATCAGCGTGCCGGGTGCCGAGCTGGTGTTGCGGGTTGCCGAACTGGCGCCCAACCCCGCCACCCGCGTCATCGTCAACTGCGCCGGGCGCACCCGTAGCATCATCGGCACCCAATCGCTGGTGAACGCTGGCATACCCAATCCCGTGGCCGCCCTGCGCAACGGCACCATCGGCTGGACCCTGGCCGGGCAAACGCTGGCCCACGGCCAGGAACGCCGCTTTGCCGAGGTAAGCGACAACACCCGCACCGATGCCGCGCAACGCGCGCGCGGCGTGGCCGACCGCGCCGGCGTACTGCGCCTGGGGCAGGAAACGCTGGCCGCCTGGCAGGCCGACACCCGCCGTACCACGTACCTGTTCGACGTACGTACACCCGAGGAATATGCCCTTGGCCACCTGCCGGCCAGCCGCAGCGTGCCGGGTGGGCAACTGGTGCAGGAAACCGACCATGTCGCCAGCGTGCGCGGGGCACGCATCGTGCTGGTGGATGACGACGGCGTACGCGCCAACATGAGCGCTTCGTGGCTGGCCCAGATGGGCTGGCAGGTGGCGGTACTCGATGGCGTGTCGGCAGCGGACTTCAGCGAGACCGGCGAATGGCAGGCACCGCAACCGGCGCTGCCCGCAGTGACCGAGATCGGCGTAGCGCAACTGGATGATTGGCTGGGAGCACCAGGCACCGTGCTGCTGGACTTCACCAGCAGTGCCAACTACGTGAAGCGGCATATTCCCGGCGCTCACTGGGCGATCCGTGCGCAGTTACCGCAAGCGCTGGAACGCCTGCCGGTGGCCGAGCGCTATGTACTGACCTGCGGCAGCAGCCTGCTGGCGCGCTTTGCGGCGATAGACTTGCAGGCACTCACACAAACCCCGGTGTACGTACTGGATGGCGGCACCGCGCGCTGGATTGCGTCAGGCAAACCGTTGGAAAGTGGCGAAACCCGCTTGGCCGTAGCACGAACCGACCGTTATCGCCGGCCCTATGAAGGGACGGATAACCCGCGTGAAGCCATGCAGGGGTATCTGGATTGGGAGTTCGGGTTGATTGCCCAGCTGGAGCGGGATGGGACCCATGGGTTCAGCGTATTGAGCTGAAACCGCCGGGGCCGCAACGCGGCCCCAGGGTATTAGAGAGCGCTAAAACCCCGCAGCCAAGACCGCCATGCCCAAAATCGATGATTGATCCGCACATATCATTCAGCGTGATAATAACCTTCGCCCCGTTCGATTCGTGCCTCACGCGCAACACACTCACACTCCGCCCACTACTAATACATTGGCGGAGTTCTCCATGGAACAATCACTCAAACCCTTGCGCTTCCCCCTCGCTGCCCTGGCAGTGGTGGTGATCAGCGCTTGCGGTCGAACCCCCGACGCCGTGCAGGCTCCCGCCGCGCCAAAGGTCAGTGTGGCCAAGGTGATCGAGCAACCGATCAACGAATGGGACGAGTTCACCGGCCGCCTCGAAGCCCCGGAAACCGTCGAAATCCGCCCACGGGTTTCCGGCCAGATCGACCAGGTGGCCTTCACCGAAGGCGCCCAGGTCAAGAAAGGCGACCTGTTGTTCCAGATCGACCCGCGCCCGTTCCAGGCTGAAGTCCGCCGCCTCGAAGCCCAACTGCAACAGGCCAAGGCCACCGCCATTCGCAGCGCCAATGAAGCCCGCCGTGGCGAACGCCTGCGTGACAGCAACGCCATTTCCGCCGAGTTGGCCGAATCGCGCAGCAGCGCCGCTGCCGAAGCCCGTGCCGGGGTTGATGCAATCCAGGCCCAGCTCGACCTGGCGCGCCTGAACCTCAGCTTCACCCGTGTCACCGCGCCTATCAGCGGCCGCGTCAGCCGTGCCCAGTTCACCGCCGGCAACATCGTCAGTGCCGATGTCACCCCGCTGACCAGCGTGGTGTCCACCGACAAGGTCTACGCCTACTTCGACGCCGACGAGCGCGTGTACCTCAAGTACACCCAGCTGGCCCGCGAAGGCCAGCGTGGCCAGAGCACCCCGGTGTACCTGGGCCTGACCAGCGAAACCGGCAACCCGCACCTGGGCCAGATGAACTTTGTCGACAACCAGGTCAACCCGCGCACCGGCACCATCCGTGGCCGCGCCGTGTTCGACAACAGCGACGGCCAGTTCACCCCTGGCCTGTATGCACGCCTGAAGCTGGTGGGCAGCGCCCAGTACGACGCCGTACTGATCAACGACGAAGCCGTGGGCACCGACCTTGGCAAGAAGTTCGTGCTGGTCATGGACAAGGACAACAAGGCCGCCTACCGCGCCGTGGAGCTGGGGCCGAAGCTGGAAGGCCTGCGCATCGTGCGCAGCGGCCTGGGCAAGGATGACCGCATCGTGGTCAAGGGCCTGCAGCGTGTACGCCCTGGTTCGCCAGTCACCCCTATCGATACCCAGATGGCCAGCGAACAGACCCTCGCCGCCCTCGCCCAGCAGCGCCAGGCCCTGGAGGCCAGCAACCCGGCGCCGAAGGTGGCGGGCAACAACGTGAAAGTCGCCAGCGCCCAGGCGCCACGCGGTTAAGGGACCACACCGATGAACTTCTCGAAATTCTTCATTACCCGGCCGATCTTCGCCGCCGTGTTGTCGCTGGTACTGCTGATTGCGGGCTCGATCTCGCTGTTCCAGTTGCCGATCAGCGAATACCCCGAAGTAGTGCCGCCCACCGTGGTGGTGCGCGCCAACTTCCCCGGCGCCAACCCCAAGGTCATCGGCGAAACCGTCGCCGCGCCGCTGGAGCAGGCCATTACCGGTGTGGAGAACATGCTGTACATGTCCTCCCAGTCCACCGCTGACGGCAAGCTGACGCTGACCATTACCTTCGCCCTGGGCACCGACCTGGACAACGCCCAGGTGCAGGTGCAGAACCGCGTCACCCGGACCCAGCCCAAGCTGCCCGAGGAAGTGACGCGTATCGGTATCACCGTCGACAAGGCCTCGCCCGACCTGACCATGGTCGTGCACCTGACCTCGCCGGACAACCGCTACGACATGCTCTACCTGTCCAACTACGCGATCCTCAACATCAAGGACGAGCTGGCGCGCCTGGGCGGCGTGGGCGATGTGCAGCTGTTCGGCATGGGCGACTACTCGCTGCGCGTGTGGCTGGACCCGAACAAGACCGCTTCGCGCAACCTCACCGCCAGTGATGTAGTGGCCGCGATCCGCGAGCAGAACCGCCAGGTGGCTGCCGGCCAGCTGGGCGCCCCGCCCGCACCCGGTTCCACCAGTTTCCAGTTGTCGATCAACACCCAGGGCCGTCTGGTCAACGAGGAAGAGTTCGAAAACATCATCATCCGTGCCGGTGCCGATGGCGAAATCACCCGCCTGAAGGACATCGCTCGGGTCGAGCTGGGCTCCAGCCAGTACGCCTTGCGCTCGCTGCTGAACAACCAGCCGGCAGTGGCCATTCCGATATTCCAGCGCCCAGGCTCCAACGCCATCGAGATCTCCGACGAAGTGCGGGCGAAAATGGCCGAGCTGAAAAAGGACTTCCCGGAGGGGATGGACTACAGCATCGTCTATGACCCGACCATCTTCGTGCGCGGTTCCATCGAAGCGGTGGTACACACCCTGTTCGAGGCACTGGTACTGGTGGTGCTGGTGGTGATCCTGTTCCTGCAAACCTGGCGCGCCTCGATCATCCCGCTGCTGGCCGTGCCGGTCTCGTTGATCGGTACTTTTGCAGTGATGCACCTGTTCGGCTTCTCGCTCAACGCCTTGTCGTTGTTCGGCCTGGTGTTGGCTATCGGTATCGTGGTGGACGACGCCATCGTCGTGGTGGAAAACGTCGAGCGTAATATCGGGCTGGGCCTGAAACCGCTTGAGGCCACGCAAAAAGCCATGAGCGAAGTGACCGGGCCGATCATTGCCACGGCACTTGTGCTCTGCGCGGTGTTTGTGCCTGCTGCCTTCATCTCTGGCCTTACCGGGCAGTTCTACAAGCAGTTTGCGCTGACCATCGCCATTTCCACCGTCATCTCGGCATTCAACTCGCTGACCTTGTCGCCAGCGCTGGCTGCCGTGCTGTTGAAGGACCACCACGCGCCGAAGGACCGCTTCTCGCGCATCCTGGAAAAACTGCTGGGCAGCTGGCTGTTCGCCCCGTTCAACCGCTTCTTCGACCGTGCCTCCAACCGCTATGTCGGCGGCGTGCGCCGGGTCATCCGTTCCAGCGGCATCGCGCTGTTCGTGTACGCCGGCCTGATGGGCCTGACTTACCTGGGCTTCTCGTCCACCCCGACCGGTTTCGTGCCGGCTCAGGACAAGCAATACCTGGTGGCCTTCGCCCAGTTGCCTGATGCCGCCAGCCTCGACCGCACCGAGGCGGTGATCAAGCGCATGAGCGAAATCGCCCTGAAACAGCCGGGCGTTGCCGACTCGGTCGCCTTCCCCGGCCTGTCGATCAACGGGTTCACCAACAGCCCGAACAGCGGCATCGTGTTCACCCCGCTCAAGCCGTTTGATGAGCGCAAGGACCCGAGCCAGTCGGCGGCGGCCATCGCGGCAGCACTGAACGCCCAGTTTGCCGATATCCAGGACGCCTACATCGCCATCTTCCCACCACCGCCGGTACAGGGCCTGGGCACGATTGGTGGCTTCCGCCTGCAAATCGAAGACCGTGGCAACCTGGGTTACGAAGCGTTGTACAAGGAAACCCAGAACATCATCGCCAAGAGCCACAACGTGCCGGAGCTGGCAGGCCTGTTCACCAGCTATCAGGTCAACGTGCCACAGGTCGATGCCGCCATCGACCGGGAAAAGGCCAAGACCCATGGCGTGGCGATTACCGACATCTTCGACACCCTGCAGGTATACCTGGGCTCGCTGTACACCAACGACTTCAACCGCTTTGGCCGCACCTACCAGGTCAACGTCCAGGCCGAACAGCAGTTCCGTCTTGATGCCGAGCAGATCGGCCAGTTGAAGGTGCGCAACAACCTGGGGGAAATGATCCCGCTGGCGACATTCCTCAAGGTCAGCGACACCTCCGGGCCGGACCGCGTCATGCACTACAACGGCTTCATCACTGCCGAAATCAACGGCGCCGCCGCCCCGGGCTACAGCTCTGGCCAGGCCGAAGCCGCGATCGAGAAACTGCTGAAAGAGGAACTGCCCAACGGCATGACCTTCGAGTGGACCGACCTGACCTATCAGCAGATCCTCTCGGGCAATACTGCACTGCTGGTGTTCCCGCTGTGCGTACTGCTGGCGTTCCTGGTGCTTGCCGCCCAGTACGAAAGCTGGAGCCTGCCGCTGGCCGTGATCCTGATCGTGCCGATGACCCTGCTGTCGGCCATCACCGGCGTGATCGTGTCGGGTGGTGACAACAACATCTTCACCCAGATCGGCTTGATCGTACTGGTCGGCCTGGCGTGCAAGAACGCGATCCTGATCGTCGAGTTCGCCAAGGATGAGCAGGCCAAAGGCCTCGACCCGCTGGCTGCGGTACTGGAAGCCTGCCGCCTGCGTCTGCGGCCGATCCTGATGACCTCGATCGCCTTCATCATGGGGGTGGTACCACTGGTGTTCAGTTCCGGTGCCGGTTCGGAGATGCGCCATGCCATGGGTGTAGCGGTGTTCTCGGGGATGATCGGCGTGACCGTGTTCGGCCTGTTCCTGACCCCGGTGTTCTTCTTCCTGATCCGCCGTTTTGTCGAACGCCGCGAAGCCCGCAAGGCCGAACGCGTTCACGTGTTGGAGAACCACGCATGAACCTGCTCAAACCCCTGACCCCAAGCCTGCTGGCACTGGCCCTGGCGGCCTGTGCGGTAGGCCCGGACTACCAGGCCCCGGCCACCGAACCTGCACAGCTGAACAGCGACGTGCAGGCCAAGGCCTACGACCGTAGCCGCTTCGAAAGCCTGTGGTGGAAGCAGTTCGACGACCCGGTGCTGAACCAGCTGGTGCAGGCCTCGCTCGACGGCAACCGTGATTTGCGCGTGGCCTTCGCCCGTTTGAAATCGGCCCGCTCGATCCGTGAAGACGCCGAGAACGATCAGTTCCCGGTGGTTACCAGCCGCGCCAGCAGCGACATTGGCAAGGGTCAGATCCCTGGCCAGACCACGCAGCGGGTGAACAGCGAGCGCTACGACCTGGGCCTGGACATGGCCTGGGAGCTTGACCTGTTCGGCCGCATCCAGCGCCAGATCGAGGCAAGCGAGGCTCAGGAAGCGGTAGCCGCTGCCGACCTGCAGCAGTTGCAGGTCAGCCTGATCGCCGAACTGGTCGATGCTTACGGGCAGTTGCGCGGTGCACAGTTGCGCGAAAAAATCGCCCTGGCCAACCTGAAGACCCAGCAGGAATCGCGGACCATCACCGAAACCCTGCGCGATGCTGGCGTGGGTAACGACCTGGACGTGGTGCGTGCCGATGCACGCCTGGCCGGGGTCGAGGCCACCGTGCCGCAACTCCAGGCCGAACAGGCACGAGCCCGGCATCGCATCGCCACCCTGCTCGGCCAGCGCCCTGACGCGCTTAGCGTAGACCTGTCGCCCAAGGCCCTGCCGGCCATCGCCAAGGCGTTGCCGGTAGGCGACCCGGGTGAACTGCTGCGTCGCCGCCCGGATATCCGCAGCGCCGAACGTCAACTGGCGGCAGCCACTGCCAACGTGGGCGTGGCCACGGCAGACCTGTTCCCCCGCGTGAGCCTTAGCGGCTTCCTGGGCTTTACTGCCGCGCGCGGCTCGCAGATCGGTTCCTCGGCCGCCAATGCCTGGGCACTGGGCCCAAGCATTACCTGGGCGGCTTTCGACCTGGGCAGCGTGCGCGCCCGCCTGCGTGGCGCCAAGGCCGATGCCGAAGGGGCGCTGGCCAACTACGAGCAGCAGGTTTTGCTGGCCCTGGAAGAATCGGCCAACGCCTTCAGCGACTACGACAAGACCCAGCAGCGGCTGCTGTCGCTGATGCGCCAGAGTGACGCCAGCCGTAAGGCAGCGGAGCTGGCTTCTATTCGCTATCGCGAGGGTACGGTCGATTACCTGGTGCTGCTCGATGCCGAGCGCGAGCGGCTGAGCGCCGAAGATGCGCAGGCCCAGGGTGAGGTGGAGCTGTACCGCGGCATCGTCTCGATCTACAAGGCCCTGGGCGGCGGCTGGCAACCGGAGACCGTGGCCAGCGCACGCTGATACATCCGTTTCAACGACTCCTTTGGTTGGCTCCTCCCCCAACCGTTTGCCCCGCAGGCCCTGGTTTGCGGGGCTTTTTTATACCTCTGCGCCTTCAGCGCCGGCAAGGTTGCATTTACCCCCCGGCTGGCCCAAGCTCTGCCCTTCCCGCCGCCACGGACCGTCCGATGCCCAGACGCAACCGCTACCTGATCGCCCTGCTGCTGTTGATCCTGGTATCGGCCCTGTTCGGCTACCTGTGGCGTGACGATCAGCCTGCCCCACCGACCTTGCCTGCGCACAGCTATGTCAAGGCCCTGCGCCAGGCTCATGAAGGCCGACCCGGGGCGGCGCGCGTGCTGTACCAACAACTGCAACGTAGCGACCTGCCCCCTATCCGCCGCGCAGCCCTTTATGCCGAGCTGCCCAATTACCCCTCGCCGCAGGCCCTGAAACTCGCCCGCCAGGACCTGGAGCACGCAGACCCTCTGGTGCGCCGTGCAGCCATTGCGGGTATTCGCCGCCTGCTGCCGGCGGCGCAACGCAGCCTGGTGCTCGGCCCGCTGCTGGACGATGACGAGCAAAGCGTGCGCTTTGCTGCGGTAGATGCCCTATTGGGCCTCGACCCCGACGACATTGGCCTGTATTTCGGCCCGCTGCAGGCAGCGCTTGAGCAGTACCAGCAAGCCCTTGAACAACAACCTGATGACGCCGACGCCCAAGTGCATCTGGCGCGCCTGTACCTGCACGAAAACGACTACGCCCAGGCTGCCACAGCCCTGCAACGGGCGCTGGCGGTTGCACCCGGCAACCTCGACGCCTTGGCCACCCAGGTGCGCCTGCTGGAACGTCAAGGCCACCACGATGCCTCGCGCCAGGTACTGGGCAAGGCTTTGGCGCTAAGCCCTGACTCAGCCTTTTTGCAATACGAACTGGGGCTGTGGCTGAACCGCCACGAGCAGCAGGAATACGCCTTGCTGGCCTTGTCCCGCGCCGTCGAGCTCGACCCGGATAACGCCGACTATCGCTATACGCTGGCAGCCACCCTGCACGAACTGGAGCAAGTCGATGCCGCGCAGAAGCAGCTGGAAACCGTGCTCAACCGCCAGCCGGCGAACCGCCGCGTGCGGGTGCTGCTGATCCAGTACTGGAAAGAAACCGGGCAGTTGCAAAACGTGCAGGTCCTGCTGGCCGAACTGGAGCGCCAGAACCCGGACGACCCCATCCTGCAACAAGGCCTGTAGCCATCACCTGAAAATTGTTGAACCCTCAGCCAGTGGGCGAGGTCCAGTGGTTATCGGGCCACCCTAAAGGAGATTCGTTTTGGCCAATGCAGTGGCACTGGACGAACGTGCCTTGATCCTGGCACCCCCACCGTTGGCTGCGGACACCTCACGCCTGCTTGCCTCCGTCGGCATCAATTGCCTGTGCGCCGCCGACCTGGCCAACCTGCAAGCCTGCCTGAGCGAAGGCGCGGGCCTGGCGATCATTGCCGAGCAGGTGTTCGACCACGGCCCAAGCGCGCTGCTGCAAGCCTTTATCGACCAGCAACCGAACTGGTCGGACCTGCCTATCGTGCTGGTCACCCAAGCCTCACGGTCGAACATGGGTACCGGCAACCACCCGGTGGGTAACCTGCTGATGCTGGTCGCCCCCTTCGACAATGCCCAACTGCTGCACCTGACCCAGTCGGCCTTGCGCAACCGCCGCAGGCAGTACCTCGCTCGCGACCAGTTGCAGGCATTGCAACAGCGCTTGGACACCCAGGCCGAACAACAGGTACAGAGCGAATTCGATCGCTACCAGGCACGCAAGATGGACGCCATTGGCCAGTTGGCAGGCGGTATAGCCCACGACTTCAACAATCTGCTCACCAGCATTGGCGGCAGTTTTGAACTGATCGAGCGTCGCCTGCAACAGGGGCGCAACGATGGCCTGGACAAGGTCGTGGGCATGGGCCGCCAATCGGTGTCGCGTGCTGCCCGGCTTACCCACCGCCTGCTGGCGTTCTCCTCCCGGCAATCGTTGCACAGCCAACGGGTCGATTTGCATGACCTGTTGGAAGCAGACCGGCTAAGGCCCGGCCTGAGTGCAGCCGTAAAGCTGCAGGTGCAGGTCAACAAGGGTTTATGGCCAGTGGAGGCCGATGACCAGCAACTCAAAGAGGCCCTCGACAACTTGCTGCTCAATGCCTGCGAAGCCATGCCCAGTGGCGGCCAGCTGCGTGTCGAAGCCAGCAACCGCCATGTTGCCACCGGCCAGTTCGCCGACGTTGCCTTGAGTGCCGGTGACTACCTGTGCCTGAGTGTCATCGACAATGGCCAAGGCATGGCGCAAAGCACCTTGGAACACGCCTTCGAACCGTTCTTCAGCACCAAGCCGACTGGCCAGGGTATCGGCCTGGGCCTTTCGATGGTGTACGGTTTCAGCAAGCAGTCTCGCGGCCATGTCACGTTGCAAAGCCAGATCGGCCAAGGCACCCGGGTGGATCTGTACCTGCCGCGCCATGTCGGGCAGCCCCGCCAGGCAAATTCAGCGGAAGCGGTCATTCGAGATAACCGGGGGCATCACGTGCTGGTGGTCGAGGATGACCCGCATGTTCGCCAATTGCTTTGCCAGGCGCTGACCGAGGCGGGTTTCCCCTGTCGCAGCGCAGCCAACGCCAATGAGGCACTGAAGGTACTGCGCTCTGCACAACCGGTGGACTTGCTGGTAAGCGATATCGGCCTACCGGGCATGAACGGCCGGCAGCTGGCCGAAATTGCACGTAGCCTGCAACCGGACTTACCGGTGCTGTTCATTACCGGATACGCCGAAACCGCCATGGCCCGCGAGGGGTTTCTGGCCGCGGGCATGCACTTGATCTGCAAACCGTTCGAACTGGAAACGCTCTGCGCGCAGGTTGTACAGATTCTCGGCGAGCCCTGAGGCCAATTACGCGTCGAGCATGCGCAGCGCCTGATCGGCGAGCTCGGCCAACGAAAACGGCTTGTTCATCAATGCCGTGCCTGGCTGTTCAAGCAGCTGTGCTTCAATGGACTGATCTGCATAGCCCGTGATGAACAGGATCTTCTGCGTCGGCATCTGCATCCGCATGGCCTTGGCCACTTGCCGGCCACTGAAACCGCCCGGCAAACCGATATCGGTAATCACCAAGTCGAACGGGCCATCATGACGGAATCGCCCGAGCGCGGTATTGGCGTCGTTTACATCGACGACATCGAAACCGCGTTCGGTCAGGTACTCACGCATTACGGCACGCAAATTAAGCTCGTCATCCACCAACAACAGGCGTTGCCCGCGGGCCATGTGCTCCGCTGGCTTAACAGGTTTGCGCCCCTTCTCCACTGGCTCATGGCACCGAGGAAAAAGCATGGAGACCTTGGTACCCAGGTTTGGGGTGGATTCGACCCACACATACCCCCCCGATTGCCTGACAAAGCCATACACCATCGATAAACCTAGCCCGGAACCACGCCCGATGGGTTTGGTGGTGAAGAACGGCTCAAAAGCCCTGGCAATCACCTCGGTAGACATGCCATGGCCATCATCCTCGACATGCAAGGCAACGTAGTCGCCAGGCGGCAGGCCACTCTCATCCGGAAAACTGGCCGTTAACCGCTTATTGACGCTGCGGACCGTGACATTGCCGCGTTCCAGACAGGCTTCCCGGGCATTGGTGAACAGGTTGATCAAGGCATTTTCGAGTTGGTGGGCGTCAAGATTGACTGCCCACGGAGCCACATCCAGCTGCCAGTGCAAACGCACCTCTGCGCCCAGCGTCCTCAGCAGCAGCGGCTCGTTTTGCCGCAGGTGCCGATTGAATTCCAGCGGCTTGGGTGCCAGGGGTTGATTGCGAGAGAACGCCAGCAAGCGATGTGTCAGCTCCATGGCACGCAGCACCGAATCACGTGCCACCTCCACATAGGCGTCAACCCGCTCCAGGCGCCCTTCCTGAAGCCGACGCTGCAGCAGTTCGAGGCTGCCACCGATACCCGACAGCAGGTTGTTCATCTCATGACCCACGCCACCGGCCAGCTGACCAACAACCTCCATGCGTTCGCTGTTGCGCATCATCGCTTCAGACTGACGCGCAGCCTCCTCACGGTCCCCCGTGATATCCCGACCCACTGCGGTCAGCAGGCTGCCATTGTAGCGGGCACTCCAGCGAAACCAGTGGTAATGGCCATCAGCATGACGCAAGCGGGTCTCGATCTGCTCGGTGTTGCTGAATTGCAAGAAGCCGCAGACAGCTACCTGCACTTCGGCCCGGTCTGCAGGATGCACCAGTTCCAGTATCGACACATTGCGCACTTGCGCTTCAGTCCAGCCCAGAGTGCGGTACCAGGCGGGATTGGCGGCATGCATCTTGAGTTCTGGGGTAACGGTCATCATCGCGTCACGCGACAACTGCCAGAACTGCTCCCGCTCGGCCACCTGCTGCTCAATCTGCCGTTCAAAGCCTTGCGCCTGCTCGCGCCAATGGTGGTGCGCCTCAACACTTGCCGTGGTCTCGATTACCGTGTGCAGGAACCCCGCTACATTGCCAAACTCATCGTGCAAGGGGGCATAACCGAACGCGCACCACAGCGGCTCCGTGCCTTCGCCACAGGCGATACGCAAGGGCGGATCCTCGACAAAATTCGAGTGCCCTTCGAGTGCCTTGAACACCCAGGGCCCCACCTTTGGCCAGATATCATGCCATAGCCCATCGAACGCCTGGCCCAGCGCATCCGGCACCACGGCCCGCAGCACCCGGTAGCGATCGTTGTGCACCACACTCAGATCCGGCCCCCACACCACCGCGCAGGGGAATGGTGACAAATGCATCAAGTCGACGGCAATGCGTAACGGTGCCGACCAGCGCGGCAACGGCCCGAGCGACGTACGCCCCCAGTCGAACCGGGCAATCCGTTCACCCATCAAGTCTTGCGGCGTCAAAACGTGCGGCTGCATTCCGGCCTTCGGCACAGGCTCGCGCGGCGTACCATTTGCGACCAATCTAGTGACTCCAGCAAGGCACAAGGTTAACCAAGGTGGCAGGGTTGCGCCTTGGGCTTTGTTCAACTTAGCACAGCACGCACGGCATACGATGGCGTACTTGCAGGCGCCAGCTATGCTGAGTAGGTTTTCCCCGGGCCAGGGAGCAATGGCCCACTCAGGTTGCCGACGGGAGCGTGGTCATGAGCAAGAAAATGCTGGTGGTGCTGACCAATACAGCCAAGTATCCAACCCTGAAACGGGCCACAGGGCTGTGGCTGGGTGAAGCGGTACATTTTGTCGAGAAAGCCGAACAGGCCGGCTACACGGTCGACTATGCCAGCCCGGAGGGCGGCTATGTGCCCATCGACCCCCATAGCCTGCAGATGGCGCCCGACCTTGACTGGCAATGGTATGACGACAAGCGCTTCATGACCCGCCTGGGCACCACCTTGAGCCCCGGCCAGGTGAAGGCCGACGATTACAGTGTCATCTATTACACCGGTGGGCATGGGGTGATGTACGACTTTGCCGATAACCAGGCGCTGCAGGAACTGGCACGCAGGGTCTACGAAAACGGCGGCATTGTCGCGGCGGTCTGCCATGGCGTGGTTGGCCTGCTGAATATCAAGCTCAGCGACAACAGCCTGCTATTGAAAGGCCGCAAGGTGACTGGCTTTTCCAATATCGAGGAAAAACTGGTTGAGCTGGACAACGTGGTGCCTTTCCTGACAGAGAATGAGCTTGTTGGCCGGGGTGGTGAGTACACCAAGCACGACGACCCGTGGGCAGCTTATGTTGTCGAGGATGACCGGCTGATCACCGGGCAGAACCCTGCCTCCACCGCCCAACTTGCAGAAAAAGTACTGGAAAAACTCAAGAACAGGTAAAGGCCTACACCCGCTTTTTGGTTTTCCTCTCGCGCAGACTGTACGTGGACTACAGCCGGCCGGCCATTGAATGCATAGGCTCAGGGCTCGGTTGTTCACCACGAACAGCTTCGGCCCGGAGAGCGATTGCCCTATGTTGAAGATCATGCACGCCGGGCGCCGCCTGCGGGAGCTGCTGCTGCTCACCACAGTGGGTCTGGTGCCTGTAATTTCCGGTCTGCTGGTGATGATTGTTCAGCTGGAAATGAAACTTGCGGAAAACGCCACCATCTCCGTTCAGGAAGCGGTGTTCAGCATTGACCAGGCACTGAACCGCCTGCACGAAGCCGCCCAGCGTGCCATGCCGCTTGCAGGCAAGCACTGCGACAGCGTCAAAAGCCAGTTACAGGAGCAAGTGGTAAGCCGCTCCATGATCAGGTCACTGACCTTGGTAGAAGGCAATGAAGCCTACTGCAGCAGTACTTCAGATTCTCTGGAACACTTATCGTCCTTTGCCGCGTCCGGCCAGCAAGTCGAACTGTCCTACGGGCAACCCGACAAACGCCGTAAGCTGCTGGTCAACTATTACTTGCAGGGTAATCATGGCGGGGTGATCGTGACCGCCTATGCCATTCAGCTACGCAGCGAACTGGACGGTTTTCAGGATGGGCTGACACTGTTGCTGGAGTTCGACGACCGCTACATCTGGAGCAAAGGCGACAGCCGTGACGCACAGCGCCCCTCACAGTCCGAGTTTCCTGCCAGCGCGCTGTCGACCAAGTATGGATACAGGGTAAAAGGCGGTTACGCCCAAGGCTTCACCGCCCAGGAAATACACCAATCAATGGTGCAGATCTTTCCCTCACTGATGCTGGTTGGGATCGTGACCGGCTCGATCGTGTATCTGGGCTTGTACCGGTCGCGAACCCACAGGCGTGAGGCGGCCGCCAGACATGCTTGATGGCGGCGCACCTCAAGCCGGCTCAGTCGGTGCTCAGCACACCACGGCGCACCTGGTCACGTTCGATCGATTCGAACAGCGCCTTGAAGTTGCCTTCGCCAAAGCCATCGTCACCCTTGCGCTGGATGAACTCGAAGAACACCGGGCCGAGCAGGGTCTCCGAGAAAATCTGCAGCAGCAGGCGCTTGTCTTCGGGCTGCGAGGCACCGTCCAGCAGGATGCCGCGTGCTTGCAGTTGGTCGACCGGTTCGCCATGACCCGGCAGACGCTCTTCGAGCATTTCATAATAGGTTTGCGGCGGCGCAGTCATGAAGCGCATGCCGAAGCCCTTCAGGGCATCCCAGGTCTTGAGCAGGTCGTCGGTGAGGAAGGCCACGTGCTGGATACCTTCACCGTTGAACTGCATCAGGAACTCTTCGATCTGCCCGGCGCCCTTGGACGACTCTTCGTTGAGCGGGATACGGATCATGCCATCAGGAGCGGTCATGGCCTTGGACGTCAGCCCGGTGTATTCGCCCTTGATATCGAAGTAGCGGATTTCACGGAAATTGAACAGCTTCTCGTAGAAGCCGGCCCAGTAGGCCATGCGCCCGCGGTACACGTTGTGGGTGAGGTGGTCGATGATCTTCAGGCCGGCACCCACCGGGTTGCGGTCCACGCCTTCGATGAAATTGAAGTCGATATCGTAGATCGAACTGCCTTCTTCAAAGCGGTCGATCAGGTACAGCGGCGCACCACCGATGCCTTTGATTGCCGGCAGGCGCAGTTCCATCGGGCCGGTTTCGATCTCCACCGGCTGGGCGCCCAGCTCCAGGGCACGGGCATAGGCCTCATGGGCATTGCGCACGCGGAACGCCATGCCGCATACCGACGGGCCGTGTTCGGCAGCAAAGTAAGAAGCGATGCTCTTGGGTTCGTTGTTCAGGATCAGGTTGATGCCACCTTGGCGATACAGGTGCACGTCCTTGGAGCGGTGGGTAGCCACCTTGGTGAAACCCAGTATCTGGAATACCGGCTCAAGTACGCCAGGGGTGGGCGAAGCCAGTTCGATGAACTCGAAGCCCATCAGGCCCATTGGATTGTCGAAGATATCAGCCATGTTCGTGTCCTCATCTGCAGCGAAAAATTATTGATTGCGTGGGATGTGGAACAGAAACGGCGGTGAGCACGGGATGCCCCGCACGCTGCGGGCGAGGAAGTCACCTATGATCAGCTTGAACCCATGGTATGTCATATGGACCCATTCTCGGCGGGCTTGATCCTTCGGTATTGAAGGATCTTATTGTTGTATTCGTAAACGGATTCTACATTGCGTAAAATCGTTTGTCGCGTTTTAGTTGGCCGTGCGTTCCGACAAGCGGCTATCCTCTCGTTACCCTCCACACACATCAGGTCAGCATGCCCCTCTCCGTGAAACGCCGCGCCAGCCTGGGCTGGCGCAACCTGCTGCCCTGGGCCGTTGGCGTGCTGCCGGTGGTGTGCGGCCTGGCCGTGGGGAGCTGGCAGGTCGAGCGCGAGATGCAGGCCAGCAGCCAGGCCACCACCCGCCAGGCGGTGGATCACATCGAACGCATCCTCGACAACCTGTCCAATGCCGCCACCGCACTCCTGCCGCTGGCAGGCAGCCCTTGCGACCAGGCCCAGCTTACGCTGCGTGCCCAGGTTACCCGCAATGCCTTCGTACGCTCCACCAACCTGTTCACGCACAACACGCTGTATTGCACGTCGCTGTTCGGCGCATTCGACGAACCGGTCAACGCCAGCGACTATACCGACGGCAAACTGTGGCTGATGGACGGTAACTCGGTCACCCCGGGGCACCCGCTACTGGTGTACCGCGCCAGCGACGGCAACCGCGGCGCAATCACCACGGTCGATGGCGACCACCTGCTCACGGCACTGCGCCTGATCGGCCCGGACGAAGACTTGCAGATACGGGTTGGCGAGGCCTGGATGGGCAAGGACGGTGTCGTTCACAAGGGTGCGCCACCTGCAGCCGCCAGCGCCAATGTGTTGCTGGGCTCGACGCGTTACCCGTTCAGCGTGCAGGGCGGCTACGGCGCCGACAAGCAAGGCCAGCTGCTGCGCAGCCATTACCCAGCCCTGCTCAGCCTGCTGCTGGTGCTGGGTGCCGTGGCTGCACTGGTGTGCCGTTGGCAGCTTCGCCGCGCCAACTCGCCCCGCGCCGAGCTGCGCAGGGCCCTGGAGGCCGACGAGTTCCTGCCGTACTTCCAGCCAGTGGTGCGCCAGGGCGATTATCGCTGGGCCGGTGCCGAAGTGCTGATGCGCTGGAAACACCCACGCGAAGGCCTGGTCCGCCCCGACCTGTTCATCCCCTATGCCGAACACAGCGGGCAGATCGTCGCCATGACCCGGGCGCTGATGATGCACACCGCGCAGAGCCTGGCGCCCTATGCCGGGCTGATGGAAGACGGCTTCCATATCGGTATCAACATCACTGCCGACCACTGTCGCGACCTGCGCCTGCTGGACGACTGCCGTACCTTCCTGCAGCATTTCCCGCCCGGCCGGGTGGTACTGACGCTGGAGCTGACCGAGCGCAAGCTGATCGAGCCCACGCCTGTCACCCTGGAGCTGTTCGAAAAGCTGCATGCCATGGGCGTGATGATCGCCCTGGACGACTTCGGCACCGGCCAGTCGAGCCTCAACTACCTGCGCCAGTTCAATGTCGACTACCTGAAGATCGACCAAAGCTTCGTCGCCATGATCGGCGCCGATGCGCTGTCGGTACATATTCTGGAAAGCATCATCGAGCTGTCAGGCAAACTGGGCCTGGGTATCGTTGCCGAGGGCGTGGAAACCGACACGCAGCGCGACTACCTGGCCCTCCATGGCGTGGACTTCCAGCAGGGCTACCTGTTCGCCAGGCCCATGCCGGCCGCCCAGTTCATCGAGGCACTGGCCACGCGCCCAGGCGCGGCGCAGTTGCCGCAAGGCGCAGCCCCTGAGATCATGCGCGGCTGATCCCCCGCACAACTCCCCCTTATTCGAGGCACTCGTGTCAAAAGGCATTGTTTCATCGGTCATGGCGTCCTGCTTGTTCGCTGTGATGTACTTCTATACCTCGCTGCTCACACCACTCGATGGCGAAGAAATCTTTGGCTGGCGCACCCTGCTGACGCTGCCCTGCCTCACCTTGTTCATGCTGGTGTCGAAGGACTGGAAACGGGTAGGCGAACTGTTGGGCCGGGTAAAACGCACGCCAGTGCTGTTGCTGGGCATGGTCGGTACATCGTGGCTGATGGGCGTGCAATTGTGGCTGTTCCTCTGGGCGCCACTGCACGGGCGCAGCCTGGAAGTGTCGATGGGTTACTTCCTGCTGCCGCTGGCCATGGTCCTGACCGGGCGGCTGGTGTATGGCGAGCGCCTGTCGCGCCTGCAAAAGGTAGCCGTGGCCTGTGCCGCGCTGGGCGTTGGCCACGAGCTGTATCAAAACGGCAGCTTTGCCTGGGAAACCCTGCTGGTGACGATCGGTTACCCGATCTACTTCGTGCTGCGCCGGCGCTGCCGCACCGACCACCTGGGCGGGTTGTGGTGCGACATGTGCCTGCTGCTCCCTTGGGCGCTGTACTTCGTCACCCAGGGCCCGCTGTCCAGCGCCGACCTGCAAGCACATCCCGCACTTTACGCACTGATCCCGATCCTTGGCGCGATCAGCGCCTCGGCCCTGATCGCCTACGTGCTCGCCAGCCGCCTGCTGCCGTTCAGCCTGTTTGGCCTGCTCAGCTACGTCGAGCCCGTGCTACTGGTGGGCGTGGCGCTGCTGCTGGGCGAAACCATCGGCCCGGATCAGTGGCTTACTTACCTGCCGATCTGGGCCGCGGTGCTGGTACTGGTGCTCGAGGGTTTCAAGCACCTGCTGCGTCAGCGTCGCCGCTCGGTGTAAGCCTTACCTGGCGCACCCGCCGCTCTTCAACCGCCTCCACGGTGAGCGTCCAGCCATTCCAGGCCAGGCGGTCGCCCACCATCGGCAGGCGGTCGAGCAGGCTCATCACCAAACCTGCCAGCGTCTGGTAATCCTCGGTGGCACGGGCACTGAAGCCGGTACGTGCCTGGACCTGGCTCAGGTTCAGGGCACCGCTCACCACAAAGCCTTCGCCCTCCTGGACAATACCGGGGCCTTCAACCTCACTGGCATCGGGCAATTCACCGGCAATCGACTCAAGGATGTCGGTCATGGTCAGCAGGCCGGTGAAATCACCGAACTCGTTGACCACGAACGCGATGTGGGTCGACTGACCACGCATCTGCTCCAGCGCGTTCAGGATGCTGAAGCTCTCCAACAGGTTCAACGGCACCCGGGCCATGCCTTCCAGGTCCGGCTGGCTGCCCGACAGCAGCTCCTTGAGCAACTCCTTCTTGTGCACGAAGCCCAATGGCTCATCGACACGGCCAGCGCGGATCAACGGCAGGCGCGAGTACGGCGAGTTGGCCAGCGCCTGGGTAATGGCCTCGGCCGGCTGCGCCAGGTCGATCATGTCCACCTCGGCACGTGCGGTCATCACCGTGCGGATAGGCCGTTCGGCCAGGTTCAGCACGCCACTGATCATCACCCGCTCACGGCGGTCGAACAGCACCTGTTCCTCACCACCTTCGACCAGGTCGGCGATTTCCTCGCCCACCTCGTCAGCCTCGACGCGGCGACCACCCAGCAGGCGCAGCACGGCATGGGCGGTGCGCTCACGCAACGGCCGGTGCTGCTGCAAACTGCGCTTGCGGCGGGCACGGGCCAACTGGTTGAACAGCTCGATCAGAATCGAGAAGCCGATAGCCGCGTACAGGTAGCCTTTCGGGATATGGAAGCCCAGGCCTTCGGCGGTCAGGCTGAAACCGATCATCATCAGGAAGCCCAGGCACAGCATGATCACCGTGGGGTGGGCGTTGACGAAGCGGGTCAACGGTTTGCTGGCAACGATCATGATACCGATCGAGAAGATCACGGCGATCATCATCACCGACAGGTGCTCGACCATGCCTACTGCGGTAATGACCGCGTCCAGCGAAAACACCGCGTCGAGTACCACGATCTGGGCAACGATCGGCCAGAACGCCGCATGGCGCACGGCGCCGCTGGCCTGGGTTACATGGCCCTCAAGGCGCTCATGCAGCTCCATGGTGGCCTTGAACAGCAGGAACACACCACCGAACAGCATGATCAGGTCACGGCCGGAGAAGCTCTTGTCGAACACCTCGAACAGCGGCGCGGTCAGGGTGACCATCCACGAGATACTGGCCAACAGGCCCAGGCGCATGATCAATGCCAGGCTCAGGCCAATCACCCGCGCACGGTCGCGCTGATGCGGCGGCAACTTGTCGGCAAGGATGGCGATGAACACCAGGTTGTCGATACCCAGCACCAGCTCGAGGACGATAAGCGTCAACAGGCCTAGCCAGGCCGTGGGATCGGCTAGCCATTCCATTAGCAGGTACTCACGAGGAAAGCGTCACAAGGACGGGGGAAGGATGGCCGAAAGGGCCGAAGACTGGGGGGCTCCGCGAAGGCGCTCATATAGACCTTGTCAACAAATTGGGAAGAAGATGCTACAAGCACAGCAGGTTTCCCTGATAGCGCAAAACTATTACAAAACCTGTAACAAGCAGGCTCCCACCAGGGCACGGGTTTCAACATGGGTACTTTTCTTCAATACCCTGCCCAAACGAATGCAAGAAGATCAGGCCATCTTCAGCCCAATGGATCCGCTCATGAGCCTGTCCCTGTCCATGGCCGCCTTCGCACTGGCGGCCTCGATCTCACCCGGCCCGGTCAACATCGTTGCCCTGAGCAGCGGTGCCACCCATGGTCTGCGCGCCAGCCTGGCCCACGTGGCTGGCGCCACGCTGGGCTTCTGCCTGTTGCTGGTACTGGTCGGCCTGGGCCTGCATCAACTGCTGCTGCGCTGGCCGTTACTGGGCCTGCTGCTGCACTGGGGTGGCGTGGCATTTCTGCTGTACATGGCGTGGAAGCTGGCCAGTGACGACGGCCACCTGGGCGGTGCACATCCTGATCACGCCCCTACAGCCTGGCACGGCGCCGCCATGCAATGGCTCAACCCGAAGGCCTGGCTGGCCGCCGTGGCCGGGGTTGGCGCCTACACCGGCGGTGAGCAGCCCCTGCTGTGGTTGTTCACCTGGATCTACGGACCGATCTGTTTCCTGTCGGTTGCCAGTTGGGCCTGGGCCGGAAGCGTGGTTCGCCAGTATCTGGGCAAGCCCCGGCACATGCGCCTGCTCAATCGGGGGCTGGCGCTACTGCTGGTGGGCAGTGCGGTTTACCTGGTTATCTGACCACATCGGCATTGCGGTAATGCCCAGGCGTCGCCGCCAGGTGCTGTTTGAAGGCCCGCTGCAGGTGCGCCTGGTCGGCAAACCCGGCCTCCTGCGCCACCTCGGCAATCGGCCGCCCTTGACGCAACTGCGCCCTGGCCAGTTGCACGCGCTGGTCGAGCAGGTAGCCATGCGGCGTCAGGCCGAAGCGTTGGCGAAACGCACGAATCAGATAGGAACGTGACAGGCCGCAAGCCGCGCAGATGTCTTCAAGGCTCAGCGGGTCGCTGCGATGGGCGCGCATGAACGCTGCTGCAGCCTCCAGCCGCGGGTTGCCCTGGTCATTCACACAAGCGTCGGCGCCGAGAAAGCCCGGCAATGAGCAGAACAGGGCTGCCAGGCGGCCTTCCCGGTCTGGCACGCTCGCATCGAACAAGTCAGCAAAGGTTCGTAGCAGCCGTTGGTACAACGCAGGCGATGTACTCCAGGTGTGCGTCGGCAAGTGAAAACCTTGCGTCTGTAACCAAGGCAGGTCGACGAACAGCATCAGGTACGACCAAGGCTCACCGTCAATGGGGTTGCAGGTATGCACCACCCCCGGGTTCATCAGCACCGTGGTGCCGGCCCTTGCTTCGATGCGCGTGTCACCGGTCAGGTAGGTGCTGCACCCACCCGTGATCACACCAATCGAAAAGCTCTCGTGGGAATGTGCGGCATAACACACCTGTCGCCCGTCCCCTACGCGCCTGGCCTCGACAAAGGGCAATGCCGGGTCACGCCAGAACCGCGAAACCTCGATCATCCCCTCGTCCACTCGTTGCTGACATGCCCCGATACTACACACTTATCGCGCAAACAGATCGAGCGTGCGCTCCACTTCATCGATATCGATCCGGAACCCATCGCCCTCCGGTATCCCGACCACAAAGCCGAACTGCTGGTGGTCGCGATCCGTCAGGTATTTGTAGTAGCTGACAAACCGGTCAGGCGGCTGCAAGGTCAGCAGGCTACCGCCAGGCTGCAGCACATTCACCCCATGCACCAGCTGGCTACCCTCCACGCCAATCACCACGTTCGCCCCCGCGCAGGCTGCAACAATACTCGGCACATCCGACTTGAGCGGGTTGACCACGCGAAAGCCACGGGTAACCCGCAGATGCTCGGCAAGCTCAAGCTCGTTACGCAGCAAGCGCAAGTCGCCATCACCGCCACGCAGCAGGAACACCCCAGGGTGCGGGGCATGCGGTACATGCGACAGCAGCTTGTCGCCCATGGCCCGATAGCGGGCGTGCCGGCTGCGGTTGTTGCTTTGGTCGTCGAAAAGCACCAGTTCCCGGAAAAACGCACTGCGCAGGCGCAACGGCTTCATGTCCAGCCAGTCTTCATAGGCGGGCGCCTGGGTAAACAACGGGTACCTGGCCGACGGCGCAGTGGTCACGGGTATGCCTTCGTTACAGGCCAGCGCGTAGGTGGGGCAATCTTCCATCAGCCAGGTGCCGAACCAGGAATTGCCGTTTTGCGTGCAATAAATGGCCGCGCGATCGATTTCGTTGTCCACGATGATGCCAGGAAAGGTACTGGGCTTGAGCGACAGCCAATGGCTGGCCTTGCCTTTGTACAGCGCACCATCGACCAGCCATACATTCTTGATCAGGTACCCACGGGTCGGCCCTTGCAGCGTGCTGACGCCGCCCTCCATGGTACGGGCGGGGTGCACGTAGGGGTAGAAACGCTTGCCCTCCCAGCCCGTCACCCGTTCCAGTTGGCCGGGCAGGTAAATGGCGGGTGGCGACACTGTGGTTTCGCCTGGGGCAATGTCCCAACTCTTGCTGGCAATGCTCTTGAGGTCGATGGCCGTGTTCTTGCCCAACCGCTTGCGTGCCATGTAGCGGTAAGCGGCCAACGTCCAGGTATGCTGCTTGGCGCCGGGCGATGCACTGAACTGCGAGATGTCGCTTCCCATGAAGCGTCCTCCCTTGGTAACAAAGTCATAAACCGGGCGCCAGGCGCCCTTTCAACGCATCCCTGGCAAACACTCAGCTGGACATTACCCGCTCCATGGCGGGGGGGGATTGCAAGTTGGCATACCTGCTGCGCAACGCCTCCACGAACGGCTCGCCCGCCCCGTTGCCACCATAGAGGTAAATCTTGTGCAGGCCGCCAAACACCATTTCGTGGTAACGGCTGGCAAACTCCTCTTCACTAGGCCCCTCGGGCAAGCCCAGGTGCAGCGTGAGCTTGTCGCCTTCAACCGCGAACATGGGCGTGTCCCACAAGAACTTCGCGGTACCGGCCTTGGGCAAGCGCACAAACAAGTAGGCATGATTACCCAGCGAATCGATGTCACCGCCGCGCCGACGCTTCCATTTCAGCAGCCCGTCATCCGGGCGCGCCAGGCACAAACCAATGTCGTAATAATCGAAGCCATGTTCCAGCGCCCACTCAAGGGCCATGAACGTCGTGATGGAGTTCACCTCGCGCAACTTTTTGGCATCGGAAAACACCGCTTCGCAATAGCCAAAACGCAAGGTACTCCAGTAACGCTTGCCACCGCGTACCACTTCACATCCCAAGTGGCAGCCGATCACTTCATCGCCCACGGTAATCAGGTCGAGCCGGCCAACACTCTTGGCAATGCGGAACACTTCATCGGTGGGAAACTGCGCAGCATGAATACCCTGCCGGGCCGTGGCATAAGGGCGCAGCAGTTCACGATCAGCCATGGCGATCTCGTCGTCCGAAAGGGCCTGGCGCATCTGGTAAAGCGGGCGATTCTTGCGAATGCTGCGCCGCAGTTCGCTGTCGTAGCGGGCCGTGATGTCTTCCAGCGGGCGCCCTAGCGGTACCACGGCGCTCAGGTAATGCGGCACTGAAAGCGCCCCCGACGTTGGCATTTCGCTGATGACCACTACGTGGTTGGCCGCCGTTGTGGCACTTGCGCCTTCCACGATGGCAGCACTGCCCTGCCCCTTGCCGCCGATCAGCAGCTTGGCCATTTCCCGTTGCTGCTTGCGGCCAATGTAGAGGATTTCGTAAGGGCTCTCCTGCTGCAGCCTGAACCGGGCAACTTCCCAACGCCAGAAACAGGCGCGCGCCAGCACTTCACGCACCTTGCTGGCCAGCAGCCTCATTTCGTAGCGCAGGGAGGGCGACAGGAATTTACGCGCTGTAGCCGTCAGGGTCTCTTTCATTTCTTCTTCGACGTCCTTTTGAAGTGCTCTATGGTCAATCGGAAAAGAGAAAAATTCAGCAAAACCACTTAACGCTTTGATTTTTATAGTGTGCCCTGAAACTTTGTTATCACATTCAGTAACAATTTAAGATGCCTGCAAAGGCTTTGGCAAGCGGCTTCCAGCTAACTTTAGATCAAGTTTCATGGCGTCAAATTTCCTGCATGAAATGCATATTCAACAAGCACTTTGCTATAACCGTGCCCAACCAGCGCTTTCTTGACTACCCATTCGCTATCACTCAATTTGTTTTCATGCCTTCATTGCATAAATGCGGGCAAATGCCTGCGCGTCGACGGGCGCAGGGCGGCAGGTTGGGCCAGACTGGTGTTTTTCCGGCAGCCGGTGCATGCTCGCAGCTGAAGCGATTCACCCGGCTTGAAACCCGCCCTGTCATGTGAGGTGCAGTACCCATGGACCGTCTGCTCGATTCACTCTTCCCCAGCGCCGAAAACATCCCCGAAACCTGGCGCCTGGGAGCCCCCCTGGAACAACGCGACTACCTGGTGAATGGCGAACTCAGGCGCTGGGGCGGGCCCCTGGCCACGGTACGCAGCCCTGTATGGCTCAAGGAAGGCAACGAAGAACGCCAGGTGGTACTGGGCAGCGCTCCGCTGCTCGATGCAGACACCGCCCTTACCGCGCTGGACGCTGCCGTGCAGGCCTACGACAAGGGCCGTGGCGCCTGGCCGAACATGCGCGTCGCCGAACGTATCCAGCACGTCGAAACCTTCCTGGCACGCATGCGCGAACAGCGCCAGGCTGTGGTCAAGCTGCTGATGTGGGAGATCGGCAAGAACCTCAAGGATTCTGAAAAGGAATTCGACCGCACCTGCGACTACATCGTCGACACCATCAACGCCCTCAAGGACCTCGACCGACGCTCCAGCCGCTTCGAGCTCGAACAAGGTACGCTGGGCCAGATTCGCCGTGCACCGCTGGGCGTGGCCCTGTGCATGGGCCCCTACAACTACCCCCTGAACGAAACCTTCACTACCCTGATCCCCGCACTGATCATGGGCAACACGGTGGTGTTCAAGCCGGCCAAGTTCGGCGTACTGCTGATCCGCCCATTGCTGGAAGCGTTCCGTGACAGCTTCCCGCCAGGGGTAATCAACGTCATCTACGGCCGCGGCCGGGAAACGGTGAGCGCGCTGATGGCCAGCGGCAACATCGATATATTCGCCTTCATCGGCACCCACAAGGCCGCCAGCGACCTGAAAAAGCTGCACCCGCGCCCGCACCGGCTGCGCGCCGCACTGGGGCTGGATGCCAAGAACCCGGGTATCGTGCTGCCACAGGTCGACCTCGACAACGCCGTTGAAGAGGCGGTTACCGGTGCGCTGTCGTTCAACGGCCAGCGCTGCACGGCGCTGAAGATCCTGTTCGTGCACGAAGACGTGGTCGATAGTTTCCTCGACAAGTTCCAGCGCAAACTGGCCGCGCTCAAACCCGGCATGCCGTGGGAGCCCGGCGTAGCGCTGACACCGCTGCCAGAGCCCGGCAAGGTCGACTACCTCGACGGCCTGGTCGCCGATGCCACCGCCAAGGGCGCCCGCGTGCTCAACGAAGGCGGCGGGCAAAGCCGCGGCTCGTTCTTCTACCCGGCTTTGCTGTACCCGGTCAGCCACGAAATGCGCGTGTACCACGAGGAGCAATTCGGCCCGCTGGTACCGGTAGTGCCCTACCGCGACCTGCAAACCGTCATCGACTACGTGCTGGACTCCGATTACGGCCAGCAACTGAGCCTGTTCGGCAACGACCCGGCGACCATCGGCAGTCTGGTCGACACCTTCGCCAACCAGGTCGGGCGCATCAACATCAACGCGCAATGCCAGCGCGGCCCCGATACCTACCCGTTCAACGGCCGCAAGAACAGCGCCGAAGGCACCCTGTCGGTACATGACGCCTTGCGTGTGTTCTCTATCCGCACGCTGGTCGCCACCCGCTTCCAGGAGGCCAACAAGGAACTGATCAGCGAAATCATCCGCAACCGCCAGTCGAGCTTCCTTACCACTGACTACATCTTCTGACGGCCGCGTTTATAGACAATCGATCTAGCGCCCTTGTCGATTTTCCATCCGCGCAACCGACTCTAAGCAACAGGGCGCCCTCCGGCGCCCACTGCAAAGGAGCGTCGAACATGGCAGTCAAACCCATCCCCGAAGGCCAGCACAGCATTACCCCCTACCTGGCCATCAACGATGCCGCCAAGGCCATCGAGTTCTACAAGCAGGCCTTTGGTGCGGTCGAAATGTTCCGCCTCGATGCCCCAGGGGGCCGCGTTGGCCATGCCGAGCTGAAAATCGGTGATTCATCGTTGATGCTGGGCGACCCCTGCGACATGGAGGGCGGGCTCACCGCCAGCCAGAAGCTCAGCGGCGCAGGCGTGGGCCTGCACTTGTATGTCGAGGACTGCGACAAGGTTTATGCCCAGGCCCTGGCGGCTGGCGGCACCCAGTTGCACCCTTTGACCGACCAGTTCTACGGCGACCGTAGCGGTACCCTGAAAGACCCGTTCGGCAATATCTGGTTCGTCTCGACCCACAAGGAAGACCTCACCCCCGACGAAATTCGCGCCCGTGCGGCGAAGATGTTCGGCGGTAACTGAGCGGCATGTTGAAAGCGGCGCGAGTTTGCTTGAAGCTTGGGGCTTGTAGCTTGGAGCTGCTTCATGCGAATCATCGACAAAACCGCCGCCCAGGTGCGCAGCCTGACCCCCGCCGAGGAAGAGCTGCTGGTCGGCTTTGCCACCGGCAGCCTCGCCGGCCCACGCCTGTTGCAGGCCAACCAGCTGCTGATGAAGGTGCGCAACGCCAACCAGTGGCTGGCCTGCGACTGCCGTAGCGATGCCTTGCCAGTGCTCAACGTCACGCTCAACGGGAATACCGGCACGCTGTTTATCAAGAACAACCCGGGCACGGCCGAGCACGCACCCGGCTGCCCGTTCACTAAGGACGAGCGGGAAGCGGCCGAACGCGAAAACGACCCGGCACCGCCCGCTGCCTGGTTGCCGCCAGACACACCGCTGCGCCTGATCGGCGACTTCCGCAGCGCCGCCAGCGGTGCCGGCGGCGATGGCAATGACCGGCGCGAACAACAGCGCCTGCTGTCCCTGCTGTTGACCTGGATCGAAACCAGCGGCCTGAACCTTTACGCCACACACCTGAAAAAGGACCTGACCACCCAGTTTGCCGAACTGCGCAGCGTGGCCAACCGCTACCCGCTGCTGGAACGGGTACCCGCCAGCAACTACCTGGAAACCCGCCTGGACATGAAGCACATGATGATGCTCAAGTCCCGCCTGCGCGAAGCCACTGTGTTTGGAAACCATCGCCGCCACGGGCTGATGCTGGACTGCGTCGACCAGATCAAAGGGCGCAAGCTGTTCAACAACCGCAATGAAGACGGCTTCGACTTCCAGGGGCACCACCTGTACTGGGGCGGTAACCGCACCACCGGGCCATTACTGGCGCTGATGATCTACTCGCCAACCAGCGCCGGCAGCCATTACTACGAGCTGATCCATGTGGCCAGCGTACCGGTGCTGTCCCGCGCACACCTGTTCCCGGTGTACCGCGATGAGGAACGCGAACCGCTCAAGGCGCTGGTGTCGCTGATCGACTGGATGGCCAGCAAGGGCGTGAAGGTACAGATGCGCCGGCCGGTAATCGGCGGGCAGGTGATGGATGAACTGGTGCTGACGTCGGACCAGGACCGGGTGCTGTCGGTGTCGCTGCTTGAACAGCCGATCGGGCCTGAGCCGGACGCCGAGAATTTCAAGCGCTATGCCGACTTCAAAAGCCTGGAAACCTTCCGCAAGTTCGTTGCCGGCTTTTTCATGCGTGAGCGTTGAAACCTATTCGTCTGCTTGCGCAGATCCTTGTAGGAGCGGCCTTGTGTCGCGATCGGGCTGCGGAGCAGCCCCTCGATTTGTCCGGCGACGCTGATATCGCGGGGCCGCTTTGCGGCCCTATCGCGACACAAGGCCGCTCCTACACAAGATTGCATTGGTCACACAATTTGAGTCACCCCAGAAACAGCTTGTAAGCCGGGTTATCAGTCTCATCCCAATACCGATACCCCATCTCATCCAGCGCCAGCGGCAACCCTGCCAACTCGTCCCCCGGCACCTCCAGCGCTGCGAACACCCGGGCCTCTGCCGCGCCATGGTTGCGGTAATGGAACAGGCTGATGTTCCAGCGCTTGCCCAGCCGCTCCAGAAAGCCCAGCAACGCCCCGGGCCGCTCGGGGAACTCGAAGCGCATGACCCGCTCATCCGCACCCGGCGCGGCATGCCCCCCCACGGTATGGCGCACATGCAGCTTGGCCAGTTCGTTTTCGGTCAGGTCGAGCACGCTGTAACCCTGCTCGCGCAGGTTGGCCAGCAGCTGGTCTCGCGGGTCGTGCAGCGGGTGCGTCTGAACGCCCACGAACAAACGCGCTTCCTTGCCTGGGTAATAGCGGTAGTTGAACTCCGTGATCTGCCGCTTGCCCAGCGCCTGGCAAAACGCACGGAAGCTGCCCGGCTGCTCCGGGATGGTCACGGCAATGATTGCCTCACGCTGCTCGCCCAGCTCGGCCCGCTCGGCCACATGGCGCAAGCGGTCGAAGTTGACGTTCGCACCGGAGTCGATGGCCACCAGCGTCTGCCCCTGAACACCATCGCGCGCCACATATTTCTTGATCCCGGCTACCGCCAGTGCACCGGAAGGCTCGGTGATCGAACGGGTATCGTCATAGATGTCCTTGATCGCCGCACACAGCTCATCGCTGCTCACCGTCACCACTTCGTCAACGAAATGCCGGCACAACTCGAAGCAATGTGCGCCGATCTGCGCCACCGCCACGCCATCGGCAAAGGTGCCGACCTGCGGCAGGATCACCCGCTCGCCAGCGGCCATGGCGGCCTGCAGGCAGTTGGAATCCTCCGGTTCCACGCCGATCACCTTCACCTCGGGGCGCAGGTATTTCACGTAAGCGGCGATGCCGGCGATCAGCCCACCACCACCGACCGGAACGAAGATGGCATCCAGTGCACCTGGGCGCTGGCGCAAGATCTCCATGGCTACCGTGCCCTGCCCGGCGATCACGTCCGGGTCATCGAACGGCGGCACGAAGGTGGCCCCTTCACTGTCGGCCAGCTTCAGCGCGTGGGCTAGTGCGTGGGGGAAGCTCTCACCGTGCAGCACCACATGTCCGCCGCGTGAACGTACCCCTTCAACCTTAAGTGAAGGCGTGGTAGTCGGCATGACGATAGTGGCCTTCAGGCCCAGGTGGGACGCCGCCAGGGCCACGCCCTGGGCATGGTTGCCTGCCGAGGCAGTGATCACCCCACGCTCGCGTTGCGCGGTGCTCAGCCGTGACAGCCGGGTGTAGGCGCCGCGGATCTTGAACGAGAAAGTGGGCTGCAGGTCTTCACGCTTGAGCAACACCTGGTTACCCAGGCTGGCAGACAGTGCCGGCGCAGCTTGCAGCGGTGTTTCGATGGCCAGGTCGTACACCGGCGCGGCAAGAATGCGCCGCACCTGCTCCGACAGCAGTTGCTGGGGGGTAACGCTGGCACGAGGGACGCTGAAGCTGGTCATCGATGACTCCTTGGCTGTTTTCACGTTGCCCAGGAGTCAGAGAGTGGAAACCCGCCTCCAGGGCGGGTTCGGTGCACGTACGCGCTAGCCCGCCAAACTGATAATGGCGGTAATAATAATGGCGTTCACATGCGGGAATGTTTTCATGGGGTAGGAACTTAGCCGTTAGTGCGGCACAAAGTCAACACTTGGCCTGCTGCGCCGAAAGCGGTACATCGAACACTTTGTCGAACCCCCACTGGAAGACAAAGGCGTACACGAAGAAGAACACGAACAACGCCAGGTTGGTCAGCAGTGCCGCCCACAGGCTCACATCCAGCCAGTACGCCACCAGCGGCAGCAAGATCACCACCAGCCCACCCTCGAAGCCCAGGGCATGCAGCAGGCGCCGCAAGAAGGTGCGCTCGCGCTGCTGCTGGCGCGCTTCCCAGCGCTCGAACACCCAGTTGTAACCCATGTTCCAGCTCATCGCGATGGCCGACATCATGACCGACAACGCGGCCGACTGTGCCATGCCAGCGCCGAACGCCAGCTCTAGCACCGGCGCCACGCAGGCGACGGCGATGGCCTCGTAGAGAATGGCCTGGACGATCTTGCGGGCCTTGCCTTGCATGTTCAGCTCCCTGGGTAAACGACCTGTAAAACTACAAGATGTGGCCCACAAGAAAAAGCCCGAAATTTGGACAACAGCGCGTTCGGCTGCTTGTATCTATCCCGTACAAACGGCGACATCTCGTACAACTTCGTCGAGGGAACCGAGCGAGGATAAAGACGATGGCCCACACCGCCCCCACGGTGACTGCCGTATGAGCCTGGCATTCATCGATTTTCTCACCTATGTGCTGTTCGGCCTGAAGATCCTGGCCATCACCCTCGCCTCGCTGATGTTCCTGCTGGGCCTGGACGACCTGTTCATCGACCTGTGCTACTGGGGCCGCAAGCTGATCCGGCGTTTTCGCATCTACGACAAGTTTGAAAAGGCCGACGAGAAACGCCTGTACGAAGTCCCGGAAAAACCCCTGGCCATCATGGTCCCGGCCTGGAACGAAGTGGGCGTGGTCGGTGAAATGGCGCGCCTGGCGGCCTCCACCATCGACTACGAGAACTACCAGATTTTCGTCGGCACCTACCCCAACGACCCGCAAACCCAGGCCGACGTCGACGCGGTGTGCCTGCACTACCCCAACGTGCACAAGGTGGTGTGCGCCCGCCCCGGCCCTACCAGCAAGGCCGATTGCCTGAACAACATCATCGACGCGCTGCTGCGCTTCCAGCAAGACGCCGGTATCGAGTTCGCCGGTTTCATCCTGCACGACGCCGAAGACGTCATCTCGCCCATGGAACTGCGCCTTTTCAACTACTTGCTGCCGAACAAGGACATGATCCAGATCCCGGTGTACCCCTACGCACCGGAGTGGAAAGGCTTTACCGCCGGCCACTATGTCGACGAGTTCGCCGAAAACCACGGCAAGGACGTGATCGTTCGCGAAGCCCTTACCGGCCAGGTGCCCAGCGCCGGCGTGGGCACCTGTTTCAGTCGCCGCGCCATCAGCGCGCTGTTGGAGGACGGTGACGGCATTGCCTTCGACGTGCAGAGCCTCACCGAAGACTACGACATTGGCTTTCGCCTGAAGCAAAAGGGCATGAAGTGCATTTTTGCCCGCTATTCCATCACCGACCCGGCGCTGACCCTGCAGCAGGCGTGGCGCCCGGGCATGAGCCGGGAGTTCTCGCAGGTGATCTGCGTGCGCGAGCACTTCCCTCGGGACTGGCAGCATGCCATTCGGCAAAAGTCGCGCTGGATCGTCGGCATTGTATTCCAGGGCACCAGCAACCTCGGCTGGAGCCGCAAGGGCGCGCTCAACTACTTCCTCTGGCGCGACCGCCGTGGGCTGTTCGCCTACCTGCTGAGTTTTCTGGTCAACCTGTTGCTGCTGGTGTTGCTGGCCATGTGGCTGGTCACGGTGATTGCACCAGACGCCTGGCGCTTCATGTCGATCCTCAGCGACAGCTGGTTGCTGTCCACCCTGCTGTGGCTCAACGGCCTGATGCTGTTCAACCGCCTGTTCCAGCGCGGCTGGTTCGTTACCCGCTTCTACGGCATTGGCGAAGGCCTGCTGTCGGCGCCGCGCATGATGTGGAGCAACTTCGTCAACTTCTTCGCCAACCTGCGTGCCCTGCGCCAGGTCATGGAAATGGGCGACTCGCGGCGCGTGGCCTGGGACAAGACCACCCACGAGTTCCCCGCCATCGCCACCCCGGCCCGCACGCCGTTGGGCCAGCGCCTGGTGGCCAAAGGGTTGATCACCGACGAGCAGCTGCAACAGGCAATCACCAGCCCGGTACGCCGGCGCCTGGGCCGCGAGCTGCTACTGCGTGGCTGGCTGAACAGCGAACAACTGGTGGCTACCCTGGCCGAGCAACTGGACATGCCCTGGGCACCGCTGAACCCGTTCAAGCTTGACCCGCAACTGATCGCCAGACTGCCACGCAAACTGGCGACGCACTATGGCGTGCTGCCGGTAGCCGAAGACGGCGACACGCTGATCCTGGCCAGCGAAAGCCCGGTCAGCCAGGTGTCGCTGGGGGTGATCAGCCGCCACCTGAAACGCCCGGTCAGCGTCCGTCTGGCACCACAAGGCAGGGTAACCCTGGGCCTGCGCTTGCACTACCCCAGCCCCTGGCAAAAGCCGGAAACCCGCGACATGCTGGCCATCCTCGAACGCCATCAGGATGACGAAGCGCTGCTGGAGCAAGTCAGCCACCACCAGGTGATGCTCGGTGCCCTGCTGCAGGTACGCGGCATGGTCCCGGTCACCCTGTTCAACCAGGCCCTGATCGACTTCGACCCCGAACGCCAAAGCCTGGGCGAGCACCTGATCGCCCGCGGCATCATCACCGAGCAGGTGCTACAGCAGGCGCTCGATGAACAGGCCAGCGAACAGCAGGCTGCCCTAGACCTGACCCGGGAGGTGGCATGAAGCCGCGCGTTTCCCTCACCTTCACTGGCCTGTTGCTGTGCGCCACCGCCCTGCCCGCCACAGCCTCGGCGCCGATGACCGACTTCCAGCGGTTTACCAGCTTCCCGTTCATGGACCGCAGCTACCGTGAAGCGAAGAAGGACAACTGGGCCGAGGTCGAGCGCCTTACCCGCCACGTACTGGGCAGGGTGCCGAACAACGACGAAGCCCGTGCGCTGCTGATAGAGGCCCTGGCCCACCAACGCCGCTACAAGGACGCCCAAGCGCTGGCCGAACAGCTGGGCGGCAGCGCCGAATACGCCGACGCGCTGCTTGAGCTCCGCCTGACCTGGATCGAGCAGGACCCACCGCCGGCCAGCCAGGTGGAGCAATGGCTGGCTACCAGTGATGCCATGCACCGGGTGCGCCTGTGGCAGGCCTACAGCCTGAGCCTGGCCAAGTTCGGGGGGGCCGGCAAAGCACTGGCGTGGCTCAACCAGCTGCCACCGCGCGATGATGGCCAGGTGCTGCGCCTGGCCCGGGCCAACTTTGCCGAACAGTTGCGCAACTGGAAGGAAACCATCGAGCAACTGCAACCGCTTGCCGAAAAGGGCCAGTTGCCGGCCCAGGACTGGCAACGCCTGGCCAATGCCTATGTCCAGCAGGTGGATGAAAAGGGTCTGAGCAAGCTGCTGGCCAGCGCGCCCTCCCCTCAAGCAGCGAACCAGGCGCGCCTGGCCATGGCCAACCGCGCCATTGCCGTGGGCCATAACCAGGCAGCCCAGCGCTGGTTGCAGTCGCTGCCGCCCGAGCAACTGAATCAACCCGACCAGCGCCAGCAACTGTGGGAGCTGGCCCGCGAAGGTGACGATGCAGCGCTGGTGCGCCGTTTGAGCAACGATTTGCAGCGCCCCTGCCTGGAAACCGTAGACTGGCTGTCACGGCAAGACCCGGACCAGGCCCGCGAACAGTTCAAAGGCTGTACCTCCAGCACCGATCCTCGTGCCTACGCCGTGCTCAAGCAACGGCTGTATGGCGCCCCACCGCAACCGCCACAGCCGCGCACAGCCAGCGAATGGGAAAAGCGCTACCGGCAAAGCGGCGACCTGGCAGCGCTGGAGCAAGCCACGTTCCTGCTGCTGGAGCAAGGCCAGGCCGAGCACGCCCGGCAACTGCTGGAGCAGGCCTATGACCGCCGACAGGGCCACCTCAGCCCATCGCTGCTGCAACGCCTGGGCAATCTGTATGCGCGTACTGACGGGCCGCTGGACAGCCGCCGCATGCTTGGCCTGATACCACGAGTGGATGCCAACACCCGCGCCCAGCTACTTGGCCGCCTGGCCGAAGCCGGCCAGTGCGATGCCGTGCGCCAGGCGATACCGGCCACCCCGAGCGAACCGGGCCAGTACCGCGCACTGGGCCGCTGCGCCATGCCTGACCAGCCCGGCGAGGCGGTGGTCTACTACCAGGCCGCCGAACGCTTGGGCGGCAGCGCAGATCGCCTGCCATTGGCCTATGCCCTCGAAGCGGCAGGCGACTCCGAGGCTGCCCTGCCCATCTGGCGCAGCGTGCCGGACAACGCCTGGACCGACAACGCCCGCCTCACCGCCGCCCGCGGCGCGCTGAATGCCGGCGATGCAGAAGCCGCCCGACGCTACTGGGACGCCGCCGCGCACCACAGCGCTGATGACTGGGCGCTGGGCGCCGCCATCGCACAGCGCCAGGGCGATTACCCGTCCGCCTTGGGCTTCCAACGCCAGGCCTTGGCCAGCACCCCACGCGCCGACCACTACTACGCGGCCGCCAGCACCGCGCAACTGGCCGGCGACAGCGCGCAGAGCATGGCCTGGCTGGCCGAAGCGGTGCGCCTTGCCCCCGATCAGCCACGCTACCGCGCCGATTACGGCATGCGCCTGGCCGGCTCCACCGACAAGGCCCAGCGACGCCAGTCGATCCCTTACCTGGAGCGGGCGACCCACGACTTCCCCGAAGACTACCGCCTTGGCGAAACGCTGGCCTTGCGCTACGACGAAGCTGAAGACAGCGCCTCGGCACGCCGCGAGCTGCGCCGTATTCTCGATGTGGAACAGAACCTGGTCGACGGTGACGATGAGTACGGCAGCCTGGAAGCCCGCAAATACCGCCAGCGCAGGGCTCACGAAGCCCTGTCACGGCGTGACACCATCACCCTGGCCAGCACCTGGTCACCCGCCGGCACCTCAACCAACGACAAGTTCCTCGACAACGGCCAGCGCAGCGGCAGCTCGCGCCGCGCCCAATCGCAGAACGTGCAACTGGCCATGTGGGACCACGCCCTGGGCGAAGAGCCGAGCCGCAACGGCAGCACCCTGTCGGTCTATGGGCGGGTGCTGTTCGGTGGCCAGAGCCGCACCGACTATGCGCAAAGCATGGGTACCGGCGTTGGCCTGCGCTACAAGCCGCTCGGCCAGGCCAACCTCAACCTGTACGCAGAGCTGTACCACCAGCGGCAGATCGACGAAGAACACTACCGGGGCCTGAGCCTGGGCCAGTTGCTCAACCCTGCCAAGGTTGGCGGCAACTGGGGCGACCTGCGCCACCACGCCGAGTCGAGCAATGACCTGCTGCTACGCGCCACCGCCTCGTTCCTCGACCAAGGCGACTGGCGCAACGACTGGCGGGTGGATGAAGACGACTGGAACGAGCGCTTCCTCTACCTTGACGCGGCCTGGTGGACCCGCGCCGGCGACCACGCCTGGCTGTCGCGCTACCAGCAAGGGCATGCCTGGAAACTGCCGGGCAGCTCACCGCAAACCCTGATGCCCTACGGCTTTGTCGAGTTTTCCAGCCAGGACCCGAGTAACGACTGGCGCCAGGACGCCCGCGCCGGGGTGGGTGTGCGCTGGCAATGGTGGTTCGATGACGACCGCTACAACGCCTACCGCGGCTCGCTGAAAGTGCGTGCCGAGTACCAGCAGTCGCTGGGCGGTAACCTTTACCAGCGCGCCAATGGCGTGCTGGTCGGTGCGGAGATGACCTTCTGATGCGTACGATCCTCGCCCTCTGCCTGCTTGCCCTGTGCCTGCCCGCCACGGCCGACCAGCGCCTGTTCTACCAACCGCTCAACCGCGACGCCGGTGTTACCCCGGCCCAGTGGCAACAGCTGTGGCACGCCACCGTGGCGCAGGGTGGCAAGACCTTGATCGTGCAATGGAGTGCCTATGGCGACAGTGACTTTGGCGGTGCCCAGGGCTGGTTGGCCAACAGCTTGCGGGCCGCACGTGCCCAGGGGCTGCAACTGGTCGTGGGGTTGTACATGGACCCGGCCTATTACCAGCGCCTCGACGAACTGGACGGCGAAGGCCTGAACAGCTACTGGAAAGCGCAACTGGGGCGTTCGCTAAGCCAGTACCAGCACCTGCGCCGGACCTGGCAGTTGCCGGTGGACGGTTGGTACCTGCCCATGGAACTGGACGACCAGCACTTTCGTGAAAGTGAGCGCCGCGATGCGCTGTACCGCCAGTTGCAGGCCTTCAACCGCCAGTTGGACAAGCCTTTGCACATCAGTGGTTTTAGCGCAGGCAAGCTGTCGCCGCGGGTCAATGCTGCCTGGCTGGATCAACTGGCGGGTCTGGGCTTGACGGTGTGGTGGCAGGATGGCGCCGGGACCGGGCGCTTGCCTGCGTTGGTGCGTCAGGGCTATGAGCAGGCCTTGCCGTGCCGGGTGGGTGTGGTGCGTGAGGCGTTCCGCCAGGTGAGCGCACCGGGGCAGGCATTCCGGGCAGAGCCTGCCGAGCCGAAGGTGGGTGGCGGGTGCCATGCCGAGGCCGTATTTGCCTTGCGCTACCGGCCCTGGGCCCAGGGTGTTTTGCCACAGAATTGAGCAGCCAGGCCGGGCCTCTTCGCGGGCAAGCCCGCTCCCACAGGATCTGCGCAGCGTTCGAAATTTGCGCGGTCCCTGTGGGAGCGGGCTTGCCCGCGAAGAGGCCCGGCCTGGACAAGCAGTAGTCTCAGGAGCCCACCGATGTTCAAGACCATCGAAGCACACATCCGCAAGCAGGTCGCCCCCGCCGCCTTGCGCGCCGAGTTCCGCCAGCACGAATTCGAGTCCATGCGCCCGTTCTGCCAGCTGGTGTTCTGCGTCAGCATCCTGATCTGGCTGGTCTTCGACCTGATCGTCAGTTTCCTCGGCGACCAGGGTTTCACCTGGCGGTCCTACGTGTTCATCGCCCTGCTCGGTTGCCTGACCGTGGTGCTGCGCTTCACCCGACGCAGCCATCACTTCGACGTGCTCAACCTGCTGTTCATTGCCGTCATCACCTTGAGCATGCGCCTGGTGATCGAAGGCATACCGGTGGCCCTGCGCCCGGTGTGGCTGGTGCTCGGCGTCTCTACCGTGCTGTATGCCTTGTCGGTGCTGCCGACGCGGCGCTGGTCGTTCTTCTGCGCCATGGTCATCACCTGGGTAGTACTCAACCCCTTCTACCACACCCGCATCGAACCCGATGCACTCGAAGGCGCCATGCTGATCAGCTATGCCGTGTTCCTCAGCGGCCTGGTCAGCTACAGCTACCTGCAGATCCGCAAAGCCAAGCTGCACAATTTCTACCTGTCCAAAGTGCTACTGGAGCAGGCTTATGTCGACGCGCTGACCGAAATCCCTAACCGCCGCTCGTTCATGGCCAAGGCGGAGCAACAACTGAAACTGGCAACCCCGGGGCAGTACCTGGCGATGGTCGACATAGACAACTTCAAGAAGGTCAACGACCGTTTCGGCCACGACATTGGCGACGAAGTGCTCAAGCGCGTGGCACTGCATATCAAGGCAGCCATGGTCGATTCCGAATTTGCCCGGCTGGGCGGCGAGGAGTTCGCCATTTTTCTTGAAGGGCAGGACCAGCAAGGTGCCGAACAATTGGTGGAGGCGTTGGTACGCAGAGTGCGTGATGATGCCGGCGCACACCCGGTCACCATCAGCATCGGCCTGGCACAGGTGAGCGCGGGCGACACCTTGACCATGGCGTTGGTCAAGGCCGACCAGGCGCTGTATGAAGCCAAGCACACCGGCAAGGACCGGTTTGTGCTGTGGACGTCACAGCTGGCGGAACAGGGTTAGCAGGCAGCCCATCACCCCGCCGGCAAACGAATGCGGAACTGCGCCCCACCCAATGCCGACTGCGCCACGGTCAAGGTCCCACCCTGCCCCTCGATCGCTCGCCGGCTAATGGCCAGCCCCAGGCCAAACCCACCCGTGTTGCGGTCGCGGCTGCGATCCAGCCGATAGAACGGCTGGAAAATCCGCTCCCGCTCCTCCACGGGTATGCCAATCCCGTCATCCTCCACCGTCAGCAGGCAGGCGCCATCGCCCTCCAGACGCAAGCGCAGCAACAGGCTTTCATCGCAATAGCGCATGGCATTGCGCACCAGGTTCTGCACCGCCCGCGCCGTCAGCCGCGGGTCCAGCACAAACCGGGGAAGGTTGCCTTCGGCCTGCACTTCCCAACGGATGTTGCGGCCATCGAGCTCTTCGGCAAAACCGCCGAGCACGCTGTCGACCAACTCCAGCAACGACACCTCGACCCGCTCGCGGGCCTGGTCGGCGTTGTACAGGCGGCTATAGGACAACAGTTCCAGCACCAGTTCATCCAGCTCACGCACGTGCCCCACCAGTTCCAGCAGGCGCTTGCGGCTGGCAGGCGGCACTTCGTCGAACAGCAGCACCAGGCCGAAATCCAGCCGGGTCAGTGGCGTGCGCAGCTCGTGCGACACCGCATTCAGCAACTCGCGTTGCTGGTTGACGTGGCGCTCCAGGTCGCTGGCCATGGTGTCGAACACCCCCGCCAGCTCACCGATGTTGGAATGCGGCGAAATGTGCGTGCGCTCGGCCATCTGCCCCTGGCCCAGGCGCCGGGCGGTTTCCTTCAGCCGCTCCAGGTCGCGCCAGTGCGGCCATACCCACAGCAGCAGGCAGCCCAGCATCGCCGCGCCGATCAGCACGGTTACCCCCCACGACAGCACGTTGATGTCCAGCGGGTCTGGCGGTGAGTGCAGGCGCACCAGCCATTGCTTGTCCAACGGTGCCAGCACTGTTTCGTAGTAGCCCCACTCGGCAATGCGCACCGCGTACAGGCCGTGCTCCAGCCGCGCCTGCTCTTCGGCGCTCAACTCGGCCTGGTCCATGCGCAGCAGTTGCAGCTCCAGCGGCGCGAAATCGCGGGCCAGCTCCTGCGCCACCGCTGGCCACTGCTCGGGCGGGGCCTGGCGGAACTGGCGCACGATCAGCGCCTGTACACCCTTGGCCTGGTCCAGGTTGTAGGCCATGAAGCGGTCGCGGAACAGCCCGACGATGGTGTCAGGGATGAACAGCAACGCACCGGCATAGGCAACGATGATGACCAGGTACAGCCGCACCAGGATCTTGAGCATGGCCGGTCAGCACTCCCACTCTACGCGGCTGAACAGATAACCCTTGCCCCACACGGTCTTGATCTTGCGCGCTTCGCCAGCGTTATCGTCGAACTTGCGCCGCAGCTTGGAGATGGCCACATCCACGGAGCGATCGGTGCCATTGAACTCGATGCCGCGCAGTTGTTGCAGGATACGGTCACGGTTCATCACCTCGCCGGCATTGCGTGCCAGCACCACCAGCAAGTTGTACTCGCCACTGGACAGCTCCACCTCTTCACCGCGCCAGCTTACCGTGCGCTCGGCCAGGTCGATGCGCAGGCCGCCGATCAGGATCAGGTCGTTGTCCAGGCGCGGCTCGTTGACACTGCTGCGGCGCAGCAAGGTACGCACGCGGGCCAGCAACACACGGGGTTCGCAAGGTTTGGTCACGTAGTCGTCGGCGCCCATTTCCAGGCCCAATACCTGGTCATGGCTGTCGTCGCGGGCAGTCAGCATGAGAATGGGCAGGGTTTGTGACTCCTGGCGCAACAGCCGGCACAGTTGCAGGCCATCGATACCCGGCAGCATCAGGTCAAGGATGACCAGGTCGGGCTTTTGCCGACGGTATTCGTCCAGCACATGGTCGCCCCGGGCGATCACCTGGACATGAAAGTCGTTGCGTTGCAGGTAGCTGGCGATCAGCTCGGACAGGGCACTGTCGTCTTCGACCAGGAAAATATTCGGCATAGGCGCTTGGGAGTCTGGGTTGGAGTGAACCTGTACCGACCCTTTCGCGGGCAAGCCCGCTCCCACAGGTACAGCACAGGTTTCAGATGCTGTGCGGTCCCTGTGGGAGCGGGCTTGCCCGCGAAAGGGCCGGCACAGGCCTACGCAGAATATAGAACCCAGCCACTCGACAGGATCATTCTTCACACTTTTTCACACTCGCCCTACAGGTGTTAACAGCCGCTCGGCCAACACCTGCCGTACCATATGCACGGTCATCATCGGAAGATCCGCATGCCTACTCTCCTCCCCCCTCGTCTGCGCCCAGTGGCGCTTCTGGCGTTCTTGAGCCTGTCCCTTGCAGGCTGCGGCGACAGCGCCGAACAAGACGAACAGGCCCCCACCCCGCAAGTGCGGGTAGAAACCCTGCAATTGCAGCCCCTGGCCATCAGCAGCGAACTCAGTGGCCGCATCCTGGCCCCGCGTACCGCCGAAGTACGTGCGCGTGTCGCAGGCGTGGTGCTCAAGCGCGTCTACCGCGAGGGCAGCGACGTCAAGCAAGGTGATGTGCTGTTCCTGATCGACCCGGCGCCGTTCAAGGCCGACCACGACAGTGCCCGCGCCACCCTGTCCAAAGCCGAGGCCACCCTGTACCAGGCGCGCCTGCAAGAGCAACGCTACCGCGAACTGGTCGACGACAAAGCCGTCAGCCGCCAGGAATACGACAACGCCAAAGCCAGCTTCCTGCAAGCCGACGCCGAAGTGGCCGCCGCCAAGGCTGCCCTGGAGCGCACCCGCCTGAACCTCGGCTACGCCACCGTCACCGCGCCGATTTCCGGCCGCATCGGCCGCGCCCTGGTCACCGAGGGCGCACTGGTCGGGCAAAACGAAAGCACCCCGCTGGCGACCATCCAGCAACTGGACCCGATCCACGCCGACGTTACCCAGTCCACCCGCGAGCTCAACGCCTTGCGCCGCGCCTTGCGCGCTGGCGAGTTGCAGCAGGTGGGCGACGGCCAGGCCCGCGCCACGCTGATCCAGGACGATGGCAGCGCCTACCCGCTGCCGGGCAAGCTGCTGTTCTCCGACATCAGCGTCGACCCCAGCACCAACCAGATCACCCTGCGCAGCGAGTTCCCCAACCCGGACCTCGACCTGCTGCCCGGCAGCTACGTGCGCGTACGCCTGGAACAGGCCGTGCAGCCCAAGGGCCTGAGCGTGCCGCAGCGGGCCATCCTGCGTGACAGTGCCGGTGTGCCGAAGGTGTTGGTGGTCGACCAGCAAGCCCGCGTCAGCGACCGCCAGGTGGTACTGGGCAGCGCCCAGGGCGACCGTTGGGTCGTCAGCGAAGGCCTGGCCCCAGGCGAACAGGTGGTGGTCGAGGGCCTGCAACATGTCAAGGCCGGTGACCAGGTGAAGGTCGACAACGCATCAGGCACAGCACCCATCGCACAGCACAACGGCCAGTGAGGGCCTGATTCATGCCGCAATTCTTCATCGACCGCCCGGTGTTCGCCTGGGTGGTCGCACTGTTCATCCTGCTGGCCGGAGCACTGGCCATCCCGCAGTTGCCGGTGGCCCAGTACCCCAACGTGGCCCCGCCGCAGGTGGAAATCTACGCCGTGTACCCGGGCGCCTCGGCGGCGACCATGGACGAAAGCGTGGTGAGCCTGATCGAGCAGGAACTCAACGGCGCCGACAACCTGCTGTACTTCGAGTCGCAGAGCAGCCTGGGCAGCGCCACCATCACCGCCACCTTCGCCCCGGGCACCAACCCGGACCTGGCCCAGGTCGACGTGCAGAACCGCCTGAAGGTGGTTGAGTCGCGCCTGCCGCGCCCGGTCACCCAGCAGGGCTTGCAGGTAGAAAAGGTGTCCACCGGTTTCCTGCTGCTGGGCACCCTCACCTCCGAAGACGGCAAGCTCGACGAAACCGCACTGTCGGACATTCTTGCGCGCAACGTGATGGACGAAATCCGCCGTATCAAGGGCGTCGGCAAGGCCCAGCTGTACGGTTCGGAGCGCGCCATGCGCATCTGGATCGACCCGGCCAGGCTGATCGGCTTCAACCTCACGCCCAACGACGTGGCCGAAGCCATCGCCGCGCAGAACGCCCAGGTCGCGCCAGGCAGCATCGGCGACCTGCCCAGCCGCAGCACCCAGGAAATCACCGCCAACGTGGTGGTCAAGGGCCAGCTGAGCACCCCCGAGGAGTTCGCCGCCATTGTCCTGCGTGCCAATCTGGATGGCTCCATGGTAACCGTCGGGGATGTCGCCCGTGTCGAGATCGGCGCCCAGGAATACCAGTACGGCACACGCCTGAACGGCAAGCCCGCCACTGCGTTCAGCGTGCAGCTCTCGCCGGGTGCCAATGCCATGGAAACCGCTACCCTGGTGCGGGCAAAAATGCAGGAGCTGGCGCGTTACTTCCCGGAAGGCGTCAAGTACGACATCCCCTATGACACTTCTCCGTTCGTCAAGGTGTCGATCGAGCAGGTCATTACCACCCTGTTCGAAGCCATGCTGCTGGTGTTTGCGGTGATGTTCCTGTTCCTGCAGAACCTGCGCTACACCCTGATCCCCACGCTGGTAGTACCGGTGGCGCTGATGGGCACCTTCGCGGTGATGCTGGCCATGGGCTTCTCGGTCAACGTGCTGACCCTGTTCGGCATGGTGCTGGCCATCGGTATTCTGGTCGACGACGCCATCGTGGTGGTGGAAAACGTCGAGCGGATCATGGCCGAAGAGGGCCTGCCGCCCAAAGAAGCAACGCGCAAAGCCATGGGTCAGATCAGCGGTGCGATCGTCGGCATCACCCTGGTGCTGGTGGCAGTGTTCCTGCCCATGGCGTTCATGCAAGGCTCGGTGGGGGTGATCTACCAGCAGTTCTCAGTGTCGATGGCGGTGTCGATCCTGTTCTCGGCGTTCCTGGCCCTCAGCCTTACCCCGGCGCTGTGCGCCACCCTGCTCAAGCCGGTGGCCAAGGGCGAGCACCATGCACGCAAAGGCTTCTTCGGCTGGTTCAACCGCCGCTTCGAAAGCATGAGCAACGGCTACCAGCGCTGGGTGGTGCAGGCGCTCAAGCGTAGCGGCCGTTACCTGCTGGTGTACGCGGTACTGCTGGCGGTGCTGGGCTATGGCTTCAGCCAGTTGCCCACGGCGTTCCTGCCCACCGAAGACCAGGGCTACACCATCACCGACATCCAGCTGCCGCCAGGCGCCAGCCGCATGCGCACGGAACAGGTGGCTGCGCAAATCGAGGCGCACAACGCCGAAGAACCCGGCGTAGGCAACACAACCGTGATTCTCGGCTTCAGCTTCTCCGGCAGCGGGCAAAACGCGGCATTGACCTTCACCACCCTCAAGGACTGGTCCGAGCGTGGTGCCGACGACAGCGCCCAGTCGATTGCCGACCGCGCCAGCGCGGCCTTCTCGCAGCTAAAGGACGCAGTAGCGTTTTCGGTGTTGCCACCGCCTATCGACGGCCTGGGCGAGTCGACCGGCTTCGAGTTCCGCCTGCAAGACCGCGGCGGCATGGGCCACGCCGAGCTGATGGCCGCCCGCGACACGTTGCTGGCCAATGCGGGCAAAAGCAAGGTATTGACCAACGTGCGCGAAGCATCGCTGGCCGAAAGCCCGCAAGTGCAGTTGGAGATCGACCGCCGCCAGGCCAATGCCTTGGGTGTGTCGTTCGCCGATATCGGCTCGGTACTCGATGTTGCAGTGGGCTCCAGCTACGTCAACGACTTCCCCAACCAGGGCCGCATGCAGCGCGTGGTGGTGCAAGCCGAAGGCGACCAGCGCAGCCAGGTCGAAGACCTGCTGAAAATCCACGTGCGCAACAACAGCGGCAAGATGGTGCCACTGGGCGCATTCGTCCAGGCCAAGTGGGTGAGCGGCCCGGTCCAGTTGACCCGCTACAACGGCTACCCGGCGGTATCGATTTCCGGTGAGCCGGCCGCCGGCCACAGCTCGGGTGAAGCCATGGCCGAGGTCGAGCGGCTGGTGGCCCAACTACCGCCCGGCACCGGCCTGGAATGGACCGGCCTGTCGCTACAGGAACGCTTATCGGGCAGCCAGGCCCCCCTGCTGATGGCACTGTCGCTGCTGGTGGTGTTCCTGTGCCTGGCGGCGCTGTACGAAAGCTGGTCGATCCCCACCGCCGTGCTATTGGTGGTACCACTCGGCGTGCTGGGTGCGGTGCTGGCCGTGACCCTGCGCGGCATGCCCAACGACGTGTTCTTCAAGGTGGGGCTTATTACCCTGATCGGCCTGTCGGCGAAAAACGCCATCCTGATCATCGAGTTCGCCAAGCATCTGGTTGACCAGGGCGTGGACGCCGCCGACGCCGCCGTGCAGGCCGCCCGCCTGCGCCTGCGGCCCATCGTGATGACCTCGCTGGCGTTCATTCTCGGTGTGGTCCCCCTGGCCATCGCCAGCGGCGCCAGCTCGGCCAGCCAGCAGGCCATCGGCACCGGGGTGATCGGTGGCATGGTCAGCGCCACGTTGGCAGTGGTGTTCGTGCCGGTGTTCTTCGTGGTGGTGATGCGGCTGTCTGGACGACGCCAGGCGCGTAACGCCAGCGCACACGGTGCGATCAGCGAAAGCTGACTGGACAACCCCGGCGTGAAATGGGAGGGTTCCCGGCAATGACTGCCCGGAGCCCTTTTTCATGCCTGAACCATTACCCCCCTGCTCCATCCTCATCCTTGCCGGTGGCCGAGGCCAGCGCATGGGCGGCCGCGACAAGGGCTTGATCGACTGGCAGGGCGAGCCGCTGGTGGCACATGTACAGCGGGTGGTGCGGGCGCTCAGCGATGACCTCGTCATTTCCTGCAACCGCAACCAGAAGGCATACCGGGTGTATGCAGACCAGCTGGTGGGCGATGCGCAAGCGGACTTCCCCGGGCCATTGGCGGGCGTGATTGCCGGGCTCAAGGTGGCACGGCATGACTGGGTGGTGGTGCTGGCTTGCGATGCACCGCTGGTTGACCGGGTGTTGATCGAAGATCTGCTGCGGTTGGCGGTGGCCAATGACAGTGCGGCCATGGTGCGCCAGGGTGGGTATTGGCAGCCGATGTTCAGTGTGCTGCCGCGGCGGGTGCTGCCGGGGCTGGAGCAGGCCTGGGCAGCGGGTGAGCGGAGTTTGCAGAAGGCCTTGCTGCGTGAGGCGGTGCAGGGGTTGGAGTGTGCCGATGATGACCGCCGGCTAAGCAACTTCAACAGCCCGGAGTTGCTGCAAGGCTGAAGTCATCTGCCGCCTGTGCGGGCCTCTTCGCGGGCAAGCCCGCTCCCACAGGTACTGCACAGATTTCAGATCCTGTGCGGTCCCTGTGGGAGCGGGCTTGCCCGCGAAGAGGCCCGCACAGGCAATACATCACCGTGCAGACAACTCCTCGACACTGATCTCGCGCATCCTGAACTTCTGCACCTTGCCCGTCACCGTCATCGGGAACTCGTCGACAAAGCGGAAGTACCGGGGCACCTTGAAGTGCGCAATCCGCGCCCTCGCCCACTCGCGCAACTCATCCTCACTGGCAGCATGCCCGGGATGCAGCCGCACCCAGGCCACGATCTCTTCGCCGTACTTGCTGCACGGCACGCCAATCACCTGCACATCCGCTACTGCCGGGTGGGTGAAGAAAAACTCTTCCAGTTCGCGCGGGTAGATGTTCTCGCCGCCGCGGATGATCATGTCTTTACTACGCCCGACGATGCGCACGTACCCCTGCTCGTCCATCACGGCAAGGTCGCCGGTGTGCATCCAGCCTTCGCCATCGATGCTTTCAGCCGTGGCCTTGGGGTTGTTCCAGTAACCGAGCATCACGCTGTAACCGCGGGTGCACAGCTCACCTATCTCGCCACGCGGCACGGTGTTGCCGTCGGCGTCGACCACCTTATTTTCCAGGCGTGGCTGGGTGCGGCCGACGCTGGTCACCCGGCGTTCCAGGTCATCGTCAGGCCCGGTTTGCAGCGACACCGGGCTGGTTTCGGTCATGCCGTAGGCAATCTGCACCTCGGCCATGTGCATCTCGCCAATCACCCGGCGCATCACTTCGATCGGGCACGTGGCACCGGCCATGATCCCGGTGCGCAGGCTGGACAGGTCGAATTCGCCCCGCTGCGGGTGGTCCAGTTCGGCGATGAACATGGTCGGCACACCGTACAGCGCCGTGGCCTTTTCTTCCGCCACAGCACGCAGCGTGGCCAGCGGGTCGAAGGCATCGTTGGGGTAGATCAGGGTGCTGCCGTGGGTCATGCAGCCAAGGTTGGCCATGACCATGCCGAAGCAGTGGTACAGCGGCACCGGTACCACCAGCCGGTCATGCTCGGTCAGGCCCAGGCTTTCGCCGACCATGTAACCGTTGTTGAGGATGTTGCTGTGGCTGAGGGTGGCGCCCTTGGGGAAACCGGTTGTGCCCGAGGTGTACTGGATGTTGATCGGGTCGTCGCAGCGCAGTTGTGCCTGGCGCTCGGCCAGGGCCTCACGGCTGACAACCTGGGCGCGGGCCTGCAACGCGTGCCAGGCCAGAAAGCCCGGCGGTGGCGCAGCAGCCAGGCTGACCACGCCACGTAGTTCGGGGAACCGTTCGCAGTTCAGCGCGCCCGGTTGGCCGCTGGCAAGGCCCGGGATCAGGCCCAGCAGCATGGCGTGGTAATCGGAGGTTTTGAACGCGTCGGCGCAGATCACCCAACGGCAGCCGGACTGACCAAGGGCGTAGTCCAGTTCGCTGAAGCGGTAGGCCGGGTTGATGTTGACCAGGATCGCGCCGACCTTGGCGCTGGCAAACTGGGTAATGCACCATTCGGCGCAGTTGGGCGCCCAAATACCCAGCCGGTCGCCGGGTTGCACGCCCAGGGCCATCAGCGCGCGGGCGTGCTGGTCGACGGCCTCGGCCAGTTGCTGCCAGGTGTAGCGCAGAGCCTGGTGGCGGACCACCAGGGCTTCGCGGTCGGGGAAGCGGGCGACGGTGGTGTCGAAGGCATCGCCGATGCATTGGCTGAGCAGGGCTTTGGCCTGGTCGCCCTGGGAGTAGCTTGGCTGGGGCATGGGCGTTCTCTTGTTGTTTTTGTGTTGTCTGGGCCGGCCTCTTCGCGGGCTTGCCCGCTCCCACAGATACCACACAGGTTTCAAGGACTGTGCAGTACCTGTGGGAGCGGGCAAGCCCGCGAAGAAGGCAACGCCGATCTAGCGGATAAACACCTGCGGCGTAGTGGTAGACATGTCACCACCCGGCAGCTTGATGTTTTTCACCTTTTCCAGCGTATCCGGGTTGAACACCGCCAGGTCATTGAAAGTGCCACCCAGGTACAGCTTGTCGCCTTTCTTGTCGAAGGTGACGCAGTAGTAAGTGTGCTCAAGGTTAGCCGCCTTGATCAGCTTGCGCTGCTTGATGTCGTACTTGGCCAGGCGGTTGAGCACGCCGTAGATCTGGTTCGGGTCCTTGGGCGAGCGCAGGCCGGTGAAGTACAGCTCGGTCAGGTCGGCAAACTCCTGGGTATGGGTCTTGCCGGTCTTCAGGTCGACGCTCAGGTAGCCGTACAGCAGCTCGGCCTCGTTCGGGTCCTGCTTCTCATCCTTGAACCTGGCGATGGTGTACAACATCGAGAACTCGTGGCGCGGGTTCTGGTGCGGCCAGAAATACAGCACGTCCGGGGCGCTGTAACCCTTGCGGTTCCAGTTGCGCAGCGGCAAGGCCACCGTGTACTTGCCGGTCTTCACGTCCATTTTGTAGATGTCCGGCCCGGCAAAATACAGCGTGCCATCGTCGGCAGTGCGCATCAGGTACACCTGGCGCGGCATCGGGAAGGTGCGCACCGGCTTGGCCTGCAGGCCATCGGTGGTGCTGAACACTTCCAGCCGCGGTGGCTTGACCACATAGTGGTCGTTCAGCATCTGGGTCGGGTTGACCGTGGCGTACACTTCCTTGCCGTCCGGGCTGATGGCGAACGAGTACATCGACCGGCCCACTTCACCTGCCACGCTGGACAGGTTGGCCCGGAAGGTATTCTTGCAGGTGTCCAGGTCGATGCCGTAGATGTCGCCGTAATGGTTGTTCAGCACGTAGGCCGTGCGGTTGTCCGGCGCCATCATTGCGGTGCCGGGGCCGAACCTGTCGGGCATCTTGCAGCTTTTGTAGACCGTGTCACTGGCCACGTCGACCACATGCAGGTTGTTCGGGTAGTTGGTCACGATCATGTATTCGTGCCCTGCCTTCAGCGCCGGCCCGGTGTCGTCGGCCTGCGCCAGCCCGGCGCAAGCCGTGGCGGCGATGGTGAGCGCGAGTTGCGCGCAGCGTCCAGCTTTCATGCGGTTTCCCCTTGTCATTCTTGTTGGGCCGGTCACTTGTCTTTCGGGAACACAGTGCCGAGGTTGCGCCAGTCGTCCGCCGAGTTGGTCGCCTGGGCGTTCCAGTCCTGATAGGTGCTCATCATGTCCGGCACCTGGGCCGGCCACCAGCAAGGGTCGGAGCAGCCATACAGGTCGGCTTCCATCGGCTGGCACAGCGAACTCACACCGCCAAAGGCATCCACTTCCCAGCCCGGGTCTGTGGTGGCCGTACAACCGGCCACCGCACTCATGGCCATGACTTCTTCCACGCGGTCTTCGGCGGCGGCTTGTTCGAGGATGCGCGCCTTGTTGTTCAGGGGCTTCAAGTGCTTCATGTCAGTGCGCCTTCCGCGGGGTGATGTAGCGGTCGATGAAGGCCGGGTTGGCGGCCATGATGCGGCTGTAGACCTCGATGCCGAAGTCGACCCAGTCGCGCATCAGTTCGCAATAGTGATAGGTCGGGTGCTGCGGGTCGCCGTAGCGGGCGTAGCTTTCGTGGTAGCAGCCGCCAGAGCACAGGTTGCGGATGCGGCAGCTCTCGCAGCCGGTGTTGCTGCGGTCCAGGCGCTGCGACAGGAAGTCGTTGAGCTCTACCTGCTTCACGCCCTGGTGCACATTGCCGAAGGTCGGCAGGTTGGAGCCGGTGAAACGGTGGCACAGGTTCAACTCGCCCTTGTGGTCCACCGCCAGCATTTTCAGCCCGGCACCGCATGGCAGGGCCTTCTTGTGGCCCTCGTGAATGTCGGTGATCAGCTGGTGCAGGTTGGAGAAGCCGATGTTGCGGTGTTCCAGCGCAGCTTCCAGGTAACGGCGGCCCAGCGCCTTCATGTTGGCGAAGACCTCGACCAGTTCTTCGCCGGTGAGGTTGAAGTCGGCCATGTCGCCGGAGGTGACCGGGGCAAAGCCCACTTCGGCAAAGCCCATTTCGTTGAACAGGTGGTTCCAGATGGTCTCGATATCGGTAATGCCGCGGGTCAAGGTCACCCGTGCGCCCACCGGGCGGCTGTTGTACCGCGACAGCAGCATGTCGGCCTTGCGCCGCACCACGTCATAGGTGCCCTGCCCGCCCACGGTGATGCGGTTGCGGTCGTGCACGGTCTTGGGGCCGTCGATGCTGATCGACAGGCCGAAGCGGTGGGCATTGAGCCAGTCGATGATCTCTTCGGTCAGCAGCGTGGCATTGGTGGTCATGATGAACTCCACCTGCTTGCCCGCCTCGGCGAACCGCCGCTCGCAGTAGGCCACCATGTGCTCGATCAGCGGCCGGTTGGACAATGGCTCGCCACCGAAGAACACCACGCTGTAGCGCTCTTCGTCGGGCGATTCCTTGAGCAGCATTTCCACCGAGGCTTCGGCAGTGGCGGCGCTCATCTTCTTGCCGGCTGACGGCTTGTCCAGGTCTTCCTTGTAGCAATAGGTGCAGCTGAGGTTGCAACCGGTGTTGACGTTGAGCACCACCGTATTCAGGGCAGTGCGCTCGACCCGCTTGAGGGCGATTTCCGGGGTCAGTGGCGAGCCGTCGCTGACCAGCTCCAGCGCGATCAGCTCGTGCAGGGTGTCCTGGATATCGTTGCCGGCAAACTGCTGGCCAAGGCGCTGCACCAGTTCCTCGGCCGAGCAGCCTTGCTGGCGCAGGGTGTCGATGATGCCGCCGGTTACCGCATCGGCGGTGAACAGCGAACTGCTGGGGATATGAAACAACATGCGGTCGGCGTCGACCTGCACTTCGTGCAGGTTGCGCTCGACAAGATTAAGTAGTGCGCCCATGGCGACCTCCCGATAATCGATCCGTTGGAAAACCGTTGCGCCCGGCCGTTACGGCAGTGGCGGGTTGTTCCAGCGCTGAACGGTGACGATCATGTGCCCTTCGCCGGTCTGGCCACCGTCGGCCAGCGTGGCGATGACCTTCAGGTTGCCAGCGTTGTTGGTCATCATCTTGCGCTCAGGGTTGGGGCCGGCGCCGCCTGGCACGAACACGCCATCGGCCTGCATCTTGCCGGCGAACTTGACGTCTTCGTCCTCGACCGCACGCTCGTTGAACGGCTCAACCTTCCAGGTGGCCGGCAGGTAGCCGATGCGCAGGGGCTGGCCACTGGCGTCCTTACCCCAGGCTTCAGCCTCGAAGCGGCCCTGCACTTTCGGTACCGAAGCGCCGTTCTCGCCAATGCGGGCAATGGAGAACGCCGGCACTACCTTCACTTCATCAACCTTGTCGTACACCGCCAGGTTAACGCCCTTGAGCGCGCCAACCGCAACTTCGCGCTGGCCAGGCTTGGCGTCTGCAGCTGCGCGAGCCTTGACCCGCACCAGCGTTGGGGTTTGCTCCAGCACCTCGGTCACTTCCACGCCAGCGCCCAGGTCGGGCTTGCCGTCCAGGCCGCTGCCCACCAGGGTGATTTCGCTTTCGCCGCCCGCCTTGATGAACGCCGGTTGCACCGCCAGCAGGCGTGCCTTGCCTTCCTTGACGGCAGTGAAGTCCAGGCCACGCTCATCGTGCTCAGCTTCGAACATGCGGCCTTTCATTTCGCCATCAAGCGCCGCGAACACCTGGCGCAGGTTGGCATCGCCCACCTTGACGTTGCCACGCCATTCGTAGCCGTTGTACAGGATCGCCGTACCGCTGCCGTTGAACGGCGTGCCGTCGGCATAGGCGCCCTTGACCTCGACCTTGAAAGTGTCACCTTGCTCGGCCGAAACACTCATCACGCCGCGCACGTCGCCTTTGGCCAGCATGTGGCCGCTGAAGGCCCATTGCCCCGGCAGCACGTCGGCGCCTGGCTTGGCCTTCTGCCACTCAGCCCAGGCCGGGTTGTCCAGTGGGTAGCGCTTGGCAAGCTCTGGCACCACTTGCTGCAAGGCAATCGGCAGCCAGTCGCGGTCCCGCGCCTGGGCCTGGTATTCGAGGGACGGCCATTGGCCGAGGTGGAAGTTGACCAGGTGCTCCCATTCCTTGGCAGGGCGGCGCTGCAAGGCGACGCGGGCGCCGGAGTGGCAACGGCCACAGGTTTCGCTGAGCTGGGTGTCGAAATGCTCGACAGTATTGAGGCGGCGTTCCATGGCGTAGCGCACGCCATCGGTTTCGCTGGGCGCCAGGCCTTGCTTGTCGGCCAGGTACTTGACCAGCGTGCGACGGTCGTCGTCACTGATCTGCAGGCCGTGCATCACCTGCATGCGGGCGATGCTCATCAGCCAGCCTTCCGGGGTTTTGCGCTGGTGGCTGATACGGCTGTAGGTATCGTTGCCTTCGGGGATATGGCACCCCATGCACTTGTTCTGCAACAGGCTCGGGCCCTGCTCGGCCGCCATGGCCTGGGTGCTCAGCAGCGCGGCGGCGACCAGCGCCAGTTTGCCCGCATGCCGCCGGAGTCGAGTCGTCTTCAAGGTCAGACCTCCACGGTTGTTGTTCTTATCGTTTTTCGCACGCTTTGGTACAGCAGGTGTGCATGTGACGGTTGTGATACAGGAACTGTGCCAGGTGCTGCAAAAATGTTTCAAATCAAGGTGTTGAGGGGAGTTTCAGCGACATTCGAATGCCGCATCCTGTTCATTGAGCGTCACATTCCGCGACTGAGTGTTTCACCTTGAGACAAGGGGCCTGCTGCGCAGGCCGATCGCGACGCAAGGCCGCTCCTATGTATGGACTCGCCCACACTGTCTAATTGCTTTTGAACATAGGAACCCGGTTGCATCTATGTATCAGGCCTATTCGAGGAA
>NZ_JBNNVS010000010.1:0-176840 GCF_050280665.1 Pseudomonas sp. NPDC089547 | reverse complement strand
TCTGGCAGGCTGATTCGTGCCTGGATGTTGCTGAGAGAGGCCGTGGGCTTTTCTACTGAAAATTTGCCTCCGGCCATAGAATCTCCCACAGGTACTGCACACGACTGAAGAGATGTGCGGTCCCTGTGGGAGCGGGTTTACCCGCGAAGAGGCCCGGGCAGGCCAGCCTAGCGCTTCACCCCTTCATAACTGTCCAGCGTATCCCGCGCAATCTCCCGCCCCAACGCAATCAGCTCTGGCGCCTTGTAGAACTCGAAAAACCGGCACACCCGCTTGGGCACGTTGATCAGCACATCCGGTGGATAGCCGGCGATCTTGTACTGCGCCAACGACGTCTGCATGACTTCGAAGCTCTGGTTGATCAAGTCCAGCAGCGAAGCAGGCCCCACGTTGTCGATAATGAACGACCCGGTCGCCGACTTCGGCGCGCCCTCGCGTTCCGGCGCCGCCGCCGGTTGCTGGCCTTCCGGGTCGGCGGCATCTGCCAGCCAAGGGTTCGGCGGTGCCAACCCTTCGGCGACGATCTCCTGTTCGATGCGCATCAGCTCTTCCGCCGGCTTGCGGCGGAACGGCAAGCGAGAACCAAGCGAGCTCAACAGGGCGTCAAACCGCATCTTGAACGCCGCCGGGCGCTCGATCACCGGCAACTGATACTGCTTCTGGTTGGTGGCGTTAAGGTTGACCGCGATGATCAGGTCGCAGTGGCTGGAGACCACCGGCACGATCGGAAGCGGGTTGAGGATGCCCCCGTCGACCAGCATGCGGTTGCCTTGCATCACCGGCGTAAACAGGCTGGGAATGGCCGCCGAGGCGCGCATGGCCTGGTGCAGGCAGCCCTCCTGGAACCAGATTTCCTGCTGGTTGGTGAGGTCGGTGGCGACTGCTGTGTAAGGGACGCGCAGTTGTTCGATGTTGATTTCGCCGACAATCTTGCGGATCTGCCCGAACACCTTGTCGCCGCGGATGGCACCAAGGCGAAAGCTGACGTCGACCAGGCGCAGCACATCCAGGTAGTCGAGGCTTTCGATCCAGTTGCGGTAGTCCTTCAGCTTGCCAGCGGCGTAGATGCCGCCAATTACTGCGCCCATGGAGCAGCCGGCGATGCAGGCGATGTCGTAGCCGCGGCGCTCGATTTCCTCGATCACGCCAATGTGTGCATAACCCCGGGCGCCGCCCGATCCCAGTACCAGTGCCACACGTTTACTCATGAGCTTTCCTCGGGCTGTGCAACCATGGTCCTACAATGCACCCTGGGTGGCCTGTGCTTCAATGTAGATCGCGCTGAGCTACTGTGATAATGCTGGCCACGCAAAGCAGGCTGGCCAGGGCACTTTTCTGATGCCCGGGCGTCGAACAGCCACTGATTTTTCACCATTGAGGTCATACCGATGAAAGCCTGGATCTGCCTTCCACTGATTGCCCTGGCCCTTGCTGGCTGTGCGGGCAAGACGGCCTACCGTGACAGCTGCGCCACCCAGCTGGATGCCGCCTGGAAGGAACTGGACCTGGCCAAGGCCGAAGGCTTTGCCGGTGCAGTGAGTTACTCCAAGGCCCTGTCGCTGCTGACCGGGGCCAAGACCCAGCAGCAGTTCGAAGGTTACGAAAGCTGCACGCGCAAAGCTGAAAAGGCGCGCTTCTACATTCGTGAGTCCCGCGCTGGGCGCTGATCAAGGAGCGTCGTATGTCTGCCATGCTCGACCATGTCGTTGCCCAGATGCTGACGGTGCAGGTTCGCCTGTTGGCCTGTCGCGAGCGCCTGGCTGCCGATACCGACAGCGAGGCTCTGCACGACCTGCGCATCAGCCTGCGGCGTTTGCGCAGCCTGCTGAGGCCGCTGCGAGGGCTGCCTGGCGTGGAGCAACTCGATGATGCCGCCAGCGCGCTGGGCACCCTGACCACGCCGCTGCGTGACCGGGAAGTGTTGGCAGCCGAGCTGATCGGGCGCGGACACGCCGCAGCTGGGCAGCGGCGCCTGGAAGGGCGTGGCAGGACCTTTGCCAGCGTTGCCGCCAGCCCGCAGCTGACCCGGGTGCTGGCGATTGTTGATGCGTTCCCACTGTTCCTACGGGCGGCCGGGCGCGAAGGGCTGGCCAGGTCGCTGGACAAACGCATCGACAAGCGCCTGGTCAAGCAGTGGCACAAGTTGCACAAAGCCTTGCAAGACCCAGCTCACGACCGCCACCGCCTGCGCTTGCTGATCAAGCGTGCGCGCTATGGCGACGAGGCCTACCCGCAACTCGATCACGCCGGCAAGAAACTGCAGCGCTTGCTGAAAAAGGCACAGGGCGACCTGGGCGACTGGCATGACCGCCTGCAGTGGCTGCTGCAGGCGCGTGAGCATGCCGACCTGAGCCCCTGCAAGGTCGTTTGGGAGCAGGAACTGCACGAGGCTGAGCGCCAGTCGGATGTGACGCTGGATGCCCTGTTGCAGGCGCTGGCGCGTCGCTAGCCCGAGAAATGACCGATATGCGGGCTGATCGCTCGGGGTTTGCTGGCTAGGATGGGCACACCTTTATCGCTGCAGGCAGGAGCCGGTCAATGAACTTCAACCAACTGCTCGACGCTGTACGGGCCAACCCGGCTTCTGTCAGCATCCCGCCCAGCTGGGCCCAGGGGCGCGCTGCCTTTGGCGGGCTGATGGCGGCCATGGTTTATGAAACCATGCGCCTCAAGCTCACCGATGGCCGCCCTGTGCGCTCCCTGGCCATCAGCTTCGTTGCGCCCGCAGCAGCCGATGTGCCAATCCGTTTCGAGGTGGAAGTGCTGCGCGAAGGCAAGGCGGTCAGCACGTTGCTGGGTCGTGCCGTTCAGGATGGCCAGGTGGTAACCCTGGTGCAGGGCAATTTTGGCGCAGGGCGGCCTTCCGTGGTCGATGTGCCGGCGTTGCCGGCCATGGAAATGAAAGCACTCCAGGATGCGGCCCCCGAACTGCCCTATATCAAGGGCATCACCCCCGAGTTCATGCGGCATGTCGCCTTGCGTTGGGCGGTGGGTGGGTTGCCGTTCAGTGGCAATCAGTCGCGCAAGATGGGTGGCTGGGTGCGCTTGCGGGACGTGGCAGAAGAACAAGTCAATGAAGCGCACCTGCTGGCGCTGGTCGATGCCTGGCCGCCAAGCCTGATGCCGTTCCTCAAGCAGCCTGCCGCGGGCAGCACATTGACCTGGACCATCGAATTCATCCAGCCTACGGCGAAATTGTCGACCCTGGACTGGTGCCGGTATTGCGTGGAAACCGAGCATGCACGCGATGGTTATGGGCACGCTGCGGCCGCCCTTTGGACGGCGGAGGGCGAGTTGCTGGCCCTGAGCCGGCAGACCGTGACCGTGTTTGCCTGACCCTCAGCCACGACGATTAACTGTAGGAGCGGCCTTGTGTCGCGATCGGGCCGCAAAGCGGCCCCGGCAATCTCTGCTGCGAAGCTGCAATACTGGGGCTGCTGCGCAGCCCGATCGCGACACAAGGCCGCTCCTACAAAGGATTGCGCATGATCGGCAGATCAATGCCGGTGCTTATGCCGCTCCCGCCAGGCCTTCCACCATGCCCCGCTCAACACAAAGCGCGGAAAGGTAATGAACTGCTCCGTCAGCAAGCGTTGTACGGCATCCTGGCGGTTGGCGAACGGCTCGGGCTGCTCGGCTTCCAGGCGGTGGCCCTGGCGCTGTAACCCAAGGCCAGCAATCAGGGCGATCACGCCGACGGCAATTTGCCCCAGGTCCAGGGCGAACAGACCAGAGAGAACCAGCAGCGCCCCAAGAATGAACAGCGGCACGGCAATCAGATGCAGTACCAGGTTAGCCGGGTGGCGGTGGTTGTGGTGGTAGCCGCGCCATTGCCAGGCGGGCAGGTTGGGCAGGCGTTTACTCATGGGCATTTCCTCTCGGACATGCTCAAAGCTTAGTGCGGCCCCCGGGTGGGGGCCAATCGAGGCTGGCTATGGTGTTTATAGCTTGAGCTGGCCAATGGCCTTGTTCAGTTCGCCAGCCAAGGTAGCCAGTTCGTTGCTGGTGGTCGCCGAGCCTACTGTCTGCTGCACGGTTTGTTCAGTGACATCACGGATGCTCACCACCGCGCGGTTCATTTCCTCGGCCACCTGGCTTTGCTGCTCTGCGGCCACGGCAATCTGGGTGTTGCTTTCGCGCATCTGCGCCACCGCACTGGTGATCTCGGCCAGCGCTGCCCCGGCTTCCTGGGCCTGTCGCACACAGTCGTCGGCCTTGTACGAGCTTTCCTGCATGAACTCCACGGCATCGCGGGTGCCGGACTGCAGCGCCGATACCATCGTGGTGATCTCGTCGGTAGAGGTTTGCACACGCTTGGCCAGGTTACGCACCTCGTCGGCCACAACGGCGAAGCCGCGGCCCAGGTCGCCGGCGCGTGCGGCTTCGATGGCAGCGTTGAGGGCCAGCAGGTTGGTCTGCTCGGCGATGCTGTGGATCACGCTGACCACACTGTTGATCTTCTGGCTGTCTTCGGCCAGCTGGCGGATCATTTCGGCGGTTTGCTGTACGCCGCTGGACAGCCCGGAAATCGAATCCTGTACCCGGCTGACCACCTCTTTGCCGCTGCCGGCCAGGGTATCGGCGGCCTGCGACAGGTCACGGGTAGCGCCGGCATGCTGGGCAATGTGGTGCACCGTCGCCGACATTTCGTTGATGGCCGTGGCGGCCTGGTCGGTTTCGCTCTGCTGGCCAAGCATGCCGTGACGCACGTCGCTCATGCTGGCGGCCAGGCGCATGGCGCCCGAGTCCAGTTGCGCCGCAGTGTGGGCAACGGTGCTGACAACGCGGTGGTAGGTGGCCTGCATGGCGTTGAAGGCCCCGGCCATCTGGCCAACCTCGTCACCACAGGCCAGCGGCACGCGGGCAGCCAGGTCGCCGGTCTTTTCCACGTGCAGCATCACATCCTTCAGGGTATTGAGCTGGCTAAGCAGGAAGCGGATCAGCAACTGCGAAGCGCCCAGCATGGCCAGCATCAGGATCAGCACGCACACCGCATAATTGCTGAAGCGCTCGAAGAATACCTGGCGCAGGCTGGGGGCCTGGGCCAGCACGGCCAGTTGCTGGTCGCCATTACGCAGCACCTGCGCGCCGCGCAGTGGGTTGTCGCCAAGGACCCATGCGCTTGGCAGTGCGACCCAGCCCTGGGCGTTGCGCAGGGCATCAAGGGTTTCACCGGCAAAGGTCGGCGTTTGCCCGGTCGACCAGCTGATGACGTTGGGCGGGCGCGGCAGTGCTTGCCCGGCGGGCCAGGCGGCCAGCAACTGGGCTTGCGCTGCCGCCTGGGCCTGCGCCGCGTCGGCCCGGGCGCGTTGCTCCAGGTGCACGGCGTAGAGCACCAGCAGCAAGGTCGTGACAAAGGCCACCGCGTTAACGGCCCAGAATTTGTATTTCAGGGAAACATTGCTAAGCCAGGCACCCATGGGCAGGTCTTCTCTGAGTTGAGCGGGAACAATATTGGCAAGGTGCCATCATTGTGCCCGCATCTGCCCAGCACGATGTTGATGCATATCAACAACCCAAGCGCGGGGTTCAGGGCAGCTGGAAGAACGCCCGGGCCGTCGCGGTGGTATGGGCTGCCGTATGCTCGGCCGCTTCACCCCGGTGCAAAGCCACTTCACGCAGCACCTCTGGCAAGAATGCGGGTTCGTTACGCCCGTTTTTCGGCTTGGGCCGCAGGCTGCGGGGCAGCAGGTAGGGCGCATCGCTTTCCAGCATCAGTCGCCCTTCGGCAATGTTGCCGACCAGCGGGTGCAGGTGCGTGCCGCGTCGCTCGTCGCAGATCCAGCCGGTAATGCCAATGTGCAGGTCCATGTCCAGGTAGGCGAACAGCGCTTCACGCTCGCCGGTAAAGCAGTGCACGACTGCGCCGGTCAGGTGGTCCCGGTAACCCTTGAGGATCGCCAGCAAACGCTCACTGGCATCGCGCTCATGCAGGAACACGGGGAGCCGCAGTTCCGCGGCCAAGGCCAACTGGGCTTCCAGGGCTTTTTCCTGCAGTGGGCGAGGGGAGAAGTCGCGGTTGAAATCCAGGCCGCATTCGCCCACGGCGCGCACGCGTGGTTCACTCAACAGCTGGCGCAACTGGCGCTTGCTGCCGGCATCCCAGGCTTTGGCGTCGTGCGGATGAACACCCGCTGTGGCGTACAAGTGTGCGCCGCTTGTATCCAGCTGTTGGCACAGTTCCAGCGCCTGCTCGCTGACCGCCAGGCTGGTGCCTGTCAGCACCATCTGCGTGACCCCGGCTTCAAGGGCGCGCTCGACGATTGCCGCCTGCTGGTCGTGGAAACTGCTATTGGTCAGGTTGACGCCGATATCGATCAGTTGCATGGTGCTATCTCGTGCCGCGGGGCGGCCAGCATAGCAAAAACCGCGTTTTTCTAAAAAAACCAAGAACTTCATGCTGTTGCCGTGGTCTTTTGCCGTCATTTCTCAATTGGCGGTGCAACCCATGGATGCCGCCCACCGACCATGGACACGTTTTCGCATGCTGCGATGCTGGCTCACCTCCCTGTTGACGCTCGTGCTGATCATTGGGCTCACGCTGCCCGGTGATGCCCATGCGCGCGCGCCAGGCCCGCAGCAGAATATTCCACCTGCCAAGGTGCGTGACCTGCAGCAGATTCGCACCAGCCAGGTGCTGAGGGTGCTGGTCAATCAAAGCCGCAACAGCTCCGGTGAAGTCAAGGGCGAGCCGGTCGGCATCGAATACTATCGCCTGCGCGCCCTGGAGCATTACCTCAATGCCCGTGCCGCCGATGGCCAGGAGATTCAGCTCAAGCTCATCCCGCGGGCCAAGGAGCAGCTGCTGGGGGCCCTGGCCCGTGGTGAGGGCGACCTGGCAGCGCCGGGCGAGCTGCTTGACCCCAGCACAGTGCGCGGCGTCAGTAGCAGTGCGCCGATACTCGATCAGGTACCGCTGATGCTGGTTGGGCGCAAGGGCGAACGAAGCTTCAGCAAGGTCGAACAGCTTTCCGGGCGTACCGTGGCGTTGACCAGCGCCAGTGCGGCCGGGCCGCTGATCCAGCAGGTGAACCAGCAACTGGCACTGCGCAAACGGCCGCCGATCAAGGTGGAGTGGGTCGACTCGACACTGGCGGTGGAGGATGTGCTGGAAATGGTCCAGGCTGGCATCTACCACCTCACGGTAGTCGAGCAGCCCATTGCCCGGCGTTGGGCGCGCGTGATGCCGCGCCTGCGCCTGGATACCCGGGTGCACCTCGGGGCGCCGCAAGCCATGCGCTGGTATGTGGGGCGTGATGCGCCACAATTGCTGACTGCGGTGGATCACTTCCTGAAGGGGTACCGCGCGCCAGACAACCAGGATGCTGCATTCGAACGCATCTACCGCCGCCAGTACCGGGTGCACAACCCGTTGGCCGGCAAGGACCGCCAGCGTCTGGCCTCGGTGCGGGCAGTGCTGCAGAAGCATGGTCAGGCGCAGCAGATCGACTGGCTCAACCTGGCTGCACTGGCGTTCAAGGAGTCGACGCTCAACCCGGCAGCACGCGGCACTGGCGGTGCCCACGGGCTGATGCAGATAACGCCATCTGCGGCCCAGCGGGTAGGGGTGAGCAACACCGCCACGGTGGATGGCAATGTGCAGGCCAGTGCCCGCTACCTGGCGCTGATTCGGCGCAAGTTCTTCGCCAGTGCCAAAATCAACGAGCGTGAGCGCATGGCCTTTGTGCTGGCGGCCTACAACCTCGGGCCTGAGCGGGTCCAGGCGATGCGTGCCGAAGCCCGGCGCCGGGGCCTCAACGGTAACCAGTGGTTCTTCCAGACCGAGCGCATCGCCATGGAGCAGGTGGGCATGGGGCCGGTCAACTTCGTTAATAGCGTCAACAAGTACTTCCTGGCGTTCAACCGGGAGCGTGCTGCGCTGGAGCGTGTGGCAAAGCGTTGATAAATCGATTTAATCGATTGTTATGTTGGGATTTTTGCGATTTTCATATCAGATTAATTGATTATGATGGCGCCCATACCAACACAACTTCTCCGCTTCAAGGACGCTTCGACATGAACAACACAACCCTCAACGCCCTGTTCTCCACCCGTGCCGGCGCTGGCCTCAGCGTTATCCGCATCCTGGTTGGCATCATTTTCATGGCGCATGGCGCGCAAAAACTGTTCGGACTGTTTGGCGGCTATGGCCTGGAAGGTACCGGCCAGTGGATGGAAAGCATCGGCTTGGCCCCGGGCTACCTGATGGCCCTGCTGTCCGGTAGCGCCGAGTTCTTCGGTGGCCTGGCCTTGGTGATCGGCCTGCTGGCCCGCCCGGCAGCCCTGGCGCTGACGGTGACGCTGGTGGTGGCAATTCTCTCGGTTCACATCGGCAACGGCCTGTTCATGTCCAACAACGGCTATGAGTTTGCCCTGGCGCTGCTGGCCGGCACTGTTGCGGTCATGATCGAAGGCGCTGGCCGCTTCTCGCTCGACCGCCTGATCGCACGCTGACCCGCCACCGATGGCAAGATGCAAGTCTCATACTGATTGAGGCTTGTATCTTGCCGCTTGTAGCTCTAGCATACCGCCTGCGCCGATTTAAACAGCTACTTGCGGGGCGCAGGAAAGCCCCACCTCCGGGTCATCCGAAATACCGCTAAAGCGCTGGTTCGGTGACGCCTCCCACCGCTGCCCAGCGGGATTCGCGAGGCGGAGAAAAGCTCCATGAGTTGCCCACGTACCAGTGTCTGTTTGAGCCCTTTGCCTGCCAACCAGGCGTCCCGCACACCGCGCATCCTGCTCGGCGGCCAGCATCAGCCCACACTTTTGCGTCACCTCGAAGGCCTGTCCCGGCGCAAGGGCCAGACACGCGCCTTTCTGATCCAGTTCGCCGAAACCGGCTGCCATCTTGCGCAGTATGGCAACGACCGTTTCGACCTGGCCGTGATCCAGGCCCCGGCGTCGGATCAGGCCGCCGAAGTCATCGGCCATCTCACCCGCATCGCGCGCCAGGGCCTGATTACCCGCCGCTGAGGAGCGCCTGTTGAGCACCAACATCATCACCACGCAAGGCCATGAGGCGCTGAAAAAAGAGCTGGATCACCTGTGGCGGGTGTATCGACCGGAAATCACCCAGAAGGTCGCCTGGGCGGCATCGCTGGGTGACCGTAGCGAGAACGCCGACTACCAGTACAACAAGAAGCTGCTGCGCGAAATCGACCGCCGGGTGCGTTACCTGCGCAAGCGTCTTGAGGATGTGAAGGTGGTGGCTTTTTCGCCACAGCAGGAAGGCAAGGTCTTTTTCGGCGCCTGGGTCGAGATCGAGAATGATGATGGCGAGACCATGAAGTTTCGCATTGTCGGCTATGACGAGATCTACGGGCGTAACGATTACATCTCGATCGACTCGCCCATGGCCCGTGCCTTGCTCAAGAAAGAGGTAGGCGATGAGGTGGTGGTGCATACGCCGACCGGTGAAGCGACCTGGTATGTGAACAGCATCACTTACGGCCAGTGACTTGGTGTCGACTGAGCCGGCCTCTTCGCGGGCTTGCCCGCTCCCACAGGGTTATCACAGCATTAGAAAGCTGTGCCGGACCTGTGGGAGCGGGCAAGCCCGCGAAGAGGCCGGCACAGGCAACCATCAGCTGTCGCGCAAAACCGCCAACGGGCTGGCATTCAAAGCCCGCCGCGTCCCCAACACCCCCGCACCGCCTACCAGCAGCGCCCCTGCCAGCGGTAAAGCCAGCAACCACGGGTGCGGGCTCCACTGCAAATCAAAGGCATAGCGGTACAACACCAGGGTAATCAACTCGCACCCCACTGCCGCCAACAGCCCGCTGGCGGCCCCCAGCAAACCGAACTCGATACGCCGCGCCCTCACCAGCAGCGGGCGCGCTGCCCCCAGTGCACGCAGCAAGGCCCCTTGGCGAATGCGTTCATCCAGCGTTGCCTGCAAGCCAGCGAACAGCACTGCCAGCCCGGCCGCCAGCACAAACAACAGCACATATTCCACCGCCAGGGTCACCTGGGCGAGGATGCTGCGCAATTGGTCGAGCAAGGCATCCACCTGCAGGATCGTCACCGCGGGGAATGCCCGCGACAGGGCCACCACATCCAGGTCATGGCCCGGCGCCAGGTAGAAGCTGGTCAGGTAGGTGGTCGGCAGCCCCTGCAGCGTGCCAGGCTGGAAGATCATGTAGAAGTTGGGTTGGAAGCTGTCCCAGTGCACGCTGCGCAGGCTGCTGACGCGAGCCTGGCGTTGCTGGCCGCCGATGTCGAAGGTCAGCAGGTCGCCCATTTGCAGTTTCAGGCTGGTGGCCAGTTCCGCCTCTACCGAAACACCGGGGATTTCATCGTCGGCAGGCATGGCTTGCCACCAGTTGCCGGCAGTCAGAGCGTTGCCCTCGGGCAGTTCGGCGGCCCAGGTCAGGCTGAGGTCGCGCTGCACGGCGCGCTCGCCTGCCGAATCCTTGCTGACGACTTGCTGCACCGGTTGCTCGTTGATTTGCACCAGGCGGCCGGGTGTCACTGGGTACAGGGGCGCTGAAGCGGCGTTGACCTGGTGCAGGCGTTGCGCGAACGGTTCACGGTCATCCGGCAGGATGTTCAGGGCGAAATGGTTGGGCGCATCCTTGGGCAACTGGGCTTGCCAGGTGTCCAGCAATTCGGCGCGTAGCAGGGCGACCAGGGCCATGGCCAGCAGGATCAGGCCGAAGGCCAGGGCTTGCCCTGCAGCGGCCGTGGGGTGGCGCAGCAGCTGGCCCAGCCCCAGGCGCCAGGTCAGCGGCGCCCCGGCCAGCAACTGGCGCAGGCTGCGCAAAGCGAGCAGCAGCAGGCCGCCGAGCAGCAACGCTGCGACCAGGCCGCCACCGAGCAAGGCGAAGGTGAGCAGCAGGTCAAGGCTGAGGCGCCACATGATCAGGCCCAGGGCGAGCAGGGCGGCGCCGTACACCAGCCAGCTGCTGGGTGGTATCGGCAACAGGTCGCGGCGCAGTACCCGCAATGGGGGCGCTTGGCCCAGTGCAGCGATGGGGGGCAGGGCGAAGCCGGCCAGCGCCACCAGACCAGTGCCGATACCGGCCAGGGCAGGCACGATACCACCGGCAGGTACTACGCTGGGGAGCAGGCCATGCAGCAGGCGGAACAGGCCCAGTTGGGCCAGCCAGCCGAGCAAGGCCCCAGCCAGCGCGGCGACCAGGCCGAGCATGGCCAGTTGCAGGCAATACAGGTCCAGTGCCTGACGGCGCGACAGGCCCAGGCAGCGCAGCAGGGCACTGGCATCCAGGCGGCGTGCGGCGTAGCGGCTGGCTGACAGGGCCACCGCAACGCCAGCCAGCAGCACCGCCACCAGGCTGGCCATGTTCAGGTAGCGTTCGGCCTTGCCCAGTGCGCCGCCGATCTGTTGGTTGCCATCACGGGTGTCGCGCAGGCGCTGATTGGCGGCCAGGTCCTTTTCCACCGCCTGGCGGTATTGGGCCAGTGCCGCAGCATCGCCGCGCCACAGGTCGCGGTAGGTGACCCGGCTACCCGGCTGGATCACGCCGGTGGCTTGCAGGTCGGCCAGGTTCATCATCACCCGCGGGGTAAGGCTGTAGAAGTTGTTGGCGCGGTCCGGTTCGTAGGTCAGCACGCGGCTCATGCGCAGGGTTTTCATACCCACGTCGATGCTGTCGCCAATCGCCAGCCCCAGCGCAGCCAGCAGGCGGGGCTCGACCCAGGCCTCGCCAGGTGCCGGGCCGCCGCCTGGGGTTTCCTCGGCATAGGGTGCCATTGCGCTGCGTACCTGCCCGCGTAACGGGTAGGCGCCATCGGCAGCCTTTACACTGGACAGCTGGATGCCGTTGTCGCCGCCCACCACGCTGGTGAACTCGACTACCTGTGCGTGGCGCAGGCCAAGGGCCGTGCCGCTATCGATCTGCTGCTGGCGGGCTGGAGCGCTGCCCTGCAGTACCAGGTCGGCGCCCAGGAATTCGCTGGCGCGCAGTTGCATGGCACCGTTGAGGCGGGCGCCGAAATAGCCGATGGCGGTGCTGGCGGCCACTGCCACCAGCAGGGCGAAGAACAGCACGCGAACTTCGCTGGCGCGAATGTCACGCAGCAACTGGCGCAGGGCCAGGCCCCACAGGCGGGACAATGGCATGTGATTCATCAGGCCTCCACCGGGGCCACCAGGCGGCCCGCATCCAGGCGGATCTGGCGACGGCAGCGCCGGGCCAGGCGTTCGTCATGGGTGACCAGTACCAGGGTGGTGCCGCGCTCCTTGTTCAGCTCGAACAGCAAGTCACTGATACGCTCGCCGGTGTGGCTGTCGAGGTTGCCAGTGGGTTCGTCGGCAAACAGCACGGCAGGCTGTGCGGCGAAGGCGCGGGCGATGGCCACCCGCTGTTGCTCGCCGCCCGACAGTTGCCGTGGGGTGTGGCTCAGGCGTTTGCCCAGGCCAACCCGTTCCAGCAGGGTGCGCGCGTGTTCGCGTGCATCGCGGCGGCCGTCCAGCTCCAGCGGCAGCATGACGTTTTCCAGCGCGTTGAGGCTGTCGAGCAACTGGAACGACTGAAACACGAAACCGACATGTTCGGCGCGCACCCGGGCCCGCTGGTCTTCATCCAGTGGCCCCAGGTCGTGGCCAGCGAGGATGACCTTGCCGGCGCTGGGCTGGTCGAGGCCGGCCAGCAGGCCAAGCAGGGTCGACTTGCCCGAGCCCGAAGCGCCGACGATGGCCAGGCTGTCGCCCTGGGCCAGGTCGAGGGAGAGTGCGTGGAGGATGGTGAGATCACCTTCCGCGCTGGGGACCACTTTGCTAAGGTTCTGCGCAACGAGAATGCTGGGGCCCATGGAGAATCCGATGCGAGTGTGGTGGTTGAGTGCCGGTCTGGCCCTGTATTGCCTGGCCCAGAGCGCGGCGGCGGGAACACTGCTGGTTGTCGGCGATAGTATCAGCGCCGGTTTTGGCCTGGATAGCCGCCAGGGTTGGGTCTCTTTGTTGCAGACCCGGCTCAAGGACGAAGGTTTCGACGACAAAGTGGTCAACGCCTCGATCAGTGGCGACACCAGTGCAGGTGGCCAGGCGCGGCTGCCGGCGCTGCTTGCAGCCCATAAGCCGAGCCTGGTGGTGCTGGAGCTGGGCGGTAACGATGGGCTGCGTGGGCAGCCTCCCGCGCAATTGCAACAAAATCTTGCCTCGATGATCGAGAGTGCGCGCCAGGCCGGTGCCAAGGTGGTGCTGCTGGGCATGCGCCTGCCGCCTAATTATGGCGTGCGCTATACCACCGCGTTTGCCAAGGTGTATGAACAATTGGCTGCGGACAAGCAGGTGCCATTGGTGCCGTTTTTCCTCGAAGGGGTAGGGGGTGTGCCTGAATTGATGCAGGCCGATGGTATCCACCCGGCCCAGGGTGCTCAGCAGCGTCTGCTGGAAAATGCATGGCCAGCGATAAAACCCTTGCTGTGACGCTTTAAACGGGGCCGGCTTTCGGCTAATGTTGCGCCCCCCGTTTCGAGTGCCCCCGATGCCGCGCCCCGCCTGGTCCCTGTATGCCTACCAATTGATCGAGCCCGATGAGCAGCTCGACTTGTTCGCTTGCCAGGAAATCCGCGTCCACCTGGTGGCCCGACAGCTTGAACTGGGCGTGCCGGTAGACCGCACCTTGTGCGGCGGCCTGCTGCCTGCGCAGCCGCGCTGGTCTGCCGTGCCGCGCGCCATCTACCGTGACAACCGCCTGTGCGACCTGTGCCGTGCCATCCTCGATGCCCAGCGGCGGGGCATGCGCCCGGTCTGGCCGGAGCTGCAGGCCAGCTGAACGGCAAGCACCTTTCATCATCTGAAACGCTTGTATGGCGCCAATGCCTCCCGCTTGCATCGACGCGGGTGTACAATCGATCCTCTTGACCCACCTTTCGAAGGATTTACCGGATGTTGCCGCGCTTTCCTGCCGTCACCCGTAGCCTGTCCCTGGCCGCCCTGCTGGTAGCGGGCCCCGCTGCTGCGCTGGAGCTGCCACTGCCACCGCCCGGTGAAGACATCGTCGGCCAGGTGCATGCGATCAAGGCAAAGTACGAGGACACGTTCGCCGATATCGGCACCGCCAACGACCTCGGCTACCTGGAAATGATTGCCGCCAACCCGGGTGTCGACCCCTGGCTGCCGGGCGCAGGCACCGAGATAGTCCTTCCGACCCGTTACATTCTGCCGCCGGGCCCGCGCGAAGGCATCGTCATCAACCTGGCCGAGTACCGCATGTACTACTTCCCGAAAGGGCAGAACGTAGTGCACACCTTCCCGTTGGGAATTGGCCGTGAGGGTTGGGGTTCGCCGATTGCCAACACCAAGATCACCGCCAAGACGCCGAACCCTACCTGGACGCCACCTGCGTCCATCCGCAAGGAGCACGCAGCGGACGGTGACATCCTGCCAGCCGTGGTGCCGGCCGGCCCGGACAACCCGCTGGGGCCGTTCAAGTTCACCCTGGGCGTGCCGGGCTACCTGATCCATGGGTCGAACAAGAAGTTCGGCATTGGCATGCGTACCAGCCACGGTTGCTTCCGCATGCTCAACAACAACGTGCTGGAACTGTCGAAGATGGTGCCGGTGGGTACTCCGGTACGCATCATCAATGAGCCATACAAGTTCGGTATCAGTGGCGGCAAGGTGTACCTGGAAGCGCACACGCCGCTGGACGATCAAGGCAACCCGTCGGTGGTGGACAAACACACTGCCGTAATCAATGCCTTGCTCAAACGTGAAGACCTGGCCAATAACCTGCGCATGAACTGGGACATGGTGCGTGACGTGGTGGCTGCAGAAGATGGCATGCCGGTCGAGATTGCCGTGCCAGTGGAAAACCAGGGCGGTGCGCCGATGGTGACGAGCATTCCACCCGAACTGCAGTAAGGCATTTGCGACACACCCAGGCCCGCCTTAGTGCGGGCCTTTTCGTTCTTGCCGGGCGCGTCTGCCTTGTTTGCAGGCAATAAAAAAGCCGACCCACAAGTGGGTCGGCTTCTCAACAATCCGTGAGGATTATTACTTGCGGCTGGCTTTGTCCAGCATACGCAGGGCGCGCTCGTTGGCTTCGTCAGCGGTCTGCTGAGCCTTCTGAGCGGCTGCCAGTGCGTCGTCAGCCTTACGGTAGGCTTCGTCAGCACGAGCTTGAGCGCGAGCTGCTGCGTCTTCAGTCGCAGTCAGACGAGCTTCGGTTTCTTTGGATACGCTGCTGCAACCGGTAGCCAGAACTGCGGCCAGAGCCAGAGCAGAGAATTTCAGAACGTTGTTCATCGTGTTCCCCTTCAAGGACTTTCTATTAAATAGCCATCTCTCAGGAAAGAGAAACTGGCCGGCGTACATAGTACCCATTACTTGTAGTAAGTAAACTGACTGAGCGCAAGAACTGCAAAAAAAATGTTGCTTGACGCCTTGCCGACAAGATTTGCGACGCGTGTGTGAAAAAAATGTGCAGGGAGCGCAAGCGATTGTAGTACAGGAACTTTTTTGTTGAACTAACAGTGACTTTAACTGTCCTTCGACGTCTTAAGCCCTACAACATCCGGCCGCTGTTGAACCTGCAGGGAAGAGTCGTTTTCTGTGCGTTTTCGCCTTTTTTAGCCGCCACCACCTTGAGCAATCCCGTTTGCGGCGCCTACTATCTTGTGAGTGCCATGGGATCCGAACGATTGCAATCGTCCAGTGGTCGAAGGGGCAACAGGTGGCATAGGGAATCTGTGCCGGATAAACCACCATCGGTTAAGGTATGGGTCTGCCGAGAAGACCTGCGAGGAGTAGTGATGAGCGAAGCGCTGACCATCCACCATGACCAGGCCGGTCATCAGTTCGAGACCAACGTGGACGGTCATCGTGCCTATCTGACGTACATGGATCTGGGCAAGCAGACGCTGGACATCTATCGCACCTTCGTGCCCAACGCCTTGCGGGGCCGCGGGATTGCTGCTGCATTGACCGAGCGGGCGCTGGAGTACGCTGAACAGATGGGGTACACGGTGATACCTTCCTGTTCGTATGTGGAACGCTACATGGAGCGCCAGCAGCGGCATTCGAGCAAGGCCTGAATCGGTAAATAAAGAGCGGGGCCGCTGCGCGCCCCATCGCGACACAAGGCCGCTCCTACAGGAGATCACATATCCCTGTAGGAGCGGCCTTGTGTCGCGATGGGGCGCGCAGCGGCCCCGCTTTTATTGCATTAGCCGCGCTTTCGCTGCGGCAGCACATCTTTCAGCTTGGCGTGCATGCTGCGCAGGGTCTTCTCGGTAGCCGACCAGTCGATGCAGGCATCGGTTACAGACACGCCGTACTGCAGTTCTTCCAGGTCCTTCGGAATCGACTGGCAGCCCCAGTTCAAGTGGCTTTCCACCATCAGGCCGATAATCGACTGGTTGCCTTCGAGGATCTGGTTGGCAACGTTCTCCATCACCAGCGGTTGCAGGGCCGGGTCCTTGTTGGAGTTGGCGTGGCTGCAATCGACCATGATGTTGGCCTTGATCTTCGCCTTGGCCAGGTCCTGCTCGCACAGGGCGACGCTGACCGAGTCGTAGTTAGGCTTGCCATTGCCGCCGCGCAGAACCACGTGGCCGTAAGGGTTGCCCTTGGTGGTGACGATTGACACACCGCCTTCCTGGTTGATGCCGAGGAAGCGGTGAGGCTTGGACACCGACTGCAGGGCGTTGATGGCAACGGTCAGGCCACCATCGGTGCCGTTCTTGAAACCGACTGCCGAGGACAGGCCCGAGGCCATTTCGCGGTGGGTTTGCGATTCGGTGGTGCGGGCGCCAATGGCCGACCAGCTGATCAGGTCCTGCAGGTACTGCGGCGAAATCGGGTCGAGTGCTTCGGTGGCGGTCGGCAGGCCCATTTCGGCCAGGTCCAGTAGCAGCTGACGGCCGATGTGCAGGCCATCCTGGATCTTGAACGAGTCATCCAGGTACGGGTCGTTGATCAGGCCTTTCCAGCCGACGGTGGTGCGTGGCTTTTCGAAGTACACACGCATGACCAGGTACAGCGTATCGGACACTTCTTCGGCCAGCACCTTCAGGCGCTCGGCGTATTCGTGGGCGGCCTTGATGTCGTGGATGGAGCAAGGGCCGACCACGACAAACAGGCGATGGTCCTTGCCGTCGAGAATATTGCGCACCACTTCACGGCCGGCAGTCACGGTCTGCAGGGCCTTGGCGCTGAGGGGGATTTCCTTCTTGAGCTGATCGGGGGTGATCAGGGTCTCGTTGGAGGCAACGTTCAAGTCATCGATCGGTAAATCAGCCATCGTGTTACTCGTCAGGTCACGGGTGCCGGCCGCCAACTATCCCCGTGCGGCCCAGCAGCAAGAATAATCGCAGCGGGGAGCCGAACCTTAGCGCGTTACGGGTGGCGCGACAATGGGCGGCACTTCCGTCAGCCTGCTGTTTTCCCTGCGCCTGTGGTGCTTTTGCGCCCGTGGGCTACCTGGCGGCGTGCAACCTGTGTAAAAAAGAGGGCTCACATCAACTGGAGATCGGCATGCACACGCCTACACGACGCATCGGCATCATCGGCAGCGGCGCCATTGGTGGTTTTTATGGTTTGATGCTGGCGCGGGCCGGTTTCGATGTGCATTTTCTGCTGCGCAGCGAATACGAGGTTGTGCGTGAGCAGGGGCTGGCGGTGGAAAGTGCCGTGCATGGCGCGCTGCAGATGAAGGTGCAGGCCTATGCCGATGCCGGCGACATGCCGCCTTGCGACTGGTTGCTGGTCGGCGCCAAGGCCACCAGTAACGACCAGTTGGCGCCGCTGATCGTGCAGGCCGCTGCGCCCGGCGCCAAGGTGGTACTGCTGCAGAACGGCCTGGGCGTGGAAGCGCAACTGCGCCCGGCCTTGCGCAGCGACATGCACCTGCTCGGTGGCCTTTGCTTTATCTGTGTCAACCGCCATGCGCCGGGTGTGATCCGCCACCAGGCACTGGGCGCGGTCAACCTGGGTTACCACAGTGGTCCGGCCAGTGATGGCGGCGCCGAGGTGGTCCGTGAAGGTGCGGGCCTGTTCGAGGCCGCGGGGATCGATTCGCAGGCCATGCCGAACCTGGAGTTGGCGCGCTGGCAGAAACTGGTGTGGAACGTGCCCTATAACGGCCTGTCGGTACTGCTGGCGGCCAGCACCACGCCGCTGATGGCGAACAGTCACAGCCGGGACCTGATCCAGGCGTTGATGGCAGAGGTGGTACAAGGTGCTGCCGCGTGTGGTCACGTGTTGCCCGAGGGCTATGCCGAGCATCTGTTCCAGGTGACCGAGCGCATGCCTGACTACTGGCCAAGCATGTATCACGACTATGCCCTGATGCGCCCGCTGGAGCTGCAGGCTATCTATGCCGAGCCGCTGGCGCGTGCGCGTGCGGCAGGCTTGCATTTGCCGCGAATGGAAATGCTGTACCAGGCGCTGGGTTTCCTCGACAGCAACGATCGGCCCCGCTGAGGGCGCCTCTTGTCGGCCCTCCAGCCCACGCCAGCAGCGCGCCGGACGGCAAAGCGTGCGTCCGGCCCGCTGCTAAGCTGAAGCTTGCTCTGCCGTTGCGGCAGTCGAGGAGGTCGAATGATCCGCTCCATGCTGTACGCCACCGACCTCGGTGTCTACGCACCCTTTGTGATGCAACACGCGCTGGCCCTGGCGCGTACGTTCAGTGCCGAGCTGTATGTGATCCACGCGGTGGAGCCAATGGGGCAATTCGCCGAATCCCTCCTGCAAAGCTACCTTGATGAGCAGACGCTCGACCAGTTGCACAGCCAGGGTGTCAACACGGTAATGGCCAACATCGAGCAGCGCGTGCTGGAAAATTTTCGTGATGAGCTGGGCGAGGAGGCCGACCTGGCGGTGATCAAGGCGGTGCGGGTACGCCAGGGCGACCCCGCGCAGGTGATCCTTGAACAGGCGCAGCGACTGAGCGTCGACCTGTTGATTTTCGGTAGCCACAGCGCCGGAGCGGGGGTGGATGTGCCCCTGGGGCGCACGGCGGTACGGCTGCTGCAACTGTCGCCGGTGCCGGTGTACATGGTGCCTTTGGCGCAGCACCTGGGGCGTAGGAAAACATGAAGATTGGCGTAGGCCATTTCCGGGGGCATGTAACAAAATAGTTCTAGATTTATTTCCAGAACCACTAATATAGTTATATATCGTCGCTGCCTGCTGCCGCGGACTCATCGCTGAACCGAGGGGAATCTATGAAGCTTCAACAACTGCGCTACATCTGGGAAGTGGCGCACCATGACCTCAACGTCTCCGCGACGGCGCAGAGCCTGTATACCTCCCAGCCGGGTATCAGCAAGCAGATCCGCCTGCTCGAAGATGAGCTGGGTGTTGAAGTTTTTGCCCGCAGTGGCAAGCACCTGACCCGTGTCACACCGGCCGGTGAGCGCATCATCAATACCGCCGGCGAAATCCTGCGCAAGGTCGAAAGCATCAAGCAGATTGCCCAGGAATTCTCCAACGAGAAGAAGGGCACGTTGTCCATCGCCACCACCCACACCCAGGCACGCTATGCCTTGCCGCCGGTGATCAGCAGCTTCATCAAGCAGTACCCGGAAGTGTCCCTGCACATGCACCAGGGTTCGCCCATGCAGATCGCCGAGATGGCAGCAGATGGCACGGTAGACTTCGCCATCGCCACCGAGGCGCTGGAGCTGTTCGGCGACCTGATCATGATGCCGTGCTACAAGTGGAACCGGTGCGTGGTGGTGCCGCAAGGTCACCCGCTGGCCAAGCTGCCGAAGCTGACCCTGGAAGCGGTTGCCGAATACCCGATCGTTACCTACGTGTTCGGTTTCACCGGGCGCTCGAAGCTGGACGAAGCCTTCAACCACCGCGGCCTCACGCCAAAAGTGGTGTTCACCGCGGCAGATGCCGACGTCATCAAGACTTATGTGCGCCTGGGGCTGGGTGTGGGGATCGTCGCGGGTATGGCCGTGGATGCCAAGCTCGACAGCGACCTGGTGGCCCTGGATGCCAGTGAGCTGTTCGAAGCCAGCATCACCAAGATCGGCTTCCGCCGTGGCACGTTCCTGCGTGGCTTCATGTGCGACTTCATCGAGAAGTTCGCCCCGCACCTGACCCGTGAAGTGATGGCCAAGGCCATTCAGTGCCATAACAAGCAGGAGCTCGAAGAGCTGTTCGAAGGGGTCGAACTGCCGGTGCACTGATCCGAGAATGCTGGGGCCGCTTCGCGGCCCATCGCGACACAAGGCCGCTCCTACAGGAGATCGCATAACCCTGTAGGAGCGGCCTTGTGTCGCGATTGGGCTGTGAAACAGCCCCGGCTATCTCAAGCCTTGCTGATGAGGTTGCCCGCGTGCAACCCGCATTCCTTCTGCGTCGACTCTTCCCACCACCAACGCCCTTCACGCTCATGCTGGTTCGGCAGCACCGGCCGGGTGCAAGGTTCGCAGCCGATGCTGATGAAGCCACGCTCATGCAGGCTGTTGTACGGCAGCTCCAGCATGCGGATATAACCCCACACTTCCGCGCTGCTCATTTGTGCCAGCGGGTTGAACTTGTACAGGGTACGCTCGGGCGTGGAAAATGCGCCGTCGATTTCCAGTGCCGCCACCTGGCTGCGGGTGCCCGGGCTCTGGTCGCGGCGTTGGCCAGTGGCCCAGGCGCTCACGGTGGCAAGTTTGCGGCGCAGCGGCTCGATCTTGCGGATGCCGCAGCACTCGCCGTGGCCGTCCTTGTAGAAGCTGAACAGGCCCTTTTCCTTCACGAACGGGTCGAGTTTGTCACGGTCTGGGCTGAGGATTTCAATCGGCAGGTTGTACTGTTCGCGCACCTGGTCGATGAACCGGTAGGTCTCCGGGTGCAGGCGACCGGTGTCGAGGCTGAACACCTTGACTTGCTTGTTCAGCTTCCAGGCCATGTCGACCAGCACCACGTCCTCGGCGCCGCTGAAGGAGATCCACAGGTCATCACCAAAATGCTCGAAGGCGAGCTTGAGAATGTCCTGCGGGGACTTGTTGGCATAGGTCGCGGCCAGGGCGGCGACGTCGAAGGGTTGGCTCATCAGGCGGTTTCCATCTTGGCTGTGGCGCTGTGCGCTCGTAGTAAGGTGATGGTAACAAAAAAACGCGGGCTAGACGGACTCACAAGCCCTGCAAGGTCTCCATCAGTACCCGCACTTTGGCGATCGACTCTTCATATTCAGCCTGCCACTCGGAGTCGGCCACCACCGCGCCGCCGCCCCAGCAACTGACCTGGCCGTCCTTGACCAGCAGGCTGCGAATGGCAATCGAACTGTCCATTTCCCCGCGCACGTCCACATACAGCAGCGAGCCGCAGTACAGCGCCCGGCGTGCGGGTTCCAGTTCGTCGATGATCTGCATGGCGCGGATTTTCGGCGCGCCCGTGATCGAGCCGCCAGGGAAGCTGTCGCCGATCAGGTCCAGCGCATCCTTGTCGCTGGCCAGCTGGCCGGTGACGCTGCTGACCAGGTGGTGCACGTTGGGGTAGCTTTCCAGGCTGAACAGCTCCGGTACCCTCACCGAACCGATCTGACAGGTGCGCCCGAGGTCGTTGCGCAGCAGGTCGACGATCATCAGGTTTTCCGAGCGGTCCTTGGGGCTGCACAGCAGCTCATTGGCATTGCGCTGGTCTTCAAGCGGGTCGCTGGCGCGCGGGCGGGTGCCCTTGATCGGCCGTGTTTCCACCTGGCCTTGGCTGACACGGATGAAACGCTCGGGCGAAAAGCTCAGCAGGGCGCTGCCATCGGCCAGTTGCTGGTAACCGGAAAACGGCGTAGGGCAGGCCTGGCGCAGCGCCTGGTAGGCTCGCCACGGGTCGCCCTGGCAGGGGGCGCGGAAGCGTTGAGTCAGGTTGATCTGGTAGCAGTCGCCGGCCTGGATGTAGCGTTGTACCTGGTTGAAAGCGGCTTTGTACTGTTCCGGGTGCAGGTCACCGGCCATTGGGGCGAGCAGCTGGAAACCGCCGGTTGCGGTGTTGCTACCGCCTTCGAACAGGCTGATCAGGCGCTCTCGCTCCTCGCTTGCCAGGCTTGGGTGAAAGACCAGCTGGCTGGTGCCGTGCTGGTGGTCGCTGACCAGTGCCCAGGCATACAGCCCCAGCTGCGCATCAGGCAGGCCCAGGTCGTCTACGGCCTGGCTTGGCAGGTGTTCCAGGCGGCGGCCGAAGTCGTAGCTCAGGTAGCCGATCAGGCCGCCGGCGAAGGGCAGCTCTACGCCCTCGGGCACGTCGGCATGGCCCAGTTGTGCCAGGCTGGCGCGCAGGCGCTGGAGGAATGCGCGGCCATCTTCATCGGCTTGTGCTTGCAGGTGTTGCAGTGGCCAGGCGCTGAGCAGGTCAAAGCGACCGCGTTCGGCACCTGGGCGGGCGCTGTCGAGCAGGATCGCGCCGGGGGCCTGGCGTAGGCGGGCGAAATAGGCAGCAGGGTCGGGCTGGTAGGGCAGGGCGTGCAGCGTACAGGTCGGCATCAGTGTGGACGGCGATGTAAAAGCGAGGAGGGCGATTGTAGACCTGTGTAGGAAAAGCGCCTAGCACTGGGCGCGACATTCAACATTACGTTTAATGCAGGGGCCGCTTTGCGGCCCCGGCGATGTCAGCCTGGATGAACATGTCCGAACAGCCCTTGGGCTACCCGAACGCGCTGTTCGGCATCTTCGGTAATACCATCCTTGGCCAGCGCTTCGATGTGCGCCTCGATGGCGTGGGTACGCTGGGTCAGGCCGCAGTCGTTGGCAATCTGGATGTTCAGGCCCGGGCGGGCGTTGAGTTCCAGAATCAGCGGGCCTTTCTCCTGGTCCAGTACCATGTCCACGCCAATGTAGCCCAGCCCGCACAGTTCATAGCAGCCGGCAGCCAGCTTCATGAAACCGTCCCAGTTCGGCAACTGCACGCCGTCCACGGCGTTGGTGGTGTCCGGGTGCTTGCTGATGATGTTGTTCAGCCAGGTGCCGCGCAGGGTCACACCGGTGGCGAGGTCTACGCCCACGCCAATAGCGCCCTGGTGCAGGTTGGCCTTGCCGCCCGACTGGCGGGTCGGCAAGCGCAGCATGGCCATGACCGGGTAGCCCATCAGCACAATGATGCGGATGTCCGGCACCCCTTCGTAGCTGATGCTCTTGAAGATCTGGTCAGGCGTGACCCGGTACTCGATCAGCGCACGGTCGCGGTGGCCGCCCAGTGAGTACAGGCCGGTGAGGATGCTCGAGATCTGGTGCTCGATTTCCTCGTGGCTGATGATCTTGCCCGACACCGTGCGGTAGCGGTCCTCGAAGCGGTCGGCAATCACCAGAATGCCGTCACCGCCAGCGCCTTGCGCCGGCTTGATGACGAAATCGCTGCGCCCGCCAATGATCTGGTCGAGCTTCTCGATTTCTTTCTCGGTTTCGATGATGCCGTACATTTCCGGCACATGGATGCCGGCCGCCAGGGCGCGCTCCTTGGTGATGATCTTGTCGTCGACAATCGGGTACAAGTGGCGCTTGTTGTACTTCAACACGTAGTCCGCGTTGCGCCGGTTGATACCCATGATGCCCCGGGCCTCCAGGGCTTTCCACGTCTTGATCAGGCCAAACATCAGGCGTCAGCCTTCTTCAGGAATGCCTTGAAGCGCACGAGCTCGGTCAGGCGGTAGCCACGGTAGCGGCCCATCGCCAGCATGAAGCCCACCAGGATCAACAGCACCGCCGGGAAGGTGAACACGAAGTACACCAGCTCCGGCACCATCATCAGCAGGTGCGCCAGGGAGGCGGCGAACAGCGTGCCGATGGCCACTTTCATGGCATGGCCACCGCCACGTTCTTCCCAGGTGATCGACAGGCGCTCGATGGTCATGGTCAGGATCACCATTGGGAACAGTGCCACCGACAACCCGCGCTCAAGGCCCAGCTTGTGGCTGAACAGGCTGATGGCGGCGATCAGCACCACGACGAAGGTCAGCACCACCGATAGCCGCGGCAGCATCTGCAACTTGAGGTGTTCAAGGTACGAGCGCAGTGACAGGCCAAGGGCGGTGATCACCGTGAACAGCACGATCCCGAAGCCCAGCTGGGTCTCGCGGAAGGCCAGGGCGATCAGCACCGGGGTGAAGGTACCCAGGGTCTGCAGGCCGATCAGGTTGCGCAATACCAGGATCACCAGCACGCCGATCGGGATCATCACCATGATCATGAAGGTTTGCTGGGTTTGCAGCGGCAGGCTGTACAGCGAGTACTCAAGGAAGTCGGCGTCGGTGTTCTCGTCGGTCAGCTTGGCCAGGCGGATGGCGTTCATCTCGCTGTTGTTCATGCTGAAGGTGACATTGGCTTTCTTGCCGCCGTCGACGGTGATCAGGTTGTCGTCACCGGTCCACCACAGCAGGCGGTCGCTGGGCAGGCCCTGCTCGCCGGTATCCGGGTTGAAGTACAGCCAGTCGTTACCGTTGAAGCTGCGCAGCCACAATTCCGGCGTTTGCGGGGTGTCGGCCACCAGGCGGATGGTGTGCACCTTCTCCATTGGTACGTGGGCAATCGACAGCAGCAGGTCGATGACCTGGGCCTTCTTCATCGGCGAAGTGTCACCGGCGAGCAGCAGCTTGACGTTGTCGTCGTTGAGGTTGTTGACCCGCTTGATGGTCTCGCTGACAAACGTCTCGACGTCGGCCGAATGCTGGCGGATGGGTGCCATCAGCGCTTCGGCGGCGATTTTCTCGGGGCCTTCGATGGCCAGGCTGTCACGGAAGGTCGGGCCTTTTACCGTGGTTTTTTCGTTGCTGTAGCGCTTGGTCAGCACCAGACGGTAGTAGAGGGTCTGGTTGCCGTTGGCGCGGCGGGCCGACCAGGTCACCTTGCGGTTGCCATCGGCACGGTTGACGCTGACCCCGTAGTTGTTGGAGATGAAGCTCTCGTTGAGGCTGACGTAGTCGCGGTTCAGCGGCGGCACGAACATCTGGATCTTCACCGGATCCTTGGTGCTGGCCACGAACTCGACCTTGGCGTCGATGTTCCACAGGTCATCGGTTTCATCCTCGGTCACCGGGATGCCGAGGAAGAAGATCTGATAAGCCGTGACCGCCACGCCCAGTAGCACCAGTACGGTGATCAGGACTTTCAGATGGAGGGTAAGAGAGCGCATCGGGGTTACTCTGCTTTGGGAGCGTCGGTGGCACAGGCAGGTTTGCCGGCCGCGTATTTAAGGCTTGGGTCTACCAGCGCATCGAAGTGCTTGAGCGCCTCGGAGCCGATCAGCAGCGGGAACTGGAAGGCGCTGCGGTCGGTGAGGTTGACTTCGATGGTGCGCATGGCCTGGCCCATGCAGATTTCAAGTTCGATGACCGGGCGGGCCGTGTAGGCCTTGCCCGAATCTGCATCGTAGTCGCCGGCCCGGCGTTTGATCTTGCTCACGCGTGCCAGCGGGCGTTCGATCGGGTGCGAGTGGGCGGCATCGATGGCCAGGTAGAAACGCACCCAGCTTTCGCCGTTGCGCTTGAACCGTTTGATATCGCGGGCGCTGAGCGACGCGGTCTTGGCACCGGTGTCGAGCTTGGCGGCCACTTCCAGGTCCAGGTCGCCCAGGCGGGCATATTCGTTGAGACCGTACACGGTCTTGCCCGCCGCCTGGCCAAGGGCCGGCAGCAGGGTGAGGCATAGCAGCAATAAAACGGGTGTAAGTCTCATATTCCTGGCGCGGTACTGTGCAAGGTTCGGGGCAAGGCGACTGGCAACTACTGCGCAAGCTTCCTCGTTCATCTGTCAACAAGCATGAATGGATGACAGACAGGCTATCCATACTCCATCGGAGGCGCGGCATTCTATCACGCCGACGTCTTGACGCCAGCGGTGCGCGATCTGACAGCGACGGGGTAGGGTTAGTTCGTTCTTAGACGATTGTCGACAATATTCATTTTGTCTTTGACTGGAACGGCTTGATTCGCTAATTTCTGGCGTATTGATTTTCAAGGTGTCGACAATATGCAAGACCTTTCCACCCCCAGCCCGGTACAGGCAGACGAAACGGAAACCTTGTCCGAAAACGTCTTCCGGCGTATCCAGGCGGCTATCGTCAAGGGTGAAATCGCCCCCGGCAGCAAGATTTCCGAGCCGGAGCTGGCGCGCACCTATGGCATCAGCCGCGGGCCGCTGCGCGAGGCCATCCACCGCCTCGAAGGCCAGCGCCTGCTGGTGCGCGTGCCGCATGTTGGGGCGCGTGTGGTTTCGCTGAACCACGCCGAGCTGATCGAACTGTACGAAATCCGCGAGTCGCTGGAAGGCATGGCCTGCCGCCTGGCCGCCGAACGCATGAGCCAGGCCGATATCGACGAGCTGCGCCGGGTGCTCGACACCCACGAGCGGGACGCCGCATTCCAGGCTGGCCTGGGTTATTACCAGCAGGAAGGCGACTACGACTTCCACTACCGCATCATCCAGGGCAGCGGCAACCAGACCCTGGTCAAGATGCTGTGCGGCGAACTGTACCAATTGGTGCGCATGTACCGCATCCAGTTCTCTGCCACGCCCAACCGGCCACGCCAGGCCTTTGCCGAGCATCACCGCATTCTCGATGCTATCGCCGACCGTGACGGCGAACTGGCCGAACTTCTGATGCGCCGCCACATCGGCGCATCCAGGCGCAATATCGAGCGTCACTATCTGGACGCCCACAACAACAGCCCACGAGGTGAGAAATGACTGTGAAGAGCACCCCCGGCCAGCGCTTCCGCGACGCCGTTGCCGCTGAACACCCGCTGCAAGTGGTTGGCGCCATCAATGCCAACCATGCCCTGCTGGCCAAGCGCGCCGGCTTCAAGGCCATCTACCTGTCCGGTGGCGGCGTGGCCGCTGGCTCGCTGGGTCTGCCGGACCTGGGCATCACGGGCCTGGACGACGTGCTCACCGATGTGCGTCGTATCACTGACGTGTGCGATGTGCCGTTGCTGGTGGATGTCGACACCGGCTTTGGTGCGTCAGCCTTCAACGTCGCCCGCACCGTGCGCTCGATGAGCAAGTTCGGCGCTGCCGCCATCCATATCGAGGACCAGGTTGGCGCCAAACGCTGTGGCCACCGCCCGAACAAGGAAATCGTCAGCCAGCAGGAAATGGTCGACCGCATCAAGGCCGCCGTCGACGCCCGCAGCGACGACAGCTTTGTGATCATGGCGCGTACCGACGCCCTGGCCGTCGAAGGCCTGAACGCTGCCCTTGATCGCGCCGAGGCGTGCATCGAGGCCGGCGCCGACATGATCTTCCCGGAAGCCATCACCGAACTGCAGATGTACAAGACGTTCGCTGATCGGGTGAAGGCGCCGATCCTGGCCAACATCACCGAATTCGGCGCCACCCCGTTGTACACCACCGAAGAGCTGGCCTCGGTCGACGTTTCGCTGGTGCTGTACCCGCTGTCGGCGTTCCGCGCCATGAACAAGGCGGCCGAAAACGTGTACACCGCGCTGCGCCGCGACGGCACGCAGAAGAACGTGATCGACACCATGCAGACCCGCATGGAGCTCTACGATGCCATTGGTTACCACGCCTTCGAGCAGAGCCTCGACGCGCTGTTTGCCCAGAAAAAAGGGTAAGTGATGGTGCCTGTGCCGGCCTCTTCGCGGGTTTACCCGCGAAGAGGCCGGGACAGACGAACCGAATTAGCCAGCAAGAAATCCATAACAAGTTCAAGAAAGGAGAAACACCATGGCCGAAGCGAAAGTACTCAGTGGCGCAGGCCTGCGCGGTCAGGTGGCCGGCCAGACTGCACTGTCGACTGTGGGCCAGGCCGGTGCCGGGCTCACCTACCGCGGTTACGACGTGCGCGACCTGGCAGCCGGTGCCGAATTTGAAGAAGTCGCTTACCTGCTGCTGTACGGCGAGCTGCCAACCCAGGCCGAACTGGCAGACTACAAGCGCAAGCTCAAGGGCCTGCGTGACCTGCCGCAAGCGCTGAAGGAAGTGCTGGAGCGTATCCCGCGTGACGCCCACCCGATGGACGTGATGCGCACCGGTTGCTCGGTGCTGGGCACCCTGGAGCCAGAGCTGACGTTCGAAGCCCAGCGCGACAAGACTGACCGCTTGCTGGCGCTGTTCCCGGCCGTGATGTGCTACTGGTACCGCTTCACCCATGATGGTGTGCGCATCGATTGCACCAGCGACGAAGACACCCTTGGCGGCCATTTCCTGCACCTGCTGCACGGCAAGAAGCCAAGCGCGCTGCACGTCAAGGTCATGAACGTGTCGCTGATCCTGTACGCCGAGCATGAGTTCAACGCCTCCACCTTCACCGCCCGCGTCTGCGCCTCGACCCTGTCCGACCTGTACTCCTGCGTCACCGCCGCCATCGGCTCGCTGCGCGGCCCGTTGCACGGGGGTGCCAACGAGGCGGCAATGGAGCTGATCGAGCGCTTCCAGAGCCCGCAGGACGCCACCGCCGAGCTGCTGCGCATGCTGGAACGCAAGGACAAGATCATGGGCTTTGGCCATGCCATCTACAAAGAGTCCGACCCGCGCAACGAGGTGATCAAGGGTTGGTCGAAGCAGTTGGCCGACGAAGTGGGCGATACGGTGCTGTACCCGGTGTCTGAAGCCATCGACAAGACCATGTGGGAGCAGAAGCGCCTGTTCCCCAACGCCGACTTCTACCATGCCTCGGCGTATCACTTCATGGGCATCCCGACCAAGCTGTTCACCCCGATCTTCGTTTGCTCGCGCCTGACCGGCTGGGCGGCGCACGTGTTCGAGCAGCGCGCCAACAACCGCATCATCCGCCCGAGCGCCGAGTATGTCGGCGTCGAACAGCGCCAGTTCGTGCCGATCGAGCAGCGCTGAATAGATATAGAGAGGCAACCCGTTTCCCCTGTGGGAGCGGGCGTGCCCGCGAAGGCGTCCGTACTGGCAACCGTTTTGCAGCTGCTGACGCATTCGCGGGCACGCCCGCTCCCACAGGGCCGGCGAAACCTTCCGAACCCTGTGACCGAGCCTGATTCCATGATGAACACTGCATACCGCAAGCACCTGCCAGGCACTGACCTGGACTACTTCGATGCCCGTGCGGCGGTCGAGGCGATCAAGCCCGGCGCCTACGACGGCCTGCCATACACCTCCCGCGTGCTCGCCGAAAACCTCGTGCGCCGCTGCGACCCGGCCACCCTCGACGCCTCGCTGGGCCAACTGATCGAGCGCCAGCGGGACCTCGACTTCCCGTGGTTCCCGGCCCGCGTGGTGTGCCACGACATCCTCGGCCAGACAGCGCTGGTCGACCTTGCCGGCCTGCGTGACGCCATTGCCGACAAAGGCGGTGACCCGGCCGCCGTCAACCCGGTGGTGCCGGTGCAGCTGATCGTCGACCACTCGCTGGCCGTGGAGTGTGGTGGTTTCGACCCACAGGCGTTCGAAAAGAACCGTGCCATCGAGGATCGCCGCAACGAAGACCGTTTCCACTTCATCAACTGGACCAAGAAGGCGTTCAAGAACGTCGACGTGATCCAGCCGGGCAACGGCATCATGCACCAGATCAACCTGGAGAAGATGTCGCCGGTCATCCACAACGACCGCGGTGTGGCCTACCCGGACACCTGCGTCGGCACCGACAGCCATACCCCGCATGTCGACGCCCTGGGCGTGATCGCCATCGGCGTAGGCGGCCTGGAAGCCGAGAACGTGATGCTCGGCCGCGCCTCGTGGATGCGCCTGCCGGAAATCGTCGGCGTCGAGCTGACCGGCAAGCTGGCACCGAACATCACTGCCACCGACCTGGTGCTGGCCCTGACCGAGTTCCTGCGCAAGCAGAAAGTCGTTGGCGCGTACCTGGAGTTCCACGGCGAGGGCGCCCGCGCCCTGACCCTGGGCGACCGCGCCACCATCTCCAACATGGCCCCGGAATACGGCGCCACTGCAGCGATGTTCGCCATCGACCAGCAGACCATCGACTACCTGCGCCTGACCGGCCGTGAAGAGCAGCAGGTCAAACTGGTGGAAACCTACGCCAAGGCCACCGGCCTGTGGGCCGACAGCCTCGGCGGCGCCGTCTATGAGCGCACCCTGAGCTTCGACCTGTCGAGCGTGGTGCGCAACATGGCAGGCCCGTCCAACCCGCATGCACGCGTCGCCACCAGCGACCTGGCAGCCAAAGGCATTGCCGGCAACTGGCAAGATGTGCCGGGGCAGATGCCTGACGGTGCGGTGATCATTGCCGCTATCACCAGCTGCACCAACACCAGTAACCCGCGCAACGTGATTGCCGCTGGCCTCATGGCGCGTAATGCCAACAAGCTGGGCCTGGCCCGCAAGCCGTGGGTCAAGTCATCGCTGGCACCAGGCTCCAAGGCCGTGCAGCTGTATCTGCAAGAGGCCGGCCTGGAGAAGGAGCTGGAGCAGCTCGGCTTTGGCATCGTCGCCTTCGCCTGCACCACTTGCAACGGCATGTCGGGCGCACTCGACCCGGCCATCCAGCAAGAGATCATCGACCGCGATTTGTACGCCACCGCCGTGCTGTCGGGCAACCGCAACTTCGACGGGCGTATTCACCCTTACGCCAAGCAGGCGTTCCTGGCTTCGCCGCCGCTGGTGGTGGCCTACGCCATTGCCGGTACCATCCGCTTCGACATCGAGAAGGATGTGCTGGGCGTGGTCGATGGCAAGGAAATCCGCCTCAAGGACATCTGGCCCAGCGATGAAGAGATCGACGCCGTGGTGCGAGCTGCGGTCAAGCCAGAGCAGTTCCGCAAGGTGTACATCCCGATGTTCGCCATCGAGGAAGACCGTGGGCCGAAGGTGGCGCCGCTGTACGACTGGCGCCCGATGAGCACCTACATCCGTCGCCCACCGTACTGGGAAGGTGCCCTGGCAGGTGAGCGCACCCTGCGTGGCATGCGCCCGCTGGCGGTGCTGCCGGATAACATCACCACCGACCACCTGTCGCCGTCCAACGCCATCATGCTCGACAGTGCTGCCGGCGAGTACCTGGCAAAAATGGGCCTGCCGGAAGAGGACTTCAACTCCTACGCCACCCACCGTGGCGACCACCTGACCGCCCAGCGCGCCACCTTCGCCAACCCCAAGCTGTTCAACGAAATGGTGCGCAAGGAAGACGGCAGCGTGAAGCAGGGCTCGCTTGCGCGTATCGAGCCAGAAGGCAAGGTCACCCGCATGTGGGAGGCGATCGAGACGTACATGGAGCGCAAGCAGCCGCTGATCATCGTTGCTGGCGCCGACTACGGCCAGGGTTCGTCCCGCGACTGGGCCGCCAAGGGTGTGCGCCTGGCGGGTGTCGAGGCTATCGTTGCCGAAGGCTTCGAGCGCATTCACCGCACCAACCTGGTGGGCATGGGCGTGCTGCCGCTGGAGTTCAAGCCGGGCACCGACCGCAAGACCCTGGGCCTGGACGGTAGCGAGACGTATGACGTGCTGGGGGCGCGCACGCCAAGGGCGACCTTGACCCTGGTGGTTACCCGTAGCAATGGCGAGCGCCTGGAAGTGCCGGTGACCTGCCGCCTGGACACCGCCGAGGAAGTATCGATCTACGAGGCGGGAGGGGTGTTGCAGCGCTTTGCCCAGGACTTCCTCGAGGCGACCGCCTAACCATGAGAGCGGGGCCGCTGCGCGGCCCATCGCGACTCCTACAAGTGTTACGCGATCCCTGTAGGAGCGGCCTTGTGTCGCGATGGGCTGCAAGGCAGCCCCAGAGGCCATATGCATTTCGGACAGGACAGCACATCAATGGCTCACGTACCGCAAGTAAAAATCCCCGCCACCTACATCCGTGGTGGCACCAGCAAAGGCGTGTTCTTCCGCCTGCAAGACCTGCCCGAGCAGGCACAAATCCCCGGCCCGGCGCGCGATGCCCTGCTGCTGCGGGTAATCGGTAGCCCCGACCCCTACGGCAAGCAGATCGACGGCATGGGTGGCGCCACTTCCAGTACCAGCAAGACCGTGATCCTGTCGCCAAGCATCAAGCCCGAACACGATGTCGACTACCTGTTCGGCCAGGTCAGCATCGACAAGGCTTTCGTCGACTGGAGCGGCAACTGCGGCAACCTGTCGGCTGCCGTGGGTTCGTTCGCCATCAGCAGCGGCCTGGTCGACCCGGCCCGTATTCCGCAAAACGGCGTTGCCACCGTGCGCATCTGGCAGGCGAACATCGGCAAGACCATCATCGCCCATGTGCCGATTACCGAAGGTGAAGTGCAGGAAACCGGTGATTTCGAGCTGGACGGGGTGACTTTCCCTGCGGCCGAAGTGCAACTTGAGTTCCTCGACCCGGCGGCAGACGAAGACGGCGACGGCGGTTCGATGTTCCCGACCGGTAACCTGGTCGATGACCTGGAGGTGCCGGGTGTGGGTACCTTCAAGGCGACCCTGATCAATGCCGGTATTCCGACCATCTTCGTCAATGCAGCAGACATCGGTTACACCGGTGCCGAACTGCAGGACGCGATCAACGGCGACCCTCAGGCGCTGCTGCGTTTCGAGACCATTCGCGCCTATGGTGCGGTGCGTATGGGGCTGATCGACAATGTCGACCAGGCTGCCGGGCGTCAGCACACGCCAAAAGTGGCATTCGTCGCGCCGCCGAGCACCTACACTGCGTCCAGTGGCAAGGCGGTGCAGGCGGGCGATATCGACCTGCTGGTGCGGGCCTTGTCCATGGGCAAACTGCACCATGCGATGATGGGTACGGCTGCGGTGGCAATTGGCACTGCGGCGGCCATTCCGGGCACGTTGGTCAACCTCGCTGCGGGTGGGAGCGAGCGCAGCGCCGTGCGTTTCGGCCACCCCTCGGGCACCTTGCGCGTCGGGGCCGAGGCGCGCCAGGTGGATGGTGAGTGGACAGTGACCAAGGCAATCATGAGCCGCAGTGCTCGCGTGCTGATGGAGGGCTGGGTTCGCGTACCTGGCGATAGCTTCTAACGCACCACTGGCGCTCGGCTTTCGTTCGTTGGGGCCGCTTTGCGGCCCTATCGCGACACAAGGCCGCTCCTACATGGGTACGCGATCCCTGTAGGAGCGGCCTTGTGTCGCGATAGGGCTGCAGCGCAGCCCCGGCAATTCTGAAGGGAGCTGGATATGAGCGCCAACGTTGACCTGAACGACCGCCCGGACTACGACCGGGTGCTGCAAACCCTGGCCGACTACGCCCTCGGCTACCGGGTCGATTCCGCCGAAGCCCTGGACACCGCACGCAACTGCCTGATGGACACCCTCGGTTGCGGCCTGCTGGCCCTGCGCTTCCCCGAATGTACCAAACTGCTCGGCCCCCAGGTGGAAGGCACGCTGGTCCCCAATGGTGCCCGCGTCCCCGGCACCGCTTACCGCCTCGACCCGGTCAAGGCGGCCTGGGACATCGGCTGCACCGTGCGCTGGCTGGACTACAACGACACCTGGCTGGCTGCCGAATGGGCGCACCCCTCGGACAACCTCGGCGGCATCCTGGCCGTTGCCGATCACCTGTCCCAGAAGCGCATTGCTGCGGGGGAAGCGCCGCTGCTGATGCGTGATGTGCTCGAAGCCATGGTCATGGCCCATGAGATCCAGGGCGTGCTGGCGCTGGAGAACTCGTTCAACCGCGTTGGCCTCGACCACGTGATTCTGGTGAAGGTGGCCTCGACTGCCGTGTGCGCCAGGCTGATGGGGGCCAACCGCGAGCAGATGCTCTCTGCCTTGTCGCACGCCTTCGTCGACGGCCAGGCCCTGCGCACTTACCGGCACGCGCCAAACGCCGGCTCGCGCAAATCCTGGGCCGCTGGCGATGCGTCCAGCCGCGGTGTGCGCCTGGCCGATATCGCCCTGCGCGGCGAGATGGGCGTGCCGGGCGTGCTCACGGCGCCGCAGTGGGGCTTCTACGACGTATCCTTCAGCCATACCAACAAGGACCTGGCGCTCAAGCCTGCTGGGCAGTATGAGCTGCGCCTGCCCCAGGCCCTGGGCAGCTACGTGATGGAAAACGTGCTATTCAAGGTCAGTTTTCCTGCCGAGTTCCATGCCCAGACTGCCTGCGAGGCGGCGGTCACCCTGCATCCACGGGTGCGCAACCGCCTGCATGAAATCGACCGCATCGTCATCACCACTCAAGAATCGGCGATCCGCATCATTTCCAAGAGCGGCCCACTGGCCAATGCGGCTGACCGTGACCACTGTTTGCAGTACATGGTGGCGGTGCCGTTGATCTTTGGGCATCTGGTGGCGGAGCACTATGAAGATGCATTCCATGCCAACCACCCAAGCATCGACCGCCTGCGCGAGAAGATGGAAGTGGTGGAAGACCCGCGCTTCAGCCGTGAATACCTGGAAGCGGACAAGCGTTCGATCGCCAACGCGTTGCAGGTGTTCTTCAAGGACGGCAGCAGTACCGAGCAGGTGGTGGTGGAATACCCGATCGGGCATCGGCGGCGGCGGGAGGAGGGGATTCCGTTGCTGGAGGCCAAGTTCAGGGCCAACCTGGCGACGCGGTTTGCGCGGCAGCGCTGTCAGCAGATATTCGAACTGTGCAAGGACCAGCAACAGCTGGAGCAGATGGCAGTGCACAGATTTGTGGAGTTGTTTGTGATTTGAGGTTGCCAGTGCCGGCTTCTTCGCGGGCTTGCCCGCTCCCACAGGTTCTCCGCAGGCCGTGACTGTGTGGTGTGCCTGTGGGAGCGGGCAAGCCCGCGAAGAGGCCGGAACAGCAGACACAAAAAAAGCCCCGGCATTTCTGCCGGGGCTTTCTTTACACCTTACAACTCAGCTTACGCCTGAACCACCGGGATCTTGGCGTTGGCTGCCGCTTCGCGGAACTCGGCGATCTGGTCGAAGCTCAGGTAGCGGTAAACGTCGGCAGCCATGCTGTCGATGTCTTTCGCGTACTGCATGTACTCTTCGACGGTCGGCAGCTTGCCGATGATCGAAGCGACAGCAGCCAGTTCGGCCGATGCCAGGTACACGTTGGTGGCGTCGCCCAGACGGTTCGGGAAGTTACGGGTCGAGGTGGAAACCACGGTCGAACCGGTCTGCACACGTGCCTGGTTACCCATGCACAGCGAGCAGCCTGGCATTTCCATGCGCGCACCGGCCTTGCCGTAGATGCCGTAGTAGCCTTCTTCGGTCAGCTGGTGAGCGTCCATCTTGGTTGGCGGAGCCAGCCACAGACGGGTCGGGATACCGCCCTTGACCTTGTCCAGCAGCTTGCCGGCAGCGCGGAAGTGGCCGATGTTGGTCATGCACGAACCGATGAACACTTCGTCGATCTTCTCGCCCTGTACCGAAGACAGCAGGCGGGCATCGTCCGGGTCGTTCGGCGCGCAGAGCACAGGCTCCTTGACGTCGGCCAGGTCGATTTCGATGATTTCGGCGTACTCGGCATCGGCGTCAGCCGACAGCAGCTCAGGGTTGGCCAGCCAGGCTTCCATGGCCTGGGCGCGACGCTCCAGGGTACGTGGGTCGCCGTAGCCTTCGCCGATCATCCAGCGCAGCAGGGTGATGTTGGACTGCAGGTACTCGGCAATGGCCTTCTCTGGCAGCTTGATGGTGCAACCGGCAGCGGAACGCTCGGCCGAGGCGTCGGACAGCTCGAAAGCTTGCTCGACGGTCAGTTCGTCCAGGCCTTCGATTTCCAGGATGCGGCCGGAGAAGGCGTTTTTCTTGCCTTTCTTCTCGACGGTCAGCAGGCCTTTCTGGATGGCGTAGTAAGGGATGGCATGAACCAGGTCACGCAGGGTGATGCCCGGTTGCAGTTTGCCCTTGAAGCGCACCAGGATCGACTCTGGCATGTCCAGCGGCATGACGCCGGTGGCGGCAGCGAAGGCCACCAGGCCGGAACCGGCCGGGAACGAGATGCCGATCGGGAAACGGGTGTGCGAGTCGCCACCGGTACCGACGGTGTCAGGCATCAGCATGCGGTTCAGCCAGCTGTGGATGATGCCGTCGCCCGGGCGCAGCGACACGCCGCCACGGGTGCGGATGAAGTCTGGCAGGGTGTGGTGGGTGGTGACGTCGATCGGCTTCGGATACGCCGCGGTGTGGCAGAACGACTGCATGACCAGGTCGGCGGAGAAGCCCAGGCACGCCAGGTCTTTCAGCTCGTCACGGGTCATCGGGCCAGTGGTGTCCTGGGAACCGACGGTGGTCATCTTCGGCTCGCAGTAGGCACCTGGGCGCACGCCCTGGCCTTCTGGCAGGCCGCAGGCACGGCCGACCATTTTCTGCGCCAGGGTGAAGCCCTTGCCGGAGTCGGCTGGCTGCTCTGGCTTCTTGAACAGGTCCGATGGACCCTGGCCCAGCTCGGCGCGGGCTTTTTCGGTCAGGCCACGGCCGACGATCAGCGGAATACGGCCGCCAGCGCGCACTTCGTCCAGCAGTACTTCGGTTTTCAGTGCAAAGCTGGTGACCAGCTCGTCGCTGCCGTGACGGCGTACTTCACCTTTGAACGGGTACACGTCGATGACGTCGCCCATGGCCAGGTTGGTGCAGTCGAATTCGATCGGCAGGGCGCCGGCGTCTTCCATGGTGTTGTAGAAGATCGGGGCGATCTTGGTGCCGAAGCAGAAGCCACCGGCGCGCTTGTTCGGCACGTACGGAATGTCGTCGCCGAAGAACCACAGTACCGAGTTGGTAGCGGATTTACGCGAGGAGCCGGTACCGACCACGTCACCTACATAGGCAACCGGGAAGCCCTTGGCCTTGACGGCTTCGATCTGGGCCAGCGGGCCGACCGAACCAGGCTGCGATGGCTCGATGCCGTCACGGGCCATTTTCAGCATGGCCAGGGCGTGCAGCGGGATGTCAGGGCGCGACCAGGCGTCCGGGGCAGGGGACAGGTCGTCGGTGTTGGTTTCGCCTGGCACCTTGAACACGGTCAGGGTGTACTTGTCGGCGATGGCCGGGCGCGAGGTGAACCACTCGCCGGCAGCCCAGGAATCCAGCACGGCCTTGGCGTGAATGTTGCCAGCCTTGGCTTTTTCGGCCACGTCGTGGAAGGCATCGAACATCAGCAGGGTGTGCTTGAGCTGTTCGGCCGCGACGGCGCCCAGTTCGGCGTCATCCAGCAGTGCGACCAGCGTTTCGATGTTGTAGCCGCCCTGCATGGTGCCCAGCAGTTCAGCGGCGTGCTTGCGGTCGATCAGTGGCGACTTGGCTTCGCCCTTGGCGATGGCAGAGAGGAAAGCGGCCTTGACGTAGGCAGCTTCGTCGACCCCTGGCGGTACGCGGTTGGTGATCAGGTCTACGAGGAAGGCTTCTTCGCCGGCCGGCGGGTTTTTCAGCAGCTCGACCAGGCCTGCAGTTTGTTCGGCGTTCAGCGGCTGGGGCACGATACCCAGGGCGGCACGCTCTTCGATGTGTTTGCGGTAGGCTTCAAGCACAGTTATTTCCCTCATCAGTGGTCCCTAAAGGGGGTCCGGGACGCTTATCCAGCATTCAATGCACCCATGCGCTGCCACGGCTTTGTGGGCCGCCCAGCCAGAGTCGCAAAGAATCCTTACAGAAGCTGCTTTCAAAGTTTTACGCCTGCAGAACGGGGAGCTGATGAGGGCTGGCACGGGCATGCGAGGGATGCATGGCCCGGGCCAACGCCGTTCTACCGGATTAACTGTGCTCGTGACGCTTTGAAAACAGCTTCCAACGGACATTGTTGCCTTGAAAAGGCGCATTGATTCTACGGCAAAAAAAGCGCGAAGGTAAGGCGCAGAAGATGACTTTAACGAGTGACCCTGGTTAGACAAAGGGCTAACATGGGCCGGTGTTCCACCGCCAAGCTGTTGTTTTTCATGTCCAACAAGTCCATCAAGACCCCTTGCGTCGGCCTGTGCTCCACGGTGTACGGAGACACGGTTTGCCGTGGCTGCAAGCGGTTTCACCACGAAGTGATCAACTGGAACGGGTACGACGACGACCAGAAACGCGCCGTGTGGCTGCGTCTGGAGCAGTTGCTGGTGCAGGTGATGATGGCCAAGCTGGAGGTGTTCGACAAAAGCCTGCTGCGCCAGCAGCTGGAGCAGCGTTCCATCCGCTTTGTCGAGCAGCAGTCGGAATATTGCTGGGCGTACCAGCTGATTGCCCGCGGGGCGCGGATGATCCGTGACCTGGAGGCCTACGGCATGGTGTTGCTGCCAGAGTTTCGCGGCTGGGAACTGCCGCAATTGCGCGATGCCATCGACCGCGAGTTCTTCCTGCTTTCAGAAGCGCATTACCAGCGCTACATCGCCCCCAGCTTCCTGCGCGATGCCATGGGCAGCGGGTCCCTGTAGGAGCGGCCTTGTGTCGCGATGGGCCGCAAAGCGGCCCCAACAATCTATGCAACGATGCGAAAATCCCGGGTCCGCTGCGCGGCCCATCGCGACACAAGGCCGCTCCTACAGGAGGACCTGTGCATGCTTGAATGCGCCGAATCAGTCTCCGGTGTATTCACACCCGCTGGTGCAGGTTTCGTGGATGCGCACCTTTGACAACTCTGGCATCAGCGGCTTGACCTGTTCCCAGATCCACTTGGCGATCACTTCGCTGGTGGGGTTCTCCAGGCCAGGGATGTCGTTCAGGTAGTTGTGGTCCAGTTGCTCGTAGATCGGCTTGAAGATCGCCTTGACCTCGGCGAAGTCGCGGATCCAGCCAGTGTGCGGGTCCAGCGGGCCGGTCAGGTGCAGGCCGACCTTGAACGAGTGACCATGCAGGCGGCCGCATTTGTGCCCTTCGGGAACGTGGGGCAGGCGGTGGGCCGATTCGAATGTGAATTCCTTGAAGATTTCCACGCTGTCATAACTCTTTGTGAATCAATAATGCGCGCAGTCTACCAGTTCGCCGGAACATCTTCAGCGCCTATCAGATCGAGTGCCACCGCGCATGCGCTATCATGGCGCCAGCTGTTTTCAGGTTGAATTAAGGACCGGTGGTTAGTCTTGACCCCGTACCCAACTTGCACAGTTCTCAGGAGAGAAGAACGATGAAAACCTTGACTGCCCTGTTCACCGCCGCCGCCCTCGCCCTGGGCGCGAATGCCGCCTTCGCCAAGGACGTACAGCCTGACGAAGTGGTCAAACTGGTCAACGCCAAGACCATCAAGTCGCTGGACGAGCTGAAAGCCACCGCCGTGGCCAAGCACCCGGGCGCTACCGTTACCGACTCGGAGCTTGAAGACGAGTACGGCCGTTACATCTACAAGGTTGAACTGCGCGACACCCAGAACGTCGAGTGGGACGTGGCGCTGGACGCCAAGACCGGTGAAGTGCTGAAGGACGAGCGGGACAACTGATGATCCACTTACCGCGGCCAGCGCGCTACCTCGCGCTGGCGCTGCTGGCCGTATGCTCCCTTGCCGCTGCCCGCGACCTTGATCAGGACGAAGCCCTGAAGCTACGGCAGAAGGGCGTCATCCTGCCGCTCGAGCAATTGCTGGAAACCGCCCTGGGGCGTTACCCCGGGGCGCGTTTGCTGGAGGCCGAGCTGGAAGAAGACGACGATCGCTACGAATATGAAGTCGAACTGCTGACGGCGGAAGGTGTGGTGCGCGAGATCAAGCTCGATGCCAGCACTGGTGCCCTGCTCAAAGACGAGGAAGACGACTGAATGCGCCTGTTGCTTGTCGAGGACAATGTACCGCTGGCCGATGAACTGACCGCCGGCCTGCAGCGCCAAGGCTATGCCGTGGACTGGCTGGCCGATGGCCGTGACGCGGTTTACCAGGGCCAGAGCGAACCCTACGACCTGATCATCCTCGACCTTGGCCTGCCAGGCTTGCCGGGCCTGGATGTGCTCGCCCAGTGGCGTGCCGCCGGGCTGGCCACACCGGTGCTGATCCTTACCGCCCGCGGTTCGTGGGCCGAGCGTATCGAAGGGCTCAAGGCCGGGGCCGATGATTACCTGAGCAAACCGTTCCACCCGGAAGAGTTGCAACTGCGTATCCAGTCGCTGCTGCGCCGCGCGCGCGGCCTGGCCAACCAGCCGACACTGGAGGCTGCCGGCCTGCACCTGGATGAAAGCCGCCAGTGCGTGAGCCGTGATGGCGTGGATATCCAGCTGACCGCCGCCGAGTTCCGCCTGCTGCGCTACTTCATGCTGCATCCGCAGCAGATCCTCTCCAAGAGCCACCTGGCCGAGCACCTTTACGACGGTGAAACCGAGCGCGATTCCAATGTGCTGGAAGTACACGTCAACCACCTGCGACGCAAGCTGGGCCGCAGTGTGATCGAAACCCGGCGCGGGCAAGGCTACATTTACGCGGGGAGCGCCGCGTGAAGTCGATTCAGGCACGCCTGAGTCTGGGGCTGGTGGCGGTGCTGGTGGTGGTCGGCGTGGTGCTGGCGCAACTGACCTTGTGGCTGTTCGAGGCCGGCCTGCAACGCTACCTGGAAAACGGCCTGCGCAAGGAAAGCGAGAACCTGCTGGTGGCCCTGGTGCGCGGGCCATCCGGCCTGCAGCTGGATGAGCGGCGCATCTCGGCGGCCTATCAGCGGCCGTTTTCCGGTTATTACTTTCGCATCGATTTCGACCAGGGCACCTGGCGTTCACGTTCGCTGTGGGACCTGGATATGCCCAAGCCCGCCACGCCCGGGCTTTCCGATAGCCACGAGCTAGGCCCGGAAGGGCAGCAACTGCTGGCCCTGCGTGCCGATTATCGGCGCCTGGGCCAGGACATCTCCATCAGCGTGGCGCAGGACTACTCGCCGGTGCGCGAGGGTTTCAGGCGCATGCAGCAGATCGGCCTGGGCATGGGGCTGGTGGCGCTGATCCTGGTGCTGGTGCTTCAGCGCATTACCGTGACGCGCTCATTGCGGCCACTGGAGCGGGCACGCCAGCAGATCGCCCAGTTGCAGCAGGGCCAGCGTTCGCAGCTGGATGCCGAGGTGCCCAGCGAGCTGGCGCCATTGGTGGGGCAGATCAACCACTTGCTGAGCCACACCGAAGACAGCCTGCGCCGTTCGCGCAATGCCTTGGGCAACCTGGGGCATGCGTTGAAGACGCCCTTGGCGGTGCTGCTTAGCCTGGCGTCCAGTGAACGCCTGAAAGATCTGCCCGAGGTGCGTGCGCAGATGCGCGAGCAACTGGAGCAGATTCAGCAGCGGTTGGCGCGTGAGCTGAACCGTGCGCGGCTGGCGGGGGATGCGTTGCCCGGTGCGCAATTTGACTGTGACGCCGAGCTGCCGGGGCTGCTGAGCACCCTGGGTATGATTCATGGAGAGGGCTTGCTACTGGCCAGGGACGTACCCCCCGGTCTGCTGCTGCCGTGGGATCGCGAGGACTTCCTTGAGCTGCTGGGCAACTTGCTGGACAACGCCTGCAAGTGGGCTGACAGCGAGGTGCGGCTGAGCATCGCGCCGAATGCAGAGGGCTACCAGCTGTGGGTCGATGACGATGGCCCAGGCATCCCCGAAAGCCAGCGCCAGCAGGTGCTGGAGCGCGGTTCGCGGCTGGACGAGCAGGTGGACGGGCATGGTCTGGGGCTGGGCATTGTGCGCGATATCGTCGAGGCATGGGGCGGGCAGCTGGCGCTGCTGGAAAGCCCTCTGGGCGGGCTGCGTGTGGTTATCGAGCTACCGCGCAAGGCTCGATAGAGTCGGGGCCGCTTTGCGGCCCATCGCGACACAAGGCCGCTCCTACAAGGGTACGCGATCCCCTGTAGGAGCGGCCTTGTGTCGCGATGGGCTGCGCAGCAGCCCCGGCAATTTGTGCTGGCTCCGAGATCCTGGGGCTGCTGCGCAGCCCATCGCGACACAAGGCCGCTCCTACACAGGCAACGCGTCGCCAAGGAATTCCGGGCAAAAAAAACCCCGGACTTCGTATGGGGAGGGGGAAGTTCGGGGTCCAAGTCCGGACCGCTAGGGCGGGGTCCAGATATCTGCCAACACTTAACACAACATAGGAGCATCGAAGGGCTTCACCAGCCATTCAGTTACTCTGAGTTCCGGTTCACCGGTTTAGTTCCAAAGCCCTCAAAACTATTTGCGATAGTTTCATGAAACTTCAGTACCAATGGCACTGAGCGGTGCCAGGATCCGCGTCACTACGTCGCAGATCCTACACAGCTTTCCCCGCTCAATCAGTGAGCTTCGTCCCAATTCGCACCAATTCCTGCCTCAACCAGCAGCGGCACGTCCAGTTCCGCGGCCTTGCTCATGTGCTGGCGAATTTCATCTTTCACCTGCTGAAGCAGGTCTTCACGCACCTCAAGTACCAGTTCGTCGTGTACCTGCAGGATCACCCGGGCATCCAGCCCGCTCTCGCTCAGCCAGTTGTCCACATTGACCATGGCGCGTTTGATGATGTCGGCCGCGGTGCCCTGCATCGGCGCGTTGATTGCCGTGCGCTCGGCGCCTTTGCGCAGGGCCGGGTTCTTGGCATTGATGTCCGGCAGGTACAGGCGGCGGCCGAACAGGGTTTCGACGAAGCCTTGCTCGGCGGCCTGGGCGCGGGTGCGCTCCATGTAGGCCAGCACGCCCGGATAGCGTGCGAAGTAGCGGTCGATGTAGTCCTGCGATTGTTTGCGGTCGACACCGATCTGCTTGGCCAGGCCAAAGGCACTCATGCCGTAGATCAGGCCGAAGTTGATGGCCTTGGCCTTGCGGCGCTGGTCGGTTGTGACATCTTCCAGCGCCACACCGAACACTTCCGCCGCCGTGGCACGGTGTACGTCCAGGTCGTTACGGAAGGCATGCAGCAAGCCTTCGTCCTTGGCCAGGTGGGCCATGATGCGCAGCTCAATCTGCGAGTAGTCCGCCGCCAGCAGCTTGTAGCCCGGGCTGGCAATGAAGGCCTGACGGATACGTCGGCCTTCGGCGGTGCGGATCGGGATGTTCTGCAGGTTCGGGTCGCTCGACGACAGCCGGCCTGTGGCCGCCACCGCCTGCTGGTACGAGGTGTGGATACGCCCGGTGCGCGGATTGATCTGCCCCGGCAGCTTGTCGGTATAGGTGCTCTTGAGCTTACTCAGGCTGCGGTACTGCATCAGCACCTCAGGCAGCGGGTAGCCTTGCTCGGCCAGCTCGTCGAGCACGGCCTCGGCGGTGGATGGCTGGCCCTTGGCAGTCTTGCTCAGCACCGGCATGCCCAGCTTGTCGTAAAGGATCGAACCCAGCTGCTTGGGCGAACCGAGGTTGAATTCCTCGCCAGCCAGCTCGTAGGCACGCTGCTCCAGTTCGGCCATTTTCACGCCCAGCTCACCGCTTTGTACGTGCAGCAGTGCAGCATCGACCAACGCACCCTGGCGCTCGATCTTGGCCAGCACCGGCACCAGTGGCATCTCGATGTCCATCAACACCGGCTGCACGCTCGGCGTCTGCGCCAGGCGGGCCTGCAGCGCCTGGTGCAGGCGCAGGGTGATGTCGGCGTCTTCAGCGGCGTAAGGGCCGGCCTTGTCCAGGTTGATCTGGTTGAAGGTCAGCTGCTTGGCGCCCTTGCCGGCGATGTCCTCGAAGGCGATGGTGCTGTGGTCGAGGTACTTCTGCGCCAGGCTGTCCATGTCGTGGCGGGTGGCGGTAGAGTTCAGCACGTACGATTCGAGCATGGTGTCATAAGCCACACCGCGCATCTCGATGGCGGGCGAGCCGTTGGCGAGGATGTTGATGTCGTACTTGGCGTTCTGCCCGACCTTGGCCTTGGCCGGGTCCTCCAGCAGCGGCTTCAATGCCAGCAGCACCGCCTCGCGGTCCAGCTGGGCCGGCGCGCCTTCGTAGTCATGGGCCAACGGCACATAGGCTGCTTCATGCGGGTCGACGGCGAACGACAGGCCGACCAGCTGCGCCTGCTGGGCATCCAGGCCGGTGGTCTCGGTGTCGAAGGCGAACAGCGGCGCCTGGCGTAGCTTTTCCAGCCAGGCGTCGAAACGGGCCTGGTCAAGAATGGTTTCGTATTTCGGTTCAACCTTGGCCGCCGGCTCGTCGACCACCGGGGCGAGATCATCGCCCGCCTTGCTCGCCTCGCGCTGCACCTCGGCGACCCAGCTCTTGAACTCCATTTCGGTGTAAAGCGCCAGCAACGCATCGCGGTCCGGTTCCCCGCACACCAGCGCCTCGACCTCGACATCCAGGGGTACATCGCACTTGATGGTGGCCAGTTCGTAGGACAGGAACGCCGAATCGCGGTGCTCCTCGAGCTTGGCCGGCAAGGTCTTGGCGCCGCGGATGGCCAGGGTCGGAACCTTGTCGAGGTTGGCGTACAGGTCGCTGAGGCCGCCGCCGATACCGGTCAGCAGGCCGACCGCGGTCTTTTCGCCTACGCCCGGCACGCCGGGAATGTTGTCGACCTTGTCGCCCATCAGGGCGAGGAAGTCGATGATGTGTTCCGGGCCGACGCCAAACTTTTCGTGCACGCCGGCAACATCCATCACGCTGCCGGTCATGGTGTTGACCAAGGTCACGTGGCCGTCCACCAGTTGCGCCATGTCCTTGTCCCCGGTCGAGATGATCACCGGCCGCCCCTGGGCGGCGCTACTGCGGGCCAAGGTGCCGATGACGTCGTCAGCCTCGACGCCCTCGACACACAGCAATGGGTAGCCCAGCGCCTTCACGCTGGCATGCAACGGCTCCACCTGCACCCGCAGATCGTCCGGCATGCTGGGGCGGTTGGCCTTGTACTCGGCAAACATGGCATCTCGGAAAGTGCCGCCTTTTGCGTCGAACACCACCGCAAACAAGCTGTCAGGGTATTGCCTGCGCAGGCTCTTGAGCATGTTCAGCACACCCTTCACCGCACCGGTCGGCATGCCCTTGGACGTGGTCAGCGGGGGCAAGGCGTGGAAGGCACGGTACAGGTAGGAGGAACCGTCCACCAGGACGAGGGGCGCTTGGCTCATGAGCAGAATCAACCTTTTCGACGGGTCCGGCGCTAGAATAGCCAGAATCATTGACGACAAAGGGACTAGGTTATCATGCGTACACTCAATCGCCTGTTACTGCTCGGCCTGTTGGCAACCATGCCTGTCGTTACCCTGGCGGCGGACGACGCCCCCTCGGCCGATCCCGAGGTGACCATTCGCACGGAAGGCGATAAAACCATCCAGGAATACCGGCAGAACGGGTTCCTGTATGCGATCAAGATAACGCCGAAAAACGGCAAGCCTTATTTTCTGGTACGCGCCGATGGCACTGATGCCAATTTCATTCGATCCGACCAGCCGGACATGCTGATTCCGTCCTGGAAGATCTTCGAGTGGTAATCTGACGCGCACCGTTCACATCAACCCGGCACTTCCCGGCGGAAGTGCCCGTATGGGCAATTTTTCATCATGTCAGTCTTCACCCCCGTGACCCGGCCTGAGCTGGAAACCTTTCTGGCGCCGTACGAGCTGGGCCGTCTGCTCGACTTCCAGGGCATTGCCGCCGGCACCGAGAACAGCAATTTCTTCGTCAGCCTCGAACAGGGGGAGTTCGTCCTGACGCTGATCGAGCGTGGGCCAAGCGAAGACATGCCGTTCTTCATCGAACTGCTCGACACCTTGCACGCTGCCGACATGCCGGTGCCCTATGCCATTCGTGACCGCGACGGCAATGGCCTGCGCGAGCTGTGCGGCAAGCCGGCGCTGCTGCAACCGCGGTTGTCGGGCAAACACATCAAGGCGCCGAACAACCAGCACTGCGCCCAGGTCGGCGAACTGCTGGCCCACATTCACCTGGCCACCCGCGAGCACATCATCGAGCGCCGCACCGACCGTGGCCTGGACTGGATGCTGGCCTCCGGTGCCGAGCTGCTGCCACGCCTCACTGCCGAACAAGCCGCACTGCTGCAACCGGCGCTGGATGAAATCACCGCGCACAAGGCGCAGATCCTGGCCTTGCCACGGGCCAACCTGCATGCCGACCTGTTCCGCGACAACGTGATGTTCGAAGGCACCCACCTGACCGGTGTGATCGACTTCTACAACGCCTGCTCGGGGCCGATGCTGTATGACATCGCCATCACCGTGAACGACTGGTGCCTGGATGAGAAGGGTGCAGTGGATGTACCGCGTGCCCAGGCGCTGCTGGCGGCTTATGCGGCGCTGCGGCCGTTCACGGCGGCCGAAGCCGAGCTATGGCCGGTAATGTTGCGGGTAGGGTGTGTTCGCTTCTGGCTGTCGCGCCTGATTGCGGCGGAGTCGTTTGCCGGGATGGATGTGATGATCCATGACCCGAGCGAGTTCGAAGTGCGTCTGGCTCAGCGCCAGCAGGTGGCCTTGCACCTGCCGTTTGCCCTCTAGTCCTTCTTCTGCTTCTTCGCGGGCGCGCCCGCTCCCACAGGTACGGCGATAGGCTTGAGACTAGCGCTATCTCTGTGGGAGCGGGTTCACCCGCGAATAGGCCGGAACAGGTTTACAACTGTTCCAGACACCCTGCCAGATCACCACCCAGCTTCTCCAGCAAGCGCTCATAGCCCTTGCCATCCACCGGGTCGGTACCGCCCAGTGCATCCAGCTCAGCCAGCGTCACCGGCAGCCCGGCCGTCAGGGTTTCGGCAAGCCGTGGCCGCAGTGGCGGTTCGCTGAACACGCAGGTCTTGCCCACTTCCTGCAGGCGCTTACGCATGGCAGCTACATGCTGCGCCCCTGGCTGCACCTCGGACGCCACGCTGAACACACCCGTGTGCTTCAGACCATACTCCGCCTCGAAGTAGTCGAACGCTTCGTGGAACACGAAGTATGGCTTGTCGGCAATGCCCGCCACTCGCGCCTTGATCCGCGCATCCAGCGCGTCCAGGCGCTCGTCGAAGGCCTTCAGGTTACTCTGGTAGCGGGCGGTATTGGCCGGGTCGACCTGGGCCAGGTCAGCCGCCATTTTTGCCGCGATTACCCGCGCATTGACCGACGATAACCACAAGTGCGCATCGAGGCTGCCCGGGCGGTGATCGTGGTCATGATCGTCGTGGTCTTCTTCCTCATGGGAATGGCTGTCTTCGCCAAAATGACGCAGCTTCATGCCAGTCAGCGACTGCACGGCCACCGTAGGCTTGCTGCGGCTGCCCAGCACCCGTGGCAGGAAGTTCTCCATGTCCGGGCCGATCCAGTACAGCAGGTCGGCATCACCTACCCGGCGCACATCGGAGGGGCGCAATGCATAGTGGTGCGGCGAAGCGCCCGGTGGCAGCAACACGTCAGGGCTGCCCACGCCATCCTGCACGGCGGCGGCAATCTGTTGCAGGGGCTTGATACTGGTAAGCACACGCACATCGGCCTGGGCGGAAAATGCGATGAAAGCGACAAACAGAGCTAGGAATCGGGACACGGTGGATACTCGAGTCGTCAGAAACAGGTAACATAATAACGTCTCCATCCAGAACCGTCGCTGCCCATGTCCATCACGCCGCTGGCCAACCGTCCTCACGATCACTCCCATTGCGTACACAGCGCACTGGCTGAAGCCGATGCCTTGTGCACCCGCCAGGGCCTGCGCCTGACCGCGCTGCGCCGCCGTGTGCTGGAGCTGGTGTGGCAAAGCCACAAGCCGCTGGGCGCCTACGACATCCTCGCCGTGCTCAGCGAACAGGACGGCCGCCGCGCCGCGCCGCCTACGGTATACCGCGCGCTGGACTTCCTGCTGGAAAACGGCCTGGTGCACCGCATCGCCTCGCTCAACGCTTTCATCGGCTGTAGCCACCCCGAGCACGTGCACCAGGGCCAGTTCCTGATCTGCCGCGCCTGCCATGTGGCCATCGAGCTGGAGCAGAACAGCATCAGCGAAGCCATCATCAACAGCGCCAAAGGCGTGGGTTTCACCGTCGAAACCCAGACCGTGGAAGTGGTCGGCCTGTGCGGCAGCTGCCGGAGCGCGGCATGAGCGACGCGCTGATCCGCCTGGAGGAGGTCGGCGTCACCTTTGGCGGCGAGGCAGTGCTCGACAGCATCGACCTGTCGGTCGCACCCGGCCAGATCGTCACCCTGATCGGCCCCAACGGGGCGGGCAAGACCACCCTGGTGCGCGCCGTGCTCGGGCTGCTCAAGCCGCACCGCGGCAAGATATGGCGCAAGCCGAAGCTGCGCATTGGCTACATGCCTCAAAAGATCCAGGTAGATGCCACGCTACCGCTCTCGGTGCTGCGTTTCCTGCGCCTGGTACCCGGCGTAGACCGTGCGGCAGCCTTGTCGGCGCTACAGGAAGTCGGCGCGGAGCAGGTCATCGACAGCCCGATCCAGACCATTTCCGGTGGTGAGATGCAGCGTGTGCTGCTGGCCCGCGCATTGCTGCGCGAGCCCCAGTTGCTGGTGCTCGACGAGCCGGTACAAGGTGTGGATGTGGTCGGCCAGACCGAGTTGTACAACCTGATCACCCGCCTGCGCGACCGTCACGGTTGCGGCGTGCTGATGGTGTCCCACGACCTGCACCTGGTGATGAGCGCCACGGACCAGGTGGTGTGCCTGAACCGCCACGTCTGCTGCTCGGGTCACCCGGAGCAAGTCAGCAACGACCCGGCCTTCGTCGAACTGTTCGGCCAGAACGCCCCGAGCCTGGCCGTTTACCACCACCATCACGACCACAGCCACGACCTGCACGGCTCGGTCGTCGCGCCCGGCGCACATGTTCACGGAGAGCACTGCAAGCATGGCTGATTTTCTTCTTTACGCCTTGCTTGCGGGTCTTTCCCTGGCAGTGGTAGCGGGCCCGCTTGGCTCTTTCGTGGTGTGGCGGCGCATGGCGTATTTCGGCGACACCCTGTCCCACGCCGCGCTGCTGGGCGTGGCAATGGGCTTCGTGCTCGATGTAAGCCCGGCCCTGGCGGTGACCGTCGGCTGCCTGTTGCTGGCAATCTTGCTGGTGACCTTGCAACAACGTCAGCCACTGGCCTCCGACACCCTGCTCGGCATCCTCGCCCCCAGCACCTTGTCGCTGGGCCTGGTGGTGCTGAGTTTCATGCACGATGTGCGCATTGACCTGATGGCCTACCTGTTTGGCGACCTGCTGGCCATCAGCACCACCGACCTGGCCTGGATCCTCGGCGGCAGTGCATTGGTCCTGCTGCTGCTCGCCGTGCTGTGGCGGCCACTGCTGGCGGTAACCGTGCATGAAGAACTGGCCATGGTCGAAGGCCTGCCGGTGGCTGGCCTGCGCATGGCGCTGATGTTGCTGATTGCCGTGGTGATTGCCGTGGCGATGAAGATTGTCGGCGTGCTGCTGATCACCTCGCTGCTGATCATCCCCGCCGCTGCGGCGCAACGTCACGCCCGCTCACCCGAGCAGATGGCCCTGGGCGCCAGCCTGCTGGGCGTTACCGCCGTCTGCGGGGGCCTGGCAATGTCCTGGTTCAAGGATACCCCTGCCGGCCCGTCGATCGTGGTCTGCGCGGCGGTGCTATTCTTGCTGAGCCTGGCCCTGCCAAAACGTTGAAAAACAGGGCGTGTGATGGCACGCCTTGCAACCTTTTGCCGGGTAAAGGGTCTGTAAGACCTGTTTTCGAGCGTGCGCACCTGGGTGTAGACTTGCTCGCTTTTTGCGCAAATAGAGAGTCGCAGGAATGAAGCCGTTCGCCTCCCGTTATCTGCTTGTTGCCGCGTTTTCCCTGTTCCTGGCTGCCTGTTCCAGCGCGCCGGTCGAACAGGCCGCCGTACCTGCCCAAGCCGATGCCTGGCAGCAGTTGCAACAGAACATCGCCAGCAACGAGCTGGCCACCGCCGAAGACCAGCTGGCAGCCCTGCAGGCCCAGTCACCTGACGACGCACGCCTGGAGCAATACCAGCGGCAGTTGGCCGAGGCCTACCTGCAACGCAGCCAGATCGTGCTGCAAAAGGGCGATGTGAACGCGGCAGCAACCGCACTGGCTCGTGCCCGTGCATTGATGCCGCAAGCCCCGGCAGTGACCGGTGGCGACCCCCTGTCGCAAGCGCGCAAGGCCGAGCTGGAGAAGGCAGAAGCTGCCTTGAAAGCTGCTGAGGCCAAGCCCAGGGCACGTATCATCGACCCGACAGCGCCAAGCACGGTGGTGGCCTTGAAGACCACCGACAGCCGCGCCATGCGTCGCCAGCTCGATGACATTGCCGCCGATGTTGTGAGCTATGACTGCGAAGTGGTGTTCCAGGTACCGCGCACCGACGACGCGCCGTGGTTGAAGACCTTGCTGGAGAAGCGCGTGCGCAAGATCGATAGTGGGTTCGCGCTCAAGCAGAAGCATGAAATTCAGCGCTCGCTGCCAGCGCAGGTGGTTCTGGTCCCGCATCAGCGTTGAGATTGCTGGGGGCGCTGCGCGCCCCTTTCGCGACACAAGGCCGCTCCTACAGGGATCGCATTCTCCTGTAGGAGCGGCCTTGTGTCGCGATGGGCTGCAAAGCAGCCCCTTAGGCCGGCACAGCCGCTGCAGCAGCCTCCCGCTCCCACACCCGATGCCCCTCTACCGCTTTGACAAAGGCATCCACGGTCTTCTGCTCATCTCCCAGCAACAACCCCTTGTCCTCCTTGAGCCCCAGTGCTTTCACCAGTTCCTTGGTCAACACTAGCGCTTTCAAGTGTTTGTAGCCTTCCAGAAGGAAGTGCTTGGCCACCCCGCTGCCCGCCAGGGCATCCGTCGAGGCTTTGCCCCCCGGCACAACAATCCCGTCAAACATGATCGACGGCATCCCCTCCATCGACGCATCCACCGCCAACTGCTTGCCATCCGCTGCCTTCACCGGCGCCGACGTGGGCCCCAGCAGCATCAACCGCGCACTCACGGCTTCCAGTGCCTTGACCAGCCTGTCGACACTCGCAGCATCTACGCCGTCAGCTACCAACACTGCAATCTTGCGGCCCTTGATGCCGACCGAGCCGGGGTGGTTCATCTGGCTCAACGCCTTGGACTGCGCCAGCTTGCCGCCTTTCACCTTGAGCGTGCCCTGCTTGGGCGCTGCCAGCCCCAGGTTCGCCGCCACAGCCGCAGCCAGCTTCAGGTCGATATTGGCCAGGATCTCGCTCACCTCTCGTTCACGAATCTCTGCCCGCTCCACCTTGCCCAGCTCAAAGCTGTAGGCCTTGATGATGTGCTGCTGTTCGGTCGGGCTCATGCTCTGGAAAAACAGCCGTGCCTGCGAGAAATGGTCGCCAAACGACTCGCTGCGCTGGCGGATCTTGTGCGCGTCGATACGCTCCTGATAACTCTCGAAACCACCATCCTGCGCCGCTGGCGGTGTTTCCCGCGGCCAGCCTCCATCAATCGAGTTGGGCTCGTAGGATGCCCGGCCCTTGTCGATGGTCATGCGGTGCATGGCATCGCGCTGGCTGCTGTGGTTGGGCGCTACCGGCCGGTTGATCGGGATTTCATGGAAGTTCGGCCCGCCCAGCCGGCTGATCTGCGTATCGGTGTAGGAGAACAACCGGCCCTGCAACAGCGGGTCGTTGGTAAAGTCGATGCCCGGCACGATATGCCCCGGGCAAAAGGCAACCTGCTCGGTTTCGGCGAAAAAGTTGTCCGGGTTGCGGTCCAGCACCATCTTGCCCAGCAGCGTCACCGGCACCAGCTCTTCAGGGATCAGCTTGGTCGGGTCGAGCAGGTCGAAGTCGAACTTGTGCTCATCGGCCTCGGGCACGATCTGCACGCCCAGCTCCCATTCCGGGTAGTCACCGGTCTCGATCGCTTCCCACAGGTCGCGGCGGTGGTAGTCGGTGTCCTTGCCGGCCAGCTTCTGCGCCTCGTCCCACAACACAGAATGCACGCCCTGGCGCGGCTTCCAGTGGAACTTGACGAAACTGGCCACACCCTCGGCATTGATCAGGCGGAAGGTGTGTACGCCAAAGCCCTCCATCATCCGCAGGCTGCGCGGGATGGCGCGGTCGGACATGGCCCAGATGACCATGTGCGCCGACTCCGGCACCAGTGAAACGAAATCCCAGAATGTGTCGTGGGCAGAACCACCGGTGGGCATTTCGTTGTGCGGCTCGGGCTTCACGGCATGCACGAAATCCGGGAACTTGATGGCATCCTGGATAAAGAACACTGGCATGTTGTTGCCAACCAGGTCGAAATTGCCTTCATCGGTATAGAACTTGACGGCAAAACCGCGCACGTCACGCACCGTATCGCCCGACCCCCGCGGCCCCTGCACGGTGGAAAAGCGTACGAACACCGGCGTGATCTTGTCGGGGTCTTGCAGGAAACCCGCTTTGGTCAGCTCGGCATGGCAAGCGTAGCTCTGGAAATAACCGTGCGCCCCGGTACCACGGGCATGCACGATGCGCTCCGGGATGCGCTCATGGTCGAAGTGGGTGATCTTCTCGCGCATGATGAAGTCTTCGAGCAGCGACGGCCCGCGTGCGCCGGCCTTGAGGCTGTTCTGGTTGTCGGCAACCTTCACCCCTTGGTTGGTGCGCAGGGCCTGGCCGGTAGCATCGCTGCGGAAGGTTTCCAGGCTCTGCAACTTGGCATTGGTATTGGCCCGGTCCGGGGTCTGGGTGCCGGCGGCCTCGCTGTGCTTGGGCGCGTCCGTTTTCTTGCTGGGCATGGGTCGGCTCTCCTCATCATTCTTCAGGCGTGCCCGTTTCGGGCTTGTTCAACTAGTGACTGGAGGGCTTTACCGAGCGTTCAATCAGGATTACCGGTTGTCGCGATATGCCCGAAGGATTGGTGCATTACGAAATAAATGCTAAGAACAGCTATGGGAAAAGGCTAAAATGCGCGACCCCAGCTAACCGCTGACCCCAATTTCCATGCGCCCCACAAGGTTCGCTACGTGATCGAGTTCCAACAGGTACATAAAACCTACCGCGTTGCCGGTAGGGAAATCCCCGCACTGAATCCGACCAGCCTGACCATCGAAGATGGCCAGGTGTTCGGCCTGATCGGCCATTCCGGCGCAGGCAAAAGCACCATGCTGCGCCTTATCAACCGCCTGGAAGAGCCTTCCGGCGGCAAGATCATCGTCGACGGCGAAGACGTCACCGCGTTCAACGCCAACCAGCTGCGCGGCTTCCGCCAGCAGGTCGGCATGATCTTCCAGCACTTCAACCTGCTGGCCTCCAAGACCGTTGCCGACAACGTCGCCCTGCCACTGACCCTGGCCGGCGAGCTGTCGCGCAGCGAAATCGACAAGCGCGTCACCGAGCTGCTGGCCCGCGTCGGCCTGTCGGACCACGCCAGAAAGTACCCGGCGCAGTTGTCTGGCGGCCAGAAGCAGCGCGTCGGCATCGCCCGCGCATTGTCCACCAACCCGAAGATCCTGCTGTGCGACGAGGCCACCAGTGCCCTCGACCCGCAAACCACGGCCTCGGTCCTGCAATTGCTGGCCGAGATCAACCGTGAGCTGAAGCTGACCATCGTGCTGATCACCCATGAAATGGACGTGATCCGCCGGGTCTGCGACCGCGTGGCAGTGATGGACGCCGGCGTGATCGTCGAGCAAGGCTCGGTGGCCGAGGTGTTCCTGCACCCGCAGCACCCCACCACCAAGCGCTTCGTCCAGGAAGACGAGCAAGTCGACGAAGGCGAGCAGCGCGACGACTTTGCCCACGTACCAGGCCGCATCGTGCGCCTGACCTTCCAGGGCGACGCCACCTACGCACCGCTGCTGGGCACCGTGGCCCGCGAAACCGGTGTGGACTACAGCATCCTCGCTGGGCGTATCGACCGCATCAAGGATGTCCCCTATGGCCAGCTCACACTCGCCCTGATCGGCGGTGACATGGAAGCGGCGTTCGCCCGCTTCAAGGCAGCTGACGTACATATGGAGGTACTGCGTTGATGGACGCCCTGAATTTCTTTGCCAACGTCGACTGGGCCGAAATCTGGCTGGCCACCGTCGATACAATGATCATGCTGTTCGGCTCGCTGTTCTTCACCGTGCTGCTGGGCCTGCCGCTGGGCGTGCTGCTGTTCCTCTGCGGGCCTAAGCAGATGTTCGAGCAAAAGGGCGTGTATGCGCTGCTGTCGCTGGTGGTGAACATCCTGCGCTCGCTGCCATTCATCATCCTGCTGATCGTGATGATCCCGTTCACCGTGCTGATCACCGGCACTTCGCTGGGCGTTGCCGGCGCCATCCCGCCGCTGGTGGTGGGTGCCACGCCGTTCTTTGCCCGCCTGGTGGAAACCGCCTTGCGTGAAGTGGACCGCGGCATCATCGAGGCCACCCAGTCGATGGGCGCCACCACCCGCCAGATCATCACCAGCGCACTGCTGCCAGAGGCCCGCCCGGGCATCTTCGCAGCCATTACCGTGACCGCCATTACCCTGGTGTCGTACACCGCCATGGCCGGTGTGGTCGGTGCCGGTGGCCTGGGCGACCTGGCTATCCGCTTCGGCTACCAGCGGTTCCAGACCGATGTGATGGTAGTGACCGTGGTGCTGCTGCTGGTACTGGTTCAAGTACTGCAGAGCGTGGGCGACAAACTGGTCGTGCATTTTTCCCGTAAGTAACCCCAATGGGGTCGGCCCGGCCGACCCGTTCGGGGGCCGTCGCGGCCCTCACAAGGAGTGATTGATGAAGAAGCTGCTTGCTGTTGCTGCCGCTGTCGCGGCCTTCTCGGCCCACGCCGATACCCTGACCGTTGCCGCCACCCCGGTACCACACGCCGAGATCCTCAACTTCGTCAAACCACAACTGGCGAAAGAGGGCGTGGAGCTGAAGGTGAAGGAATTCACCGATTACATCCAGCCGAACGTACAAGTGGCCGAAAAGCGCCTGGACGCCAACTTCTTCCAGCACCAGCCGTACCTGGATGAGTTCAACAAGGCCAAGGGCACCAACCTGGTGAGCGTGGCCGGCGTGCACATCGAGCCGCTGGGCGTGTACTCGACCAAGATCAAGAAGCTGGACGAACTGTCCTCCGGCGCCACCGTGGTCATCCCCAACGACGCCACCAACGGCGGCCGCGCCCTGCTGCTGCTGGACAAGGCCGGCGTGATCAAGCTGAAGGACAACAAGAACATCCTGTCCACCGTGAAGGATGTTGCCGAGAACCCGAAAAGCATCAAGTTCCGTGAGCTGGAAGCGGCCACCATCCCGCGTGTGCTGACCCAGGTCGATGCTGCCCTGATCAACACCAACTACGCGCTGGAAGCCAAGCTGAACCCTGAGAAGGACGCGCTGGCCATCGAAGGCAGCGACTCGCCTTACGTGAACATCCTGGTTGCCCGCCCGGACAACAAGGACTCGGAAGACATGAAGAAGCTGGCAGCTGCACTGCACTCGCCAGAGGTGAAGCAGTTCATTAACGAGAAGTACAAAGGCGCTGTGGTTCCGGCGTTCTGATCCGACATCCCCGGGGCCGCTTCGCGGCCCTTTCGCGACACAAGGCCGCTCCTACATGGGATCGCATTCCCCTGTAGGAGCGGCCTTGTGTCGCGATAGGCCTGCGAAGCAGGCCCAACCATCTCAATCCCGCTTCACAAGCCCGGGCAACTGCGCCACCAGCTTCTGGTTGTTGAACGGCGCACGAATAAACCCGCGCTGACGCCCGTCCGGCCCGACAACCGCCAGGTTGCCGCTGTGATCCACGGTATACCCCGGCTTGCTGGTATCCGCCGGAATGAACGGAATGCTCAAGGCATTCGCCAGCTTCTGGGTATCCTCGATCGACCCCGCCACCCCGACAAAGTCCTTGTCGAAATAGCCCAGGTACTGCTTCAGCTGGTTCGGCGTATCGCGGTTCGGGTCCACGCTCACCAGCACCACCTGCAGCCGGTCGACGGCTTCCTTGGGCAACTCGCTCTTTACCTGGCGCAGCTGGGCCAGGGTGGTCGGGCAGATGTCCGGGCAATAGGTGTAGCCGAAGAACAGCAGCGACCATTTGCCCTTCAGGTCATCCAGTTGCACCGGCTGGCCATCCTGGTTGGTCATGGTCACATCGGCCACGGTGCGGCTCTGCGGCAGCAGGATGATGCCCGCATCGATCAGCTCGGTGGGGTTGGGCTGGTCGCGGCCATTGAGCACCTTGTTGACGGTCAGGCCCATGATCAGCGCGACCAGGGCAACGAGGATGAAGACGGTTTTCTGGGTTCGGGTCATAGGTTCAGCAACAGGTAGTGGTCGAGGAGCAGCGCGATGAACAGCGCGAACAGGTAGCCGATAGAGTACTTGAACGTGCCGATTGCCGCGTGCGGCCGGCTGCCACGGTACAACACCCAGGCCCAATGCAGGAAGCGCAGGCCCAGCACCAGGGCGCTGGCCAGGTACAGCGGGCCGCTCATGTGGATGGCATACGGCAGCAGGCTTACCGCCAGCAGAATCAGGGTGTACAGCAGGATATGCAGCTTGGTGTAGCGCTCGCCGTGGGTCACCGGCAGCATCGGGATATCGGCCTTGGCATATTCTTCCTTTCGGTGGATGGCCAGGGCCCAGAAATGCGGCGGGGTCCAGGCGAAGATGATCAGCACCAGCAGCAAGGGCTCGGCACTGACATGGCCACTGACCGCAACCCAGCCAAGCAACGGCGGTGCAGCCCCTGCCAGGCCACCGATGACGATGTTCTGCGGCGTGGCGCGCTTGAGAAAGCCGGTGTAGAGCACCGCATAGCCGAGCAGCGAGGCCAGGGTCAGCCAGGCGGTGAGGGCGTTGGTGAACACCAGCAGCAAGGCCATGCCCGACAGCGCCAGGGCCAGGGCGAACAACAGCGCCGGCAGTGGCTCGACCCGGCCCTGGGCCAGTGGCCGCTTGTGAGTACGCGCCATCAGCGCATCGATGCGCCGGTCCACCACATGGTTGACCACCGCCGCGCTGCCAGCACACAGGCCAATCCCCAGGTTACCGAACAGCAACACCCTCCAGTCCACGCCCGCGCGGGTGGCGAGGAACATGCCTGCCAGCGAGGTGATCAGCATCAGCATCACCACCTTGGGCTTGGTCAGCTCCAGGTAATCGCGCCAGCTGGCTCGCCGTGCACTCAGAAGCGTCGCCACGAATCGTTCCTCATGTGATGGGAAATGCCCACACCGGTCACGGGCCGCAAGCGCCAGCCGTGGCCTACACCCACACGCACCTTGTCGACTACGCGAATGCGGTAGTTGACCAGCACCATGCTCAGCAGCAACAGTGCGCCACCCGCGTTGTGCGCCACCGCGACAGCCAACGGCAGGTGGAACAGTACGTTGCTGATGCCCAGGCCGACTTGCAGGGCCAGCGCCAGCAGTACCAGCCGTGCCAAGCCGGGCAGGCCACAGCGATGCAGCTTCCAGCTGAGCATCAGCAGCACGCAAATCACCAGCAGCGCACCCAGGCGGTGGCTGATGTGGATAGCGGTGCGCGCATCACTGTCCAGTTGCCCACCCAGGTAATTGGGGCCGACGTGCTGGGTCAGGTGGAAGCCGTTGCTGAAGTCCGCCGCCGGCCACCACTGGCCGTGGCAAGTGGGCAGGTCGATGCAGGCGACGGCCGCATAGTTGGCACTGACCCATCCGCCCAGGGCGATCTGGCCAATCACCACCAGCAGGGCCAACGCAGCGATGCGGCGCAAGCTCAACGGCAACTTGGGCAATGGCGCAAACGCCCGGGATAGGCGCAGGGATAACAGGAACAGCAGGCTCAACGTGGTGAAGCCGCCGAGCAAGTGCGCGGTGACCACCTGTGGCCACAGCTTCAGGGTAACCGTCCACATGCCGAAGGCCGCCTGTGCCAGCACCACGCCCAGCAACAGCACAGGCAGACGATAAGGCTGCCCGTCGCGGGCATGCCGGCGCACCGCCTGGAAGGCCAGCAGGGCGATTACCATGGCCAACGTGCCGGCGAAGTAGCGATGGACCATCTCCGCCCAGCCCTTGGCCTCTTCCACCGGGTGATCCGGGAAGTGCAGCTCGGCATGGGCAAGTTGGGCTTCGCTCTTGGGCACGCTGATTAATCCGTAGCAACCCGGCCAGTCGGGGCAACCGAGGCCAGCGTGAGTCAGGCGGGTATAGGCACCCAGCAGCACGACCAGCAATGCCAGCAGGGTGGCGAACACAGCTAAGCGGAATCCGGGTCTGGCCATGGCAGGCTCCTAGCCGATGTTGGACAGCTTGAGCAGGTGGCGCAGGTCGTCCAGCACATGCTTGCCGTTGACCTTGCCGTCATAGCGCAGCACCAGGTTGCCGTGGGGGTCGACGATCCAGAGTTGTGGGCCGGGCTCACCCACCTTCTGCAAATAGCGTGGTGCATCAAGCGGGTAGCGTTGCAGTTGCGGGTACTCGCGGCCCAGCAGCGCCTGGTAGTCAGCGCTTAGCGGTTGGGCAGCGGCCAGCGCATGGCTGGCGCGGCTGGCATCGCGGCCCAGGCCGACCTGGATCTGCCGGGCCAGGTACACCAGGCGCTGGCAGTCCTCGGCGCAGGCCTCGGGCGCGCTGACCAGCAGCTGCCAGCGCTGGTCTTCACCCGCCACGCCGATATCCGCACGGGTTTCACCATTACCGATCATGGCGCCGTGGTAGCTGCGGCCTTCCGGCACCCAGAAGTTGAGCTTGTACATGCTGGTAGCCAGAATCATCGGCCCAAGCACCACCAGCAGGATCAGCAACAGCTGCAAACGCCCGCGGGCTCTGGGTTTGCTACGTTCAGGCAGGTCCAGCGGAGTGGCGGTGGCCATGGCGTTTCTCCTTGTTTTGGTGCCAGCCGAAGTAGAGGTAGAGCAGAACCAGCGCGGTCGCCAGGGCAAACCACTGCACGGCGTAGCCCAGGTGTTTTTCAGGGCCCATGGCCACGACCGGCCAGTCCAGGCGGTAGGTTGCCGGGCCGGGCTCCAGGCGCAGTTCGTGGGCGTAACCCTCACGACCGAAATGCGGCCATAGCTGAGCGGCGTCGATGGCGGTCAGCAGGTGCGGCCATTGGCCGCCGACTGGGTCCGGGTGCAACTGGAAAGTGTTGCCGGGTGCCACATACACCGAGGCGTCGAGGGCCAAGGCCTGGGCAGGGGTATCGAAGTGCACCGGCACGCGGCGGTCTGGCCATGGCAGCCAGCCGCGATTTACCAGCAGCCACAGGCCGCTGGCCTGGTCGTGGAAGGGTTGCAGCAATTCAACGCCGGCCTGACCGTCACGCAGGCGGTTGTCCAGCAGCACGCTGTGCTCGGCGTCGAACCGGCCATACAGGTGCACGCGGCGGAAGGCGTTGTCTTCGTTGCCATTCAGCTGGCTGGTCGCCAGCGGCGCTTCGATACGTCGCTCGGCGTAGCTGGCCAGCAGTGCGCGCTTTTCCTCGGCCCGGCCGAGTTGCCAGCAGCCAAGCGCGATCAGCCCCGGTAGCAGCGCAAGCACCACCAAGGTGGGTACCCAGCCTGGGCGAAACGGCCTCACGGGCGCCTCGCTATACTTATCCACATCACCGCATCCCCCCGGAGTAGCGCCATGCTCAAGGCCGCGATTGTCCTGATGCTGTTGGCCACGATTGCCAGCCTGTTCAGTGGCCTGGTGTTCCTGGTCAAAGACGATGAAAACTCGACCCGCCTGCTGAAAGCGCTGACTGTGCGGGTGACCCTGGCGGCGCTGACCATCGGCCTGGTCGCCTGGGGCTTCATCAGTGGTCAGCTCGTCTCCCACGCCCCTTTCTAGATCTTTCGCCGTCCCTTGTAGGAGCGGCCTTGTGTCGCGAAAGGGCTGCGCAGCAGCCCCAGGATCTCAGCGCAAACGCATAAATTGATGGGGCTGCTGCGCAGCCCATTCGCGACACAAGGCCGCTCCTACAAAGTGCTGCATCGCCTGTCACAGCACGTATACAAAAATGAACAACCCCACCCACACCACATCAACGAAGTGCCAGTACCAGCTGGCTGCCTCGAAGCCGAAGTGTTTCTCCGCGTTGAAGTGCCCCCGCAAAATCCGCACGAACATCACGATCAGGATGATCGTGCCCAAAGTCACGTGGGCACCGTGGAAGCCGGTGAGCATGAAGAACGTCGCACCGTAGATCCCCGACCCCAGCGTCAGCCCCAGCTTGGTGTAGGCCTCGTGGTACTCGAAAGCCTGAAGCGCAATAAAACTGAGGCCCAGCAGGATGGTCAGCGCCATCCAGAACTTAAGCGGCCCTCGGTGATCACGGCGCAACGCATGGTGGGCGATGGTGATGGTCACACTGGAGCTCACCAGCAAGATGGTGTTGATCAGCGGCAAATGCCACGGGTCGATCACTTCCTTGGGCGGCGGGAACAGTTTCGGGTCCGGTGTGTGCAGCAGCGGCCAGGTGAATTCGAAGGTTGGCCACAGCATGTGCGCAACCCCTTTGGCCCCTTCACCGCCCAGCCAAGGCCCGGCCAGCACGCGCACATAGAACAGCGCGCCGAAGAAGGCCAGGAAGAACATCACCTCGGAAAAGATGAACCAGCTCATGCCCCAGCGGAACGAGCGGTCCAGTTGCGGGCTGTACAACCCCGCACGGCTCTCCTTCACCACGGCACCGAACCAGCCAAACAGCATGTAGGCCAGGAACAATGCACCAATGAAGAAAATCAGCGGCCCGTGCGAATCCGGGTGCCCAGCCTTCATGTCATTGAACCAGGTGCCCAGGCCAAATACCGTGATGAACATGCCGATGGTGGCAATGATCGGCCACTTGCTCTGCGCCGGAACGTAGTAGTGCTGATGACTTGCCATTGCTGTTCTCCTTCCCTTAACGGGCGCCCTGGACGTCCTGGGCCGCAACATGAGCGACCGGCGGGTGGCGAGCGGTGATGTCGAACAAGGTGTAGGCCAGTGTCAGGTGCTTCACGCTGGCCGGCAGGTCGCGGTCGACAATGAAGCGCACCGGCATCTCGATGCGTTCGCCGGGCTGCAGCACCTGCTGGGTAAAGCAGAAGCACTCGGTCTTGTGGAAGTACGCCGCGGCCTCGGCCGGGGTGATGCTGGGTATCGCTTGCGCACTCATCGGCCGGTCGGTCGGGTTGTGGGCAATGAAGATCATCTGGTTCACCGCCCCCGGGTTGACCTCCAATTGGTCAGCCGTGGAATAGAAGTCCCAGACCATGTCGCTGGCATTGGTCGACATGAACTGCACCCGCACCGAGCGCGACGGGTCGCTGACCTGGCTGCCCTCGTATTGCCCGCCGGTCTTGCCGTTGATGCCAAACGCCTTGCACATCACGTCGTAGATCGGCACCAGGGCAAAGCCGAAGGCGAACATCACCACCGTCAGCATCAGCAGGCGCGTTACCAGGCGTTTCAGCGACAGGCCTTTCATGGCGGGTTCCCTATTTCACTTCCGGTGGTGTCTGGAAGGTGTGGTAAGGCGCAGGCGAGGGGATCGACCACTCCAGGCCCTCGGCGCCATCCCAAGGCTTGGCCGGTGCCGGTGCCCCACCGCGGATGCACTTGATGACGATAAACAGGAAGAAGATCTGCGTTGCACCAAACATGAAGGCACCGATCGACGACACCATGTTGAAGTCGGCGAACTGCAGGTTGTAGTCAGGGATGCGGCGCGGCATGCCTGCCAGGCCCACGAAGTGCATGGGGAAGAAGGCCATGTTCATGCCGATGAACGACAGCCAGAAGTGCAGCTTGCCAAGGGTTTCGTCGTACATGTGGCCGGTCCATTTCGGCAGCCAGTAGTAGGCCGAGGCAAAGATGCCGAAAATCGCCCCGGGCACCAGCACGTAGTGGAAGTGCGCTACCACGAAGTAGGTGTCGTGGTACTGGAAGTCCGCCGGGGCGATGGCCAGCATCAACCCGGAGAAGCCGCCGATGGTGAACAGGATGACGAAGGCAATGGCGAACAGCATCGGCGTTTCAAAGGTAAGCGAGCCTTCCCACATGGTGCTGACCCAGTTGAACACCTTCACTCCGGTGGGCACGGCAATCAGCATGGTGGCGTACATGAAGAACAACTCACCGACCACCGGGATGCCGACCACGAACATGTGGTGGGCCCAGACGATGAACGACAGGAAGGCAATTGCGCCGGTGGCGTACACCATCGAGGTGTAGCCGAACAGCGGCTTGCGCGAGAACGCCGGGATGATCGAGCTGACCGCGCCGAACGCCGGCAGGATCATGATGTACACCTCGGGGTGGCCGAAGAACCAGAACACATGCTGGAACAGCACCGGGTCACCGCCACCGGCGGCACTGAAGAAACTGGTGCCGAAATGGATATCCATCAGCATCATGGTCACCACGCCCGCCAGTACCGGCATTACTGCAATCAAAAGGAACGCGGTAATCAGCCAGGTCCAGACGAACAGTGGCATTTTCATCAGGGTCATGCCCGGTGCGCGCAGGTTGAGGATGGTGGCGATCACGTTGATCGCGCCCATGATCGAGCTGATGCCCATCAGGTGGATGGCGAAGATGAAGAAGGTGACACTGGCCGGGGCGTAGGTAGTGGACAGCGGGGCGTAGAAGGTCCAGCCGAAGTTGGGGCCACCGCCAGGGCTGAACAAAGTCGAGACCAGCAGCAGGAACGCCGCCGGCAGCAACCAGAAGCTGAAGTTGTTCATGCGCGGCAGGGCCATGTCGGGCGCGCCGATCATCAGCGGGATCATCCAGTTGGCCAGGCCGACGAAGGCCGGCATCACCGCGCCAAACACCATGATCAGGCCGTGCATGGTGGTCATCTGGTTGAAGAACGCCGGCTCCACGATCTGTAGCCCAGGCTGGAACAACTCGGCGCGGATCACCATGGCGAACGAGCCGCCGAGCAGGAACATGATGAAGGCGAACCACAGGTACATCGTGCCGATGTCTTTATGGTTGGTGGTCAGCACCCAACGCATCAGGCCCTTGGCCGGGCCGTGGGCGTGCTCATGGCCGTGGGCGTGGTCGTCGATCACTGTGCTCATGTCCTGCCTCCTGCAACCCATTGATTGCCGCGAGTAACCCGGTTCACTTGGCTTCTGCCTGCTTCAGCGCCAGCACGTCCTTCGGCGTGACCATGTCGCCCTTGTTGTTGCCCCAGGCATTGCGCTCGTAGGTGACCACGGCAGCGATGTCGACTTCCGACAGCTGCTTGCCAAAGGCGGCCATGGCGGTGCCGGGCTTGCCGTGGTAGACGATGCTCAGGTGGCCCTCTTTCGGCCCGGTGGCGATCTTCGAGCCCTTGAGCGCCGGGAACATCGGCGGCAGGCCCTGGCCTTCGGCCTGGTGACAGGCCACACAGGTGGTGTGGTAAATCTTGTCGCCACGTTCCACCAGCTCTTCCAGGGTCCATTCCTTGCTGGTCAGCTCTTTGAGCTTGGCGGCCTCAGCCTTGCGTTCGCCGAGCCAGGTGTCGTAGTCGGCCTTGGATTTCACCTCGACCACCACCGGCATGAAGCCATGGTCCTTGCCGCACAACTCGGTGCACTGGCCGCGGTAGATGCCGGGCTTCTCGATACGGGTCCAGGCTTCGTTGACGAAGCCGGGGATGGCGTCGCGCTTGACCGCGAAGGCCGGCACCCACCAGGAGTGGATGACGTCGGCGGCGGTTACCAGAAAACGCACCTTGGCGCCCACCGGCAGCACCAGCGGCTGGTCGACTTCGAGCAGGTAGTGCTCGTCCTTGGGGGCCTTGTTGTGGATCTGGTCGGCGGGGGTGGCCAGGTTGCTGAAGAACTCCACGTCCTGGCCCAGGTACTTGTAGTGCCACTTCCACTGGTAGCCGGTGACCTGGATGTCGATGTCCGACTCGCTGGCGTCGTAGATATCGATCAGGGTCTTGGTGGCCGGGATGGCCATGACCACCAGGATCAGGAAAGGCACCACCGTCCAGAGGATTTCCACCCAGGTATGCTCGTGGAAATGCGCGGCCTGCTGGCCGGTGGAACGGCGGTGGATGACCATCGACCAGAACATCGCGCCAAACACGACGATGCCAATGATCACGCAGATCCAGAAGATGGTCATGTGCAGGTCGAAGACGGCGTTGGAGACTTCCGTCGCCCCCGGGTGCATGTTCACGGTCCAGGCGGCGTTCGCCTGACCAAAAACCGACCACAACAGGAGGCCCATCCAGACATGTGGATGTCGCATCATTGCGGGTTCCCCTTCTAATTCTTGTTGTCCCGGAGGCGTGGCCTGCGGCAAGAGGGAACGGCGGTCAAGACTGCCTGGCTTCGACGACCGAGCCCCTGCAAAAGCAGTCGGGCCTCATCAACGAATCACGTTCACCGGGAGTATAGTCAGCGACTAATGGCACGCAATGAAGGCAGTGAAATGAACTTCACGAAATGGCCAGATGCCCTGGAAACCGCAGGCTTGAGAGCTCATGGCCAGATAATGGCACCTCGATATGCCCGAGAGCGCACACGTTTGCGCGGCTTATAACAAATGCGTCTTAGGTATTCTGTATACCGAGCTAATTTAGTGTCTTCCGTTTGAAACGTAATGTCCCTGGAGTTGTCATGAACATCGCTGCTGTACGCGAGCAGGTAAGCCAAGCCCATCAACATGAAGGCCAGACCGGCCAATTGAAACAGCGTCTCGAGCTGCAACTGCCCCACCTGCACCCCTCGATCCAACTGCCTGAGCAGGACGCCCAGGGTACTTTGGCGCGCTTCGTCAGCGCCTACATCGACCAGGTTCCGGAACTGCTGGAAGCCGCACACGCGGTTGCCCGCGAGGCCGGGATCGAGTCGCAGATCAAACCTGTATTGAAAATTGCCGAGGCTTACTTCCTGCAGCCACCCGAGGTCATGAACGGGCATGTGGGGCTGGACTGCCTGCTGGATGAGGCGTACCTGGCGCACCGCCTGGTGGAAGAGGTGAATGACTTGTACATCCGCCATTTCCAGCAGCCGCTGATCCCGGTCGACACCACTGTTGCCAACCTGATTGCCCACCAGTTGATTGGCGAAGAATTTGCCAACCAGCTGGATGAAGTGGTGCACCACTCGGTGGATGAGATGCTCAATGACGCAAGCTTTGCGGTGGAGTCGGTGGAAGCCTACCGCGAGAAGCTGAGTAGCCCGGCAACCGGTGAGGCGTGGAAGCGCTGGCCGTGCCTGTCGCGTCAGCTGGGTGTCGAGCTGGGTCAACCGGCCTGATACTCCTGCTCCGGCCTCTTCGCGGGCACGCCCGCTCCCACAAGGACCGCACAGCATCTGAGTTGTGTGCGGTCCCTGTGGGAGCGGGCGAGCCCGCGAAGAGGCCAGTTCAGGCAATACAAAACTTAAGCTTCAGGCCCCAACCCCCGCCGTAGTCCGCAACCGCCCCTCGATCCGCCGCTTCAACCGCCGCTGCTCGATCAACAACCGCGACCCGTTTGCAGCATTACTTCTGTGCCAGTCCTCCAGCAACTCAAGGCACGAGTGGTCGATGTAACTCAGGTTACCCAGCGGCACATGCAATGTGGTCCCCGCCGGTACGGTATCCAGCACCTGGGTCAGCGCCGGCACCTTCAGGAACGTTGCCGCACCACTTAACCGCAGCTCCATATGCCCAGCCTTCTCCAGGCTCACCAGGTTGATCTTCAGCCGCGCCGCCTTGAACGCCAGCTTCAGCAAGGTCAGGGCAAAGCCCAGCAGCACGCCAGTCAGCAGGTCGGTAAAGATGATCGCCAGCGCTGTCGCCGCGTAGGTAAACATCGGCATGCGGCCATAACGGCCCAGCCCGCGAAACGCCTTGAAGTCGACCAGCTTGACCCCGGTGAACACCAGCACACCCGCCAGGCTCGCCACCGGAATCTGCTGCAGCACGCTGCTCAACGCCACCACGAACGCGAGCAGCCATAGGCCATGGAAGATCGCCGACGCGCGGGTTTGCGCGCCCGCCTGCACATTCGCCGAGCTGCGCACGATCACCCCGGTCATTGGCAATGCACCCAACACGCCGCATAGCATGTTGCCGATGCCTTGGGCCGACAGCTCACGGTCGAAGTCCGAGCGCTGGCCGCTGTGCATGCGGTCTACCGCCGCGGCCGACAACAAGGTTTCCGCACTGGCGATGAAAGCCAGGGCGAAGGCGGCGACCAGCAGGGTAGGGTCGGCCAGTTGCATCAGGTCATCCGGGCGAATCCAGTCGATGGCCTCGGACAGGTCTGCCGGCACTTGCACCCGGTTTACCGGCAACGCCAGCCACATGCTGATCGCAGTCATGGCTGCTACACCCAGCAAGGCACCAGGGACAAACCTCAGCCGCTGCGGCCGCAAGCGCTCCCAACCCCACATGATGGCAATGGTGCCCAGGCCCAGCGCACCGGCCATCCAGCCGGAGCCTGTGCTTTCCTGTGGCAGGGCTGCGGCAACGGTGGAGGGGAATTCCAGCAGGTTCTGCAACCCGGAAGGCTGCGGCGCCGTATCGAACATCACATGCACCTGCGACAGCACGATCAGCACGCCAATGCCCGCCAGCATGCCATACACCACCGCTGGCGCAGTGACGCGGAACCAGCACCCCAGGCGCAGGCGCCCGGCCAGCAACTGCAAAAGCCCCGCCAGCAGCAAGATCGGCCCGAGCATGGCCATGCCATGCTGGCGCACCAACTCGAACACCAGTACCGCCAGGCCGGCAGCGGGGCCGCTGACCTGTAGCGGCGACCCGGCAAGGAAACCCACCACAATGCCGCCGATAATGCCGGTGATCAGGCCCTTCGCCGGCGGCATGCCCGAGGCAATCGCGATACCCATGCACAACGGCAGGGCCACCAGAAAGACCACCACCGACGCCAGCAACTCGCGCGGCAGGGCCGCTTTCAACTGTGTAATGTTCACCGTGTTTCTCCTTTCTTAGTCGCACGGCCATTCCCCTGGCCGTGGGCACGTTTGCCCCTGACAAACGCGCAGGCGCGGGCCGCCAGCAGGCGTGCCGGCAAGGCAGTCAGGGAATTCAAGGCAGCAGAAGGCCGCGCCACACCCCTACAGGGTGCAGCCGGCTATCAAGGTTCTAGCGGTGGATGGGTCGCTTAGTAGCGGCCTCTCGGGGTGGCGCAGGGGACTGGCTCGCCAGCAGCCAAAGGCATGAAGCTGTCGCTGGCGGCGTCGTAGGCTTCGATTTTGCTGGTCTCGATGTCGTACACCCAACCATGGATGAACAGTTCGCCAGCGGCCAGGCGCGAGGCCACCGAAGGGTGGGTGCGCAGGTGGTGCAGCTGGGCGATGACGTTTTCCTTGGTCAGCACCTGCATCGTTTCGTGTTCGCTGCCGCACGAGCAGTTGTTCTCGACAACGGTGCGGGCCACTTCGGCGTGGCGCAGCCAGGCTCCGACGGTCGGCATCTTGTCCAGCGAATGCGGGTTGAGCACCGCGCGCATCGCGCCACAGTCAGAGTGGCCGCAGATGATGATGTGGTGCACTTTCAGTGCCAGTACGGCGTACTCGATGGCGCTGGAAACGCCGCCGTTCATCTGGCCGTATGGCGGTACCACGTTACCTACGTTACGGGTTACGAACAGGTCGCCTGGCGAGCTCTGGGTGATCAGCTCGGGGACAATGCGCGAGTCGGCGCAGGTGATGAACATGGCGCGCGGTGTTTGCGCAGTGGCGAGCTTCTTGAACAGCTCTTGCTGATCGGGGAAGACGTCATGGTGAAAGCGCAGAAAGCCATCGACAATGTGCTTCAGGGCGGCATCGGCGCTCTCCGCGGGGACCTGCGGAACGACCTTGGATGGGTCCTTGACGGGCATGATTCATCCTCTTGACGGTGTGTAGGTAAATCCATTTTACCGGTGAAAGATTCTGGCTATGCAGGGATTTAGATGACACGCACGGGCCATAGATCACAGTCGGTGTGGACTGATTTCCTACGCTAGCGGGGAAAACTTAACTGAAACTTAATTCGAAGGCTCTAGAACGGGTGTTCCAGATGCAAAAGGCGGGAAATGGATAATAGCAAAAAAACATCAAACGCCAATATGTATTAGCGCAATTATTAACTTGGATTAGTCAGATTCCGGGCTGGCAACAGGCCCCCTGTAGGAGCGGCCTTGTGTCGCGATGGGCTGCGCAGCAGCCCCCTCGATCTCACTGTATCCGAGATGTTGGGGCTGCTACGCAGCCCATCGCGACACGAGGCCGCTCCTACAGAGGTCGCGTAAGTATTGAATTTAAAACAGGGGCATCTGCCCGCCGGGCGGGCAGAAGGCCGAGCAGTCCAGCCCCTGCGCTTCCCGCCCTTCAAAGTCCAGGCGCTTCATGGCTTTGGCAAAACGCTGCGCCAGCAAATCGGCAAACACCCCTTCACCGCGCATGCGCGCACCAAAGCGGCTGTCATACAGCTCCCCCCCGCGGCTTTGGCGGATCAGGCTCAACACATGCGTCGCCCGTTGAGGGTAGTGGTCTTGCAGCCACTGTTCGAACAGCGGCGCCACCTCCAGCGGCAGGCGTAGCATCATGTAAGCCGCGCTCTGTGCACCCGCATCCTTGGCCGCTTCCAGCAGGCGCTCCAGCTCGCTGTCGTTAACCATCGGAATCATCGGTGAACACAAGACGCCCACGGGCACACCTGCCTCACGCAACACCCGGATGGCCCGCAAACGGGCCTTGGGCGAAGCCGCACGTGGTTCCAGCACTCGCTTGAGGTCGTCGTCCAGTGTGGTCAGGCTGATCATCACCCGCGCCAGGCGTTGCCGGGCCATCTCAGCCAGCAGGTCAAGGTCGCGCAGCACCAGTGCACCCTTGGTGACGATGGTCACCGGGTGTCGAAACCGCAGCAACACTTCAAGCAGGCGCCGGGTCAGCAACTGCTCGCGCTCGATCGGCTGGTAGGGGTCGGTGTTAGAGCCCAAATTGATCGGCGCGCACACGTAGCCAGGTTTGCTCAACTGCTGCGCCAGCACCTCGGCGGCGTTGGTCTTGGCAATCAGCTTGGTCTCGAAATCCAGGCCGGGTGAAAGGTCCCAATAAGCGTGGGAGGGCCGGGCATAGCAGTAAATACAGCCATGCTCGCAGCCGCGGTACGGGTTGATGGAGCGATCGAAGGGCAGATCAGGTGAGGTGTTGCGGCTGATTACCGTCTTGGCCGTCTCGATCCGTACCTCGGTGCCTTGGGTTTGAGGCACTTCTTGATACCAGCCGTCGTCCTCCACCACAGAATGGCTCGGGGCAAAGCGATTGTGCGGATTGTTCGCTGTTCCACGGCCTTTTAACGGTGCTGGAGAAATCATGACCCACCCCGGATACTGGTTTTATATACAGTATCGTGTGCATCGCTATCTTTCCAGCACCTCCGGTCAGCGGGGGTCATTTCAGCCCATGCCAGCGCAGGTAGGGTTCCTGGCTCGCTGGCCTGCCAAGAAATGCTTCAATGCTTTTGTTCAGTGGGCGGGATGCTCCGGGGGCGAACAGCGTCTCCTGAAGTGCCCGGCCTGCAGCCCGGTCAAGCAAGCCTTCAGACTCGAAGCGGGTGAACAGGTCGAAGGCGTACACATCGGACCACAGGTACGCGTAGTAGCCCGCATCATAGCCCTCCACCAGGTAGTCGAAGGCATGCGCCGGGTGTTCGAAGTCGTGCACAGGCCAATAGCCACAGCGCTTACGGGCTTCATTCAAGCGCTGCTCCAACGACCGGCCATCATCAGGCGTGCCGTGCAGATCCAGGTCGAACAGCGCCAGGCTCAGCTTGCGCGCGATCTCCTCCACGCCCAGTTGGCGCAAGTCATCCAGGGATTGTTTGGCCGAACGCCGGGTGAGCAGGCTGCCATCGCGCAGGGGCGAAGAAATCGACACAAGGTAATCTGCATCCCAGACCCAGCGCTCGAACAGCTTGCCAAACAGCTCCACACCATCGCTACCCAGTTCGGTAACACTGGACATTACATGGGTGGTGGTGCGTACCAGCAAATGGTGCAAGGCATGGCCAAACTCATGGAACAGCTTGCGCAGTGACTGGTGATCCAGCAATGGCTGACCATCAGCCAGTGTTTGCGGCAAATCACAGTAGACCACCACCGACGCTGCCTGGTAGATCCCCTCTGCATCCACCCGGCGGTTGCGTATGTACGTGGTGAACACCGAGTCTGGCTGCTTACCGGGATGCTGCATGGCGTCCAGATACAGGAAACCTATGAAGGCATGGTCCTGCCATACCTCGAAAGCTTGCACACTGTCGTGCCAGGTTCCCAGCGGCTTGGCCACTAGAGCTACGCCCAAGAGCTGTTGCGCCAGCTGCTGTAAAGCAGTGATGACAGCATTCAGCGGAAAGTACTCGCGCAAACTTTCGGTGGCCCGGCCGCTGCGCGCCGAGGCCTGCAGGTAGAGCATATCCCAAGGCTGGAGATCCCCCAGCCTATCGGCAGTGCTCTGGCGCTGCAAATCCGCACGCCACTGCAACATCACCGGCCGCACATGGCCGGCCAGGTCGTGTAGAAAACTGTGCACCTGGGCAACCGACCCCGCACTCTTGCGCTGCAAGCTCAATTCCAGGTGGCTGGCAAAACCAAGCAGTCGGGCTTTTTCCTCAAGCAGCCGGGCCAATTGCTCCAGGTAGGTGCGGTTATCCAGTTGAGGCTCCAGGCTGACGCCGCGAGCGTGATACGCACGGTACGCCCGCTCGCGCAATACGCGGTTGTCGGCATGCTTGAGCACTGCTTCAGTAGCCACGCTTTCGCACGCTATCAGCCAGCCCTGCTCACCTTCTTCCTGAGCCCTGGCGGCCAATTCATCGCGAACCCGTTGCGGGATACCACCAAGCTCGGCCTCATCGGTAATCACAAACCCCGGCCGGTTGATATTGGCGCGAAACGCCTGGCGTGCCGCGCCGATCAGCGCTTGAAGTTCTGTGAGCCGTGCCTTGCCCGTGCTGTCGAGCAATGCCCCGCTGGACGCGAACTTATCGAGATGCCAACGCAAGATTGCGCGTTTTCCGGCATCCAGATGCTTGCCAACTTCGCTTTTGGCCAAGCGCTCGTACAAATGCTGCAACTTGCTGTTGATCAGCTTCTGCTCCAGCTGCGCCATGGCCTGGCCATAGAACCCAATGATCGCGTTGGCCCAGTCCACGCCCCTGCCTATCAAAGGTGTGGTTGCAAAAAAAACCGCCAGCAGTTGGCTATCCAACTCATCAACCGCCAGCACCAGTTCATCCCAGGTAGGCATGGCCTGCTGCCCGGCAACGATTCGCTCGATACCTTGCGCATGCTGCAGCAGCACGTGGTCGAACGCAGCCGCCATGTTTTCGAGGGTGATTGCCGGGTAATCGACAGGGGTATGGCTTTTTTGCAGAAGCGGGTTGCCCATGGTGAAACACCTTGCTCGCAGGAAGAGCAGGTGAGCGTGCATGGCCAGTGGGCGGAGGGTGGCCTGACTATCTACCACCCGGGCATGGCGCCCGGGCGGCACAACAGACTTACTCGGTCGGTTTCTTCAGCTTCGGGTTGGGGAAAAACTGCACCGTCTGCACCTTGGCCGGCGCCGCTTTGGGCGCAAGGTGGTTAACCCGCGTACCCAGCTCTTTAGGCACCGACAAGCCCTGCTCGTTGAGGGTGTCGGTAAAGCCGCAAGCCACGCACTCGCGGTGCGGTACACCGTCCTCGTTCCACATCATCAGCTTGTCAGGCTCGCTGCACGCCGGGCATACCGCCCCGGCAATGAAGCGCTTCTTGGTCTTGTTCACAGCAACCTCGCTCATGCCGCAGCGCTCTCGGTGAGGCCACTGTGGCGCAGCAACGCATCGATGGAAGGCTCACGCCCACGGAAGTCGACAAACAGCTCCATTGGCTCGCGCGAACCACCGCGGGCCAGGATCGCCTCACGGAACGCGCGGCCGGTTTCGGCATTCAGCACGCCTTCTTCCTCAAAGCGCGAGAAGGCGTCTGCCGAGAGCACTTCGGCCCACTTGTAGCTGTAGTAGCCAGCTGCGTAACCGCCCGCAAAAATGTGCGCAAAGCTGTTAGGGAAGCGGTTATAGGCCGGTGGACGCATGACCGACACTTCGTCACGCACGCCTTCAAGCACTTGCAGCACGCTGCGGCCATCGCCATGGGTGGCATGCAGTTCGAAGTCGAACAGCGAGAACTCCAGCTGGCGCACCATCATCATGCCCGACTGGAAGTTCTTTGCCGCCAGCATCTTGTCCAGCAGGTCCTGGGGCAAGGGAGCACCGGTTTCGTAATGGCCGGAGATCAGCGCCAGGCCTTCCGGTTCCCAGCACCAGTTTTCCATGAACTGGCTCGGCAACTCGACCGCATCCCACGCCACGCCGTTGATACCGGATACACCGGCATGCTCGATGCGGGTCAGCATGTGGTGCAAGCCATGGCCGAACTCGTGGAACAGGGTGGTGACTTCGTCGTGGGTCAGCAGCGCCGGCTTGCCGGGTGAGGCCGGGGTGAAGTTGCACACCAGGTTGGCCACCGGGCTTTGCAGTTGGCCGGCAGCAGTGCGGCGGCGGTCACGGGCGCCGTCCATCCATGCACCGCCGCGCTTGTTGGCACGGGCGTAAAGGTCGAAGAAGAAGCGGCCGACGTGCTGGCCGTTTTCCTTGATCTCGAACAGGCGTACGTCCGGGTGCCAGCTGTCGAAGCCCTTGAGCTCGGCGATTTCGATGCCGTACAGGCGCTGCACGATGTTGAACAGGCCACCCAGCACCTTGTCGATCGGGAAGTAGGCGCGCAGGGCTTCCTGCGACACGCTGTAGCGCTGCTCGCGCAGCTTCTCGCCAAAGTACCCGGCGTCCCAGCTGGCCAGCTCAGGGCAGCCTTGTTCGGCGGCGTAGGCCTTCAGCTGCTCCAGGTCCTGGGCGGCAAACGGCTTGGAACGTTTGGCCAGGTCACGCAGGAAGCTCAACACCTGGTCGCTGGACTCGGCCATCTTGGTGGCCAGGCTCAGCTCGGCGTAGTTCTTGTAGCCCAGCAGTTCGGCCAGCTCCTGGCGCAGGCCAAGGATTTCCTGCATCACCGGGCCGTTGTCGTTCTGGCCGGCGTTCGGGCCCTGGTCCGAGGCACGAGTGCAGTAGGCGGCGTACAGCTCTTCGCGCAGGGCGCGGTCGCTGGCGTAGGTCATGACCGCGTAGTAGCTGGGGAATTCCAGTGTGATCAGCCAACCGTCGAGGCCTTTGGCCTGGGCAGCGGCAGCCATCTGCGCTTTGGCCGAGTCGGTCAGGCCGGCCAGCGCGGCTTCGTCGGTAACGTGCTTGGTCCAGGCCTGGGTGGCGTCGAGCAACTGGTTGGAGAATCGGCTGCCCAGCTCACTGAGCTTGCTTTGCACTTCGGCGTAGCGCTGCTGCTTGTCTGCCGACAGGTCGATACCCGACAGGCGGAAGTCACGCAGCGCATGCTCGAGAATAGTCTTTTGCGCCACGTCGAAACCGGCGGCTTCGGGGCTGTTGATCAAAGCCTGGTAGGCATCGAACAGCGCACGGTTCTGGCCCAGTTCGGTAGAGTAGGCGCTCAACGCCGGCAGGCACGACTCGTAGGCCTCGCGCAGTTCTGCGCTGTTGCACACCGCATTCAGGTGGCTGACCGGGCTCCAGGCAGCGCCCAGGCGGTCGTTCAGTTCGTCCATGGCCAGCACCAGGCCAGCCCAGGTAGGGGCCTTGCCCTGCTTGTCGAGGATCTCGGCAATGGCTTTACGGTTGTCGGCCAGGATCGCTTCGATCGCCGGCAACACGTGTTCGGCACGGATTTGCGAGAAGGGCGGCAGATCGTGGGATTGCAGAAGCGGGTTGTTCGCAGTCACGGTTTGGATACCTTGGCAGAAGAAACACTGCCCCATCTTAATTACAATCGACGCCGACCGCAGCAGGCAGCCTGCCTATCGGCACAGATGAGAGACGCTATCATGGCCATCCGAAGCTTCCAGCAACACACTCCGAAAGTTGGACTACGTGCCTTCGTCGACCGTTCGGCGGTGGTGCTGGGCGACGTGGAGATCGGTGAAGACAGCTCGATCTGGCCCATGACCGTGGTGCGCGGCGACATGCACCGCATCCGCATCGGTGCGCGCACCAGCGTGCAGGACGCCAGCGTGCTGCACATCACCCACGCCGGCCCGTTCAACCCGGACGGTTTCCCGCTGATCATCGGTGACGAGGTGACCATCGGCCACAAAGTGATGCTGCATGGCTGCACGCTGGGTAACCGCATTCTGGTCGGCATGGGCAGCACCATCATGGATGGCGCCATCGTCGAGGACGAAGTGATCATCGGTGCCGGCAGCCTGGTACCCCCAGGCAAGCGCTTGGTCAGTGGTTACCTGTACATGGGCAGCCCGGTGAAACAGGCCCGGCTGCTGAACGACAAGGAGCGCGCGTTCTTCTCCTACAGCGCCGGCAACTACGTGAAGCTCAAGGACCAGCACCTGGCCGAAGGCTACGACCAACCTGAATGACCGCATTCGCGGGCACGCCCGCTCCCACAGGGATAGCACAAGGCCTGAGGCCGGCGCTGTACCTGTGGGAGCAGGCGTGCCCGCGAAGAAGGCCACAACGCACTCAAGTGGACCCCGTACATGCACCAGCAAAACATCCTGTTCGACCTAGACGGCACCCTGACCGACCCGCGCCTGGGCATTACCCGCTCGATCCAGTATGCATTGGCCAAGCTGGGCATCGACGAGCCGGACCTGGCCCGCCTCGAGCACTTCATCGGCCCACCCCTGCTGCAAGCCTTCATGCAGTTCTACAGCTTCGACGAAGCGAAGGCCTGGGAGGCGGTCAACTTCTACCGGGAGCGCTTCCGCGTCACCGGCCTTTACGAAAACCTGGTGTTCCAGGGCGTGCCGGAGTTGCTCGAAGCCCTGAACGGGCAGGGCCGCACGCTGTACATCGCTACCTCCAAGCCCTGGGAATTCGCCCGCGAAATCGCCCGGCACTTTGCCTTCGACCATCATTTCAAGGTGATCTACGGCAGCGAGCTGGACGGCACGCGCACCAACAAGGTCGAGCTGATTCGCCATTTGCTGGATGAAGAAGGGCTGGACCCGGCGCAGACGCTGATGATCGGTGACCGCAAGCATGACCTGATCGGGGCCCGCAGCAATGGCTTGCAGGCAGTGGCGGTGGGGTATGGGTTTGGTAGCCGGGAAGAGTTGATGGCCGAAGAACCGGCTTTCCACTTTGCGACCCTGGCCGAGATGCATCAGGCATTTATCAAGGCTTGATGGCCCTGGGGGCTGCTTTGCAGCCCATCGCGACGCAAGGCCGCTCCTACAGGGAATCGCGTCAACCCATGCTACCCGGCCCCTTGTAGGAGCGGCCTTGCGTCGCGATGGGCCGCAACGCGGCCCCAAAATCTCACTGGCTAACCATCAACCGCTGCAACGCGACTTTCCTTTGCGCAATTGGCAACCGCCCCAATTGCTCGACCCGCTCATAAAACCGCGCCCAGTCTCCGTCAACCTCACGAAACACCGTCGCAAACGCCGGCACCCACTGGTCATACAGCCCAAACGGCAACAACTTGGCGTTGTTCAAAGGCCCATACATCCAAGCGTCATAGCGCTTGTCACCGCCCCACTGGCCATCGCGCACCTGCCGGTACTCCCGCCTCAAACGCTCAAACTCCGCCTGCTTGGCCTGCCGCTTGTGCGCATCATCCAGCGGCCCGGCATAAATCGCCTGCAACCGCTCGCGGCTGGCCAGCACCAGCCGTATGAACTGGTCACGCTGCTGCCCCTGATTCTCGCCAACCGCTGCAAGCCCACGCACCACGCGCCATTGCCGCGTGCCCTCCTGCTCGACGAAGGAGGCAAACGACTCGTTGAACTCGGTATCGTCCTGCACATAAAAGCGCTGGTGAGCCAGCTCATGGAAAATCAGCGTGGCCAGGCGCTCGTCGCCCCAGCCAACCATCGACGACAGGATCGGGTCATCGAACCAGCCCAGGGTCGAATAAGCCTCAACACCACTCACATAAACATCCAGCCCATCTTGCCGCATCAGCGCCGCCGCCCCGCGTGCAGCGCCTTGCTGGTAGTAACCGCGATAGGCCACGCACCCCGCGATCGGGAAGCAGTGCGTCAGCGGCTGCAACGACAACTCAGGGGTCGCGAATACATTCCACACCACATAAGGCCGACCCAGTTCGGCGTAAACCCGATAACTGCGGTTGTCCGGTAGCTTGAGTTGCTGGCTGGCAAATACACGCGCCTGCTCGGCATGTTCCAAGCGCGCGCGCAATTGCGCGGGCGTGGCCGGGTCGGCCACCACCTGCGCCACCGGCTGCCGTGCACGCAGCAGTTGCCATTGGCCCTCGGCCAACTGCCCGTAATAGCCAACGCTGCTGCAACCGTTCAGCAGGAACGCCGCCAGCAGGGGAACAAAACGGGTGAAAACGCGGTCGAGTGCCCCAGGGCCTGAGCGCTGTATAAGAAAAAGTCGAAGCATCCGGAACTGTCTGACTCGCTCAAGGCCGATTCGCTCCAAGACTATCTCGCCAAGGGGGAGTTTCGCCATGCGTGCATTGTTGGTCGCCGGCTCACTGTTGCTGCTATCTGCCTGTTCGACCTTGCCAGACCCGGACCCGAACCAGGCCTGGATCGACCTCACACCCTACGACAACACATCGCTGGACGCCGTGCAGGTCGATGAGCGCGACTGGGTCGATAACCGTTATTTCGAAGTGCAGCCCGGCAGCCATGAACTGACCGTGCGCTATCAGTTTCCGGTTACCCCCAGCAATATCGGCGCGGTGGACCAACCGCTGTGGCGCGATTGCCAGGTCAAGCTGACCTTCAAGGACTTCATGGCCGGGCAGCGCTATCAACTGCAAGCGGGCAGCATTGGTTTCCGTCCCTGGATCAAACTCTACGACCAACAGCAAAAACTGCTCGGGCAGGGCATGCCCGCAGGCTGCCAACGCACCTGAACCCCGCAAACGGCGCTATGCTTGTACCTTGTAAATCGCAAGTGGGAGTCTTGCCATGCGCCAGCCCATGATGCTGATCGCCCTCAGTGCGCTGGGGGCTTGCGCCAGCCCCTTGCCGCCCGTCGACCCCAAGCAGGCCTGGGTCGACCTCTACACCATGACCCCCGGCCGGGTGATCATGGCCGACCGCCTCGACGGTAAACGCCTGGAAGATGGCCGTTACTTCCAGGTCACACCCGGCAAGCACGAACTGGTGGTGCGCTTCGATTATGAAATCTACTCGGGCGGCATCATGAGCGAGCCACGAGACCGTACCTGCTACCTGACCGTGCGCTTTGATGACTTCAAGGCCGGTGAGCGTTATCGCCTGGAGGCGCGGGCGCCGGTGATGGAGCCGCAGGTGTTGCTGTATGACGCCAGCCGCAAGGTGTTGGTGAACGAGCCTAGCAACGTGTTCTGTATTCCGTGAATGGGGCTGCTTTGCAGCCCATCGCGACACAAGGCCGCTCCTACAAGGGATACGCGATCTCCTGTAGGAGCGGCCTTGTGTCGCGATGGGCCGCGAAGCGGCCCCAAAATCTCAAACCCTAACGATCATTCTTCTGGTAAATAATCTTCTTGGTTCCGCCATCACAAGTCCCGACCACCATGTTCTGGTCCTTGACCTCACTGTTGGGCACGATCTCCAGGGTGTAGGACGCCACACCCTGAGCCTGGATCTTGGCCTCGATCTCGGCTTTAAGCTCCTCGCACGGCTTGACCGCCGCCAAGGCAGACGTGCCGACCAGGGAAGCCAATACAGCGATTGCTACGCGAATCATGAAACGGCTCCTGAAGAGGCAGCATGCTGCCGACGCTGTTTAGACTACAGCAAAGCGCCACTGTTGCGCCGCTTCAGCCCACCAGCGCGGCATCCAGGCTGATTTTCGCGTTCAACACCTTGGACACCGGGCACCCTTCCTTGGCTTTGTTGGCAATCTCCAGGAATTGCGCATCGCTGGCGCCGGGAACCTTGGCCCTTAGCACCAGATGCACGGCAGTAATGGCAAAGCCATCAGGCAGCTTGTCGAGCGTTACTTCAGCGGCGGTGTCGATCCGGTCGGCAGTGAGCCCGGCTTCGCCCAGCATCATCGACAGTGCCATCGAGAAACAGCCCGCATGCGCCGCACCAATCAGCTCTTCCGGGTTGGTCCCCGGCGAGCCTTCAAAACGGGTATTGAAGCCGTAAGGGTTCTGCTTGAGCGCGCCGCTTTCGGTAGAAAGCAGGCCGGTGCCATCCTTCAGGCCACCTTGCCAGATCGCCGATGCTGTCTTTTTCATGATGCCTCCTGGTCATTCGGTTACGGGCTTATCGGTTCAGAGGGCAGCCACCCACCGCAAGTTCAGACCAATCGCACCGTAAGCATTGAATCCCCCGAATGTGCCCATACAGAGATGAAAAGGCCTCTGGCCAACCACCCTTGCGGAGGCTCCAATGACGCTACTGCGCGACCTGAAGATTTCCACCCTCGACCTGGTGCCCGTGCGCGCTGATGCCGGCCCTGCGCAGTCACTGCGCAACTCGCTGGACCTGGCGCAGCACGTCGAGCGTTCTGGCTACAACCGCTTCTGGGTGGCCGAGCACCACAACATGGACGGTATCGCCAGCTCGGCAACGTCGGTGCTGATCGGTTATCTGGCCGGCGGCACCTCGACCATTCGCGTAGGCTCTGGTGGGGTGATGCTGCCCAACCACGCGCCGCTGGTGATTGCCGAACAGTTCGGCACCCTGGCCAGCCTGTACCCGGGGCGCATCGACCTGGGCCTGGGCCGCGCGCCGGGTTCCGACCAGATGACGGCCTACGCCCTGCGTCGCGACCGCGCAGGCGGCCCGGACGACTTCCCGGACGATGTCGAAGAACTGTCGCGCTACCTCGGCCCACGCACTGATGATCAGAAAGTGATCGCCGTGCCGGGGCACGACACCGACGTACCCATGTGGTTGCTGGGCTCCAGCCTGTTCAGCGCTCAGCTGGCGGGCATGCGCGGCATGCCCTATGCCTTCGCTTCGCACTTTGCGCCGCGCTACATGCACGAGGCGATCCGCGTTTACCGCAACCACTTCAAGCCGTCGACCACGCTGGACAAGCCTTATGTGATGCTGGGCATCCCCATGGTGGTGGCCGAAACCGACGAAAAGGCCGAATACCTGGCCACCTCGGTGTACCAGCGCATCCTGGCGCTGATTCGGGGGCAGAGCCTGATGCAAAAGCCGCCGGTCGAGAGCATGGATGGCTTGTGGCTGCCGCATGAGCGGGATGCTGTGGGCAGCTTCCTGGGCCTGGCGATGATTGGCAGCCCGCAGAAGGTACGGGCCAAGGTGGAGGTGCTGCTGGAGCAGACCGGGGCGGATGAGCTGATCTTTACCTGTGACCTGTATGAGCATGCGGACCGGGTGCGGTCCTATGAATTGCTGGCGCAGGCCCTCAAGACCGAGTGAGCTTCTTCGCGGGCTCGCCCGCTCCCACAGGGATATCACACGGCCTGAGGCCAGTGCCGAACCTGTGGGAGCGGGCAAGCCCGCGAAGGGTCCAGCACATCAGCCGCGACGGTACACAATCTCCTTGGTACCCGCCTCACAGCTACCGATCACCTTGCCGGCCGGCTCGCCCTTGTTGACGATCTCCAGCTTGTATCCGGTGACGCCCTTGGCATCCAGCTTGGCCGCAATCTCTGCCTTCAGTTCCTCACACGGCTTGCCTGCTGCCAGCGCACCACCGGCCAAGGTCATCAGGCCCAGCGCCAGAATCAGTTTGTTCATCGATCGCTTTCCTTGTGCAGATGAAATGAGAAAGGGCGCCCGCCAAGGCGCCCCCTTTGTAATAACCCATCACGCCAGGCTATTCCAGCCCGGCAATGTGTCAGCTATTGGCGATGCGGAAGCCAACCTTCAGCGTGACCTGAAAGTGTGCCGCCTTGTTGTCGCGGATATGGCCACGGGTATCGACCACCTCGAACCACTCCAGGTGCTTGATGCTCTTGCCGGCTTCGGCCAGGGCATTGTTGATCGCCTCTTCGATGCTGGTGGGCGAAGACCCCACCAGTTCGATCTTCTTGTAGGTGTGATGATCGGTCATGAGCACTCTCCTTGGGTGACGGTGATTTTTTAGCCTAGCAGCGCAGGCCTGGTTTACCTGCGAGCCGTCACCCGTGGCCAAAGTTCGATCGCACTTTCGGGCAGGCCAACGGTCGCACTTCTTACAACCGATACTGCAAAGGAGAGTCAACATGCACCGCAACTCGCTGCGTAAAACATCCCTGGAAAGCATGGAAGCGGAGATCGAGAGCCTTCTGAAAAGCCTGGAGAACCTCAAGCATGACGCCTCGGAAGAGTCCCAGAAGTCGGTGAAGGCAATCCGCAGCAACGCCGAGAGCGCCCTTCGCCATTCGCGCAGCCTGCTGAGCGATGCCTATGAGGAAGTTAAACAGCGCACCCGCCAGACTGGCATCGCAACCCGCGACTATGCCCAGGAACACCCGTACACCACCGCAGGTGTAGCCATTGGCGCACTGGGGCTGCTGGCAGCCTACTTACTGACCAAACGTAACTAAGCGCTCTGCCGCGCAAGCTCGGCGCGTAGCCATTGCGCCAACTGCTCGGCGCGCCCATCTGCGGCGCGCCGGGGCACCCACAACGCCAACGCTGCCCGGGTAGGGGAAAAGCCCCACGGTGCGCTGAGGCGCCCGGCTCGCAAGTCATCAGCCACCAGCGGCTGCGGCGCGATGGCGACACCAAGGCCTGCAACCGCAGCCTCCAGCAAATAATACAAATGCTCGAACGCCTGGCCGTACTGCAACCTGGCCGGGTCCAATCCCTGCTGCTCACCCCAGGTTGGCCATGCTTGCGGACGTGACGTGGTGTGCAGCAGAGCCTCCTGCAGCAGGGCGCTGGCAGGTGCGCCACGCAAGCGTTCGAAGCCGGCAAAGTGCGGGCTGAGCACCGGGCCGATGCGCTCTTCGGCCAGCACATGCACCTGCATGTCGGCAGGCCAGGGCGGCTCAGCGTACACCAGCAATGCATCAAGGCCCGGGCGACGCGGGTCAAGGTCACCTTCACCGGCTGACAGATGCAGGCGCAACTCCGGCAAATCCGCCTTCAGGCGCCCCAGCCTCGGAATGAACCAGCGTGCCAGCAGGCTGCCTGAGCAGCCCAGCACGAACGGCGCCTCGCTGACATCGCGACTGAGTTCGGCACACACGCTGCGCAGCCGGTCGAAGGCCTCGCCACTGGCATCACGCAGGCGTACACCGGCATCTGTGAGTTTGATGCCGCGCCCGTCCTTGACGAACAGCGCTACGCCCAAGTGCTCCTCCAGTACCTTGATCTGCCGGCTGACGGCACCATGGGTGACATGCAGCGCTTCGGCCGCCTGGCTGACGCTGTTGAGCCTGGCGGTGGCCTCGAAGGCGCGCAGGGCATTCAGGGGAGGGAGGTCGTGGGCCATGTTACCTGTGAGTTTTTCTGACAAGTTTACGCAATCTTATCGGTTTTCAGCCGGGCTTGGCGTGGTTAGAGTAAAGCCCATCACTCATTCATTACGCCCTGGAGCGCCCCATGACCCAGTCCCAATACCGCCCCGGCCCCGACGCCAACGGCCTGTTCGGCTCGTTCGGCGGCCGCTACGTGGCTGAAACCCTGATGCCACTGGTGCTGGACCTGGCCCGCGAATACGAAGCGGCCAAGGCAGACCCGAAATTCCTCGAAGACCTCGCCTACTTCCAGCGCGACTACATCGGCCGCCCAAACCCGCTGTACTTCGCCGAGCGCCTGACCGAGCACTGTGGCGGCGCAAAAATCTTCTTCAAGCGTGAAGAGCTCAACCACACTGGCGCGCACAAGGTGAACAACTGCATCGGCCAGGTGCTGCTGGCCAAGCGCATGGGCAAGAAGCGCCTGATCGCCGAAACCGGCGCCGGCATGCACGGCGTGGCCACCGCCACCGTTGCCGCCCGCTTTGGCCTGCCTTGCGTGATCTACATGGGCGCCACCGACATCGAGCGCCAGCAGGCCAACGTGTTCCGCATGAAACTGCTGGGCGCCGAAATCGTGCCGGTCACTGCCGGCACCGGCACCCTGAAAGACGCCATGAACGAGGCCCTGCGCGACTGGGTTACCAATGTCGAAGACACCTTCTACCTGATCGGCACCGTGGCCGGCCCGCACCCGTACCCGGCCATGGTCCGCGACTTCCAGTCGATCATCGGCAAGGAAACCCGCGCCCAGTTGCACGAGAAGGAAGGCCGCCTGCCAGACAGCCTGGTTGCCTGCGTGGGCGGTGGCTCCAACGCCATGGGCCTGTTCCATGAGTTCCTTGAAGAGCCAAGCGTGCAGATCATCGGCGTCGAAGCCGGTGGCCACGGTGTGCATACCGACAAGCATGCCGCCAGCCTGAACGGTGGCGTACCGGGCGTGCTGCACGGCAACCGCACCTACCTGCTGCAGGACGAAGACGGCCAGATCACCGACGCCCACTCGATTTCCGCAGGCCTGGACTACCCGGGCATCGGCCCGGAGCACGCCTACCTGCACGAAGTGAAGCGCGTCGAATACGTCAGCATCACCGACGACGAAGCGCTGGATGCGTTCCACGCCACTTGCCGGCTGGAAGGCATCATCCCGGCCCTGGAAAGCTCCCACGCCCTGGCCGAAGCGATCAAGCGCGCACCGAAGCTGCCCAAGGACCACCTGATGGTCGTGTGCCTGTCGGGCCGCGGCGACAAAGACATGCAAACCGTCATGAACCACATGGCCGCCCAGGAGAAACAGGCATGAGCCGTCTTGAACAACGCTTCGCCGAACTGAAGGCCGAAGGCCGTTCGGCACTGGTCACCTTCGTTACCGCAGGCGACCCGGGCTACGACGCCTCGCTGCAGATCCTCAAGGGCCTGCCAGCCGCTGGTGCCGACGTGATCGAGCTGGGCATGCCGTTCACCGACCCGATGGCCGACGGCGTGGCCATCCAGCTGGCAACCCTGCGCGCCCTGGAAGCGGGCCAGACCCTGGCCAAGACCCTGCTGATGGTTCGCGAATTCCGTGTGGATAACCACACCACGCCAATCGTGCTGATGGGCTACTACAACCCGATCCACCGCTTTGGTGTGGACAAGTTCGTGGCAGAAGCCAAAGCGGCGGGCGTCGATGGCCTGATCATCGTTGACCTGCCGCCCGAGCATGATGCCGAACTGGCCACCCCGGCCCAGGCCGCAGGCATCGACTTCATCCGCCTGACCACCCCGACCACCGACGATGCGCGCCTGCCGCGCGTACTGGAGCGCAGCTCCGGGTTCGTCTACTACGTGTCGGTGGCCGGCGTGACCGGTGCTGGCTCGGCAACCACCGAGCACGTGACCGAGGCCATTGCCCGCCTGCGTCGGCATACCGATCTGCCGATCAGCGTTGGTTTTGGCATTCGCACGCCAGAACAGGCTGCCAACATCGCCCGCCTGGCGGATGGTGTGGTAGTGGGCTCGGCGCTGGTCGACAAGATTGCCCAGGCCAAAACTGGCGAGCAGGCGGTGAGCGATGTATTGAGCCTGTGCTCGGCATTGGCTGAAGGGGTGCGCGGCGCTCGTCGCTGAACCGCACCGCCTGATTCGCGGGCATGCCCGCTCCCACAGGTTCCCCCACAGTTTTCAGCATCTGTGTGGTCCCTGTGGGAGCGGGCGTGCCCGCGAAGAGGCCCTCAAAGGCGACAGATACTTACCCACCAAAAATCGACAGATCCAAGGGCCGCACAGCCCCCATCCAGATCGCATGGTCGCGGTGGTCCGCCAGTTCATCCCCGGTCAGCGGGTGCATGAACACCACCAACCCCTTGCGGTACAGCGCCAACCAAGGCAGCACCACCCCGACATATTCCGGCTCGAACGCCAGCTGGCAACTCCAGTCCGGGTGCGGCCCCACCGGTTTCTGGTGCATGCGCCCCATGGTCACCGGGAACAGCCTCGCCGCTTCCTCGCACAACTCACGTGCCTGCTCAATCGTTGCCGCGTTGTAATAGACGTGGGCGTGGTAACCCTTGATTCTTTGCACGATAACTCCCGATTGCACCGCCATCAGCCGCTGCGCTCCTGCTCCAGCCAGCTGACGAACCGCTCGATCAACGCCCCGCGCCGCTTGCGCGGTGGCAAAACCAGATAATAGCCCCGACTCGATGTCAGGCTCCCCTCTAATGGCCGGCATAGCAACCCTTGTTCCACCAGGCTGTCCACAAGATGCCGCCAACCAATAGCCACGCCCTGGCCAGCAATCGCCGCCTGGATCAGCAAGGTGTAGTTGTCGAAGCGCAGCTGCCCCGGCGGCGGCGGGCTGGCCACGCCAAACCCGCGAAAAACCCCCGCCCAGTCAAACCAGCGGCTGGCCTGCTCGCCCTTCAAATGCAGCAAGGGCAAACGCTGCAAAGCCACGGCTGACGTGGGTTTGCCATGAATCAGCCGCGGGCTGCAGACCGGGAATACTTCCTCATCGAACAACCAGCGGCTCTCGCCCTGGTGAAAGCGCCCATCGCCAAACAGCACCGCCACATCAATGTCCGGCCGCAACATGCCCTGGCTGCGCTCACCGGTTACCAGGCTCACATCCACCTGTGGATAGGCTTCATGAAAACGCTGCAACCTGGGCATCAGCCAGAACGCGGCAAAAGCAAAGTCGGTGGCCACCTGCAGCACCTCGCGCTGGCCGCGCCCGCTGGCTTGGGCAATGCCGTCATCCATGGCCTGCAAGCCCTGATGCACCTGCTCGAACAGCACCTGGCCAGCCTCGGTCAGCTCTATGCCCCGGTAAATACGGTCGAACAGCCGCGTACCTACCTGTGCCTCCAGGCGTTTCACCTGCTGGCTCACCGCCGGTTGCGTGGTGCCCAGTTCCAGCGCCGCAGCGGTAAAACCACGCAAGCGCGCTGCCGCCTCGAACACGCGCAAGGTATCCAGCGACAGCTCGGCGAGGTGATCAAACATAAGCTCAGCTAATCCCAGTCATTGCCCGCCATGGGCTTTACCCATGTTATCCATAGTCGCATCTTGGTAGGCAAGCGGTTCGCATAACCCTCAACGATGGAAGCCACCATGACGCGCCCGAATATCCTGTTCATCATGGCCGACCAGATGGCCGCACCCTTGCTGCCGATCTACGCCCCTTCGCCCATCCAGATGCCGCACCTCAGCCGCCTGGCCGAGCAAGCGGTGGTGTTCGATTCGGCCTACTGCAACAGCCCGCTGTGCGCGCCGTCGCGCTTCACCCTGGTCAGCGGCCAATTGCCCAGCCGCATCGGTGCCTACGACAACGCCGCCGATTTCCCTGCCGACATACCGACTTATGCACACTATCTGCGCCGCCTGGGCTATCGCACCGCGCTCTCAGGCAAGATGCATTTCTGTGGCCCTGACCAGCTACACGGCTACGAAGAGCGCCTGACCAGCGACATCTACCCGGCCGACTACGGCTGGGCGGTGAACTGGGATGAACCGGACGTGCGCCCGAGCTGGTACCACAACATGTCCTCGGTGTTGCAGGCCGGGCCATGCGTGCGCACCAACCAGCTGGATTTCGATGAAGAGGTGGTGTTCAAGGCGCGTCAGTACCTGTACGACCATGTGCGCGAGAACGACGGCCGGCCGTTCTGCCTGACGGTGTCGATGACCCACCCGCACGACCCGTACACCATCCCCAAGCGTTACTGGGATCGCTACGAAGGTGTGGATATCCCTATGCCCCGCGCCGAATTCAGCCAGGTGGACCTCGACCCGCACTCGCAGCGCCTGCTCAAGGTCTACGACTTGTGGAACAAGCCGCTGCCTGTGGACAAGATCCGCGATGCCCGCCGCGCCTATTTCGGCGCTTGCAGCTATATCGACGACAACATCGGCCAACTGCTGCAAACCCTGGAGGAATGCAACCTGGCCGACGACACCCTGATCGTGTTTTCCGGCGACCACGGCGACATGCTTGGCGAGCGTGGCCTCTGGTACAAGATGCACTGGTTCGAGATGTCGGCGCGGGTACCGCTGCTGGTCCATGCACCCAAGCGCTTTGCAGCCGGCCGGGTCAGCGCCTCGGTATCCACCTGCGACCTGCTGCCAACCCTGGTGGAGCTTGCCGGCGGCACTGTGGATAACCACCTGCACCTGGACGGCCGTTCGCTGCTCGGCCATTTGCAAGGGCAGGGTGGCCACGACGAGGTGATCGGCGAATACATGGCCGAAGGCACCGTCGGCCCGCTGATGATGATCCGGCGAGGGCCGTACAAGTTCGTGTACAGCGAAGACGACCCATGCCTACTCTATGACCTGAGCCGCGACCCGCACGAGCGGGAGAACCTCACCGGCAGCCCGGACCACCAGGCGCTGCTGCAGGCATTTGTCGATGAAGCACAGCAGCGTTGGGATATCCCCAACCTGCGCCAGCAGGTGCTGGCCAGCCAGCGCCGCCGCCGCCTGGTGGCCGAGGCGCTGGCCGTCGGCAAGCTGAAAAGCTGGGATCACCAACCCTTGGTAGATGCCAGCCAACAGTACATGCGCAACCACATCGATCTCGACGACCTCGAGCGCAAGGCACGTTATCCACAGCCCGCACCCATGGATTGAGAAGAGAGGCCGCCATGCACAAGTTCTCCGCCGCCGTGTTCGCCCTGGCCCTGGGCGCCACCACGGCCCACGCCGCCGACAGCGACACGCAATGCAGTACCGTGAAAATGGCCGACCCCGGCTGGAGCGATATCGCCTCCACCAATGCCGTGGCCCGTCTGTTACTGGAAAGCCTGGGTTACCAGGTGAAAATCGACAGCCTGGCCGTACCGATCATCTACGGCGGTTTGAAGGACGGCCGGGTCGACGCCTTCCTTGGCAACTGGATGCCGGCCCAGCAAGGCTTCCATGACAAGTTCATCGCCAACGGCGATGTGCAGCAGCTGTCACGCAACCTGGAGGGAACCGAGTTCACCCTTGCGGTGCCCGACTATGTGTGGAATGCCGGGGTGAAGGACTTTGCCGACCTGCAAAAGCATGCCGACCAGTTCGACAAGAAGCTGTACGGGATTGGCTCCGGTGCACCGGCCAACCTGTCGCTGAAGGAAATCATCGACAAGAATGAATTCAACCTTGGCCAGTGGAAGCTGGTGGAGTCCAGCGAGCAGGCGATGCTGGCGCAGGTCGACCGGGCGGTGAAAAAGCAGCAGTTCATCACCTTCCTCGGCTGGACACCGCACCCGATGAACGTGAAGCTGAAGATGCATTACCTGACCGGTGGGGAAAAGTGGTTCGGTAGCACGGGCGAGGTGTACACGCTGACGCGCAAGGGTTATCCACAAGCCTGCCCGAATGCGGCGAAGCTGTTGGGTAACCTGAAGTTCACACTGGACATGGAAAACAGCATCATGGCCCAGGTTGTGGACAAGAAGATCAGCTTCGACGACGCGGCGAGGGCGTGGGTAAAAACGCACCCCGAGTTGCTGGAGGGGTGGTTGACTGGGGTGACTACCAAAGCCGATGGCGATGCCCTGGAGGCCGTCAAAGCCAAACTGTAATCTCGCAAGCAACACACCTCCCCTGTGGGAGCGGGCATGTCGAGGCGTCGAACCGCCGCGAACACCGGCAAAGCCGGTGCCATCTACCGCGGGGGCTTCTTCGCGGGCATGCCCGCTCCCACAGGGTTTGGCGAAACTTTCAGGATTGTGGATAACCCATGCATCGCTTCACTCAACTGCTGCCCTTCCTCACCTGGCTCCCCCGCCAATCGGGCCGCAGCCTACGCCAGGACCTGCTGGTCGGCCTGAGCGGTGCCATCCTTGCCCTGCCACAATCCATCGCCTACGCCCTGATCGCCGGCCTGCCCGCCGAGTACGGCCTGTACGCCGCCATCGTACCGGTGCTGATCGCCTGCCTGTGGGGCTCGTCCTGGCACCTGATCTGCGGCCCGACCGCTGCCATTTCTATCGTGCTCTATGCCAGCATCAGCCCGCTGGCCGTGGCGGGCAGCGGCGATTACATCACGCTGGTACTGCTGCTGACCTTTCTTGGCGGCATCTTCCAGCTATTGCTGGGGCTTTTACGGTTTGGCGCGCTGGTCAACTTCGTCTCCCATTCCGTGGTGCTCGGCTTCACGCTGGGCGCAGCCATCGTCATTGCCCTGGGCCAACTGCCCAACCTGCTAGGCATGGACCTGCCCAGCCAGGCTACTGCGCTGAGGACCGTGCAGGACCTGGCCAGCCATGCCGGTGACATCGACCCGCCATCGCTGATACTGGGCCTGGCCACCGTGGTGATCGGCGTGGCGCTTAAACTCTGGCGTCCCCGCTGGCCGAGCCTGTTGATAAGCCTGATGCTGGTCAGCCTGGCTGCCTGGCTGCTGCCGGGCTTTTTTGCCCATGTACCGCGAGTGACCGCGTTCACCGGGCAGCTTCCCCCGGTCAGCCCGCTGCCCTTGCTGGACGTGGAACTCATGCTGCGCCTGCTACCCAGTGCCGTGGCAGTGGGCATGCTGGGGCTGGTCACCAGCCTGTCGATTGCCCGCTCGTTGTCCGCGCGCTCGGAACAACTGATCGACCCTGACCAGGAAATACGCGCACAGGGCATATCGAACATCGCCGGTGCATTTTTCTCCGGCTACCTGTCTGCCGGTTCTTTCACCCGCTCGGGCCTAAGCTACGAGGCGGGTGCCCGTTCGCCCATGGCCGGGGTGTTCTCGGCGCTGTGGGTGGCGTTGTTCGCCGTTACCGGCGCAGGCTTGATCGCGCACCTGCCGATACCTGCCATGGCCGGCAGCATCCTGCTAATCTGCTGGGGATTGGTGGACCATCGGGGAATTCGCGCGCTGTTTCGGGTCAGCCGCTCGGAGTTTCTGGTGATGGCGCTGACAGCGGCGGCGACCTTGTTGCTGGAATTGCAGACAGCGATTTATGCCGGGGTGCTGGCGTCGCTGTTCTTCTACCTCAAGCGCACGTCGCGGCCACGGGTACAGCAAAGCCGCGAAGGCGACGCGGATGTGTTGCGGGTGGGCGGGTCAATTTTCTTTGGTGCCGCGCATTACCTGCAAGTACGCTTGCAGCGTTGCCAAGGGCCGCATGTAGTGATCGATGCGCGGCAGGTGAATTTTATCGATTACTCGGGTGTGGATATGTTGCACCGCGAGGCACGGCGGCTGGGGCGGATGGGGGGGAGCTTGACGCTGCACCGGGCCAGGCCGCAGGTGATCGAGGAATTGCAGAAGCTGGAAGGGGTGGAGCTGTGCCCGATCCGGTTTGAGGAGTGAGCTCTGGATCCTGGGGCTGCTTTGCAGCCCATCGCGACGCAAGGCCGCTCCTACAGGAGACCGCGCCAGCAGGCATCCCTCGGTCTTTGTAGGAGCGGCCTTGTGTCGCGATGGGCCGCAAAGCGGCCCCAAATTCTCAGCCCCGAGCCAATTGCCGGCGCAATTCAGCCAACACCGGCGCCGTATCCGGCCGTACCCCACGCCAGATAAAGAACGCCTCAGCCGCCTGCTCAGCCAGCATCCCCAGCCCATCCAGCACCTTGGCCGCGCCCAGATTCGTGGCCCACTGGCAAAACGGCGTAGGCGCCTTGCCATACATCATGTCGTAGCAAACCGTGCGCCCAGCCTCTACCAGGCTATCGGCAATCGGCGGCATCTCACCGGCCAAACTCGCCGAAGTGGCATTGATGATCACATCCACCGGTTCCTGCAACCAGGCAAACCCACTGGCCACCACCGGCCCCAGCTCATCGAACTCACGCGCCAGTTGCTCGGCCTTTTCCACGGTACGGTTTGCAACCACCAGCGACTGCGGCTTGTGCGCCAGAATCGGCTCCAATACGCCACGCACGGCGCCACCAGCCCCGAGGATGAGAATACGCTTGCCGGTCAGTTCAACCCCGGCATTCACCGTGAGGTCGCGCACCAGCCCGGCACCATCGGTGTTGTCGCCCTGCAACGTGCCGTCGGCCAGCTTGCTCAGCGTATTCACCGCGCCCGCACGCCGGGCACGCGGGGTCAGGCTGTCGCACAGGCGGTAAGCCTCTTCCTTGAACGGTACGGTAACGTTGCCGCCGCTGCCTTGCTTGAAGAAGCCACGCGCGCAGTCGCTGAACTCGTCCAGCGGCGCCAGCAGGGTGGCGTATTCCAGGTCCTGGCCGGTTTGCTCGGCGAACAGGCGGTGGATCAGCGGCGACTTGCTGTGGCCGATGGGGTTACCGAAAACGACGTACTGGTCCATGACGGCTCCTTGGTTGTCCACAGGCTTACTGGCCGAGCCAGTCGCGGTCTTGCAGGAAGTATTCGGTCAGGCGCGCTTCTTCGCTGCCGGGCACAGCCTTCCAGTCGTAGCCCCAACGTACCTGCGGCGGCAGCGACATGAGGATGGACTCGGTGCGGCCACCGGATTGCAGGCCGAACAGGGTGCCACGGTCGTAGACCAGGTTGAACTCCACGTAGCGGCCGCGACGGTACTCCTGGAACTCGCGTTGCTCTGCGGTATAGGGCGTGTCTTTGCGGCGCTGGATGATCGGCAGGTAGGCGTTTACGTAGGCATCGCCGATGGCACGGATGAAGGCGAAGCAGGTGTCGAAGTCCCACTCGTTCAGGTCATCGAAGAACAGGCCGCCGACGCCGCGTGGCTCGCCACGGTGCTTGAGATGGAAGTAGCGGTCGCACCAGGCCTTGTAGCGGGGGTACACGTCGGCGCCGAAGGGTGCGCAGGCCTGTTCGGCCACGCGGTGCCAGTGCACGCAGTCTTCTTCATTGCCGTAGTACGGGGTCAGGTCGAAACCGCCGCCGAACCACCACACGGCCTCTTCACCTTCCTTCTCGGCGATGAAGAAGCGCACGTTGGCGTGAGAGGTGGGCACATGCGGGTTGTGCGGGTGGATCACCAGCGACACGCCCAATGCCTCAAAGCCACGGCCCGCCAGTTCTGGGCGGTGAGCACTGGCCGATGGCGGCAGGCCTGCACCGAATACATGGGAGAAGTTGACCCCACCTTTTTCGATCACCTTGCCGTCGCCGATCACCCGCGTGCGGCCCCCGCCACCGGCTTCGCGCACCCAGGCGTCCTCGACGAAGCGGGCACCGCCGTCTTCGGCTTCGAGGGCAGAGCAGATGCGGTCTTGCAGGTCGAGCAGGTAGGCTTTCACGGCCTCGGTGCGGCTAGTCATCGGGTCACCAGGAACGGGCAGGGAAGAATTCGCCGCGTAGCATACCACCGCCAGCGCGCGCGCCGCAGTTGACGGCGATCAAGCAAAGGCGTCCGATAGAAGGCCTTTTCCCGATCCCGACAACAGGAGTGCGAGATGGCCAAGCGTATCCAGTTCAGCCAGCATGGCGGCCCGGAAGTGCTGCAGTTTGTGGAATTCGAACCTGCCCCACCGGGGCCACAGCAGGTGCGTGTGCGTAACCATGCTATCGGCCTGAACTTCATCGACACGTACTTTCGCAGCGGGCTGTATGCACCGCCGTCCCTGCCTTCTGGCCTGGGCACCGAAGCGGCCGGCGTGGTCGAGGCCGTGGGCGAGGGTGTAACCCGCCTGAAGGTGGGCGACCGCGTAGCCCATGCCGGCGGCCCGCTGGGGGCTTACAGCGAGGTGCATACGCTGCCAGAGGCCAACCTGGTCAAGCTGCCGGACAACATCAGCTTCGAGCAGGCGGCGGCGGTGATGCTCAAGGGTTTGACCGTGCAATACCTGCTGAAGCAGACCTATGAGGTGAAGGCGGGTGATGTGATCCTGTTTCATGCCGCTGCTGGTGGCGTGGGTTCGTTGGCGTGCCAGTGGGCGAAGGCTTTGGGCGCCAAGCTGATCGGCACCGTGAGTTCTGCCGAGAAGGCCGAGCGGGCCAAGGCGCTGGGGGCATGGGAAACCATCGACTACAGCCATGAAGATGTTGCCAAGCGGGTGCTGGAGCTGACCGACGGCAAAAAGTGCCCGGTGGTGTATGACGGCGTAGGCGCCGACACTTGGCTGACCTCGCTGGACTGCCTGCAACCGCGTGGGTTGATGGTGAGCTTTGGCAATGCCTCTGGTGCGGTAAGCGGGGTGAACCTGGGGATTCTGGCGCAGAAGGGCTCGCTGTATGTCACCCGACCGACCTTGGCGACCTATGCCAACAATGCCGAGAACACCCAGGCCATGGTCGATGACCTGTTTGCGATGATTGGCAGTGGCAAGCTGGCTGTGGATATTCAGCAAAGGTATCCGCTGAGCGAGGCAGCCAAGGCGCAGGCGGAGCTGTCGGCGCGGCGGACTGTGGGGTCGACTGTACTAATCCCCTGAGCCACACACGTTCCCTGTGGGAGCGGGCATGCCCGCGAAGCAGTCACCGCGGTGGAGGGCACCGGCTCTGCCGGTGTTCGCGGGTAAACCCGCTCCCTTACTGCATCGGCTTCGATAGCTGTGCTATGCCTGTGAGGGTCGGTTTGTCGTTGGTGGAGTCGACTCGATGCCATCGAGTATTGCCTCAACCACTCCCTCTGCCATTTCAATCGCATGCAGGTTCGACCAGAACATGCCACGGCCTTCCTCGCGCATGTAGTCCAGGGCTTTGTAGCCGGTTTCGTAGGCGCTGCGCAGGTACAGGGCTACGTGGACCAGAGCGTCCTCGGCGGAAATGTTCGGGTTGACGGTGAAGAGCGGGTCATGGCCGGCGTCGCAGCGGCCGAAGGGGCGGGTGGAGGTGCATGGAAGGGGTGGATCGGGCACTATCTTTTTCATTGGAAACCCTCACTTCAATGCCCCACCTATTCGTTACCACACGATTAGGTGGCAGCTGTACACGGGGTGGTAAACCGGAGAGAGTCTCAAAACCCGGCAGGCGCAAAGCCTCCCGCGTACAGCCGCCATAGACTGCCAGAAACTCTCCCTGGTTCGGGTTACCACACCCGATCGCCAAGTTATTCGGCGACGGTTTAAGCCTAAGGGCAGAGGTTCCCACTGAGAAGGTGATGGCAGGGGACGCGGCTCGTAGGATATTTCCCAATCCGCAAGCTGGACAGCTATTCGAGACAAAATCAGAAAAACCTGAGGCAGTGCACGGCCTTTGTAGGAGCGGCCTTGTGTCGCGAAAGGGCCGCAACGCGGCCCCCGGACTTCAGAGTTGATGCATAAATTGCTGGGGCTGCTGCGCAGCCCTTTCGCGACACAAGGCCGCTCCTACAATGATCTGTGCTTAACCTGGACGAACGACCTCACCGGTTGCCAGGTTGCGAATCACACTCGGGTTCTTCCGCCCGCCCAGCGCCCCGCCAAGCACCAGATCCAGCTGCCCATGGAAGTACTGCTCCACCCGCAACCGGGTCTTCGCCGCCGGGCGCCCGCCGGGGTTGCACGAGGTTGAAATCAACGGCCCGACCAGCGCACACAGCTCACGCACCACCGGGTGATCACTGACCCGCAGCGCCACGGTGTCATGCTGCCCGGTTACCCATTCGGGCAACAGGTCCTGGTGCGGCACCAGCCAGGTGTTCGGCCCCGGCCAGGTGCTGCCCATGCGGTCAATCCAGTCCTCCGGGAAGTCCTCGAACAGGAAGTCGAACTGGCGGATGTTGTCGGCAATCAGGATCAGCCCTTTATCCACAGGCCGCGACTTCAGCGCCAGCAGGCGATACACCGCATCCTCGTTCCACGGGTCGCAGCCCAGGCCCCAGACCGCTTCCGTCGGGTAGGCGATCACCGCGCCCGCCCGTACCTCACGTGCGGCTTGTTGCACACGAAAACTGCTCACCATTGCTGTTACTCCGCCTATATACCTTGCTTGTGTGCAGTGTACTTAGCCCGCACGGGCAAACCAACGCCCGGCTTCATTGCTGACCCGGCCCTCCAGCTCAAGCTCGGTCAGCTGCGCCAGCACTTCGGCCAGCGACAGCTCACTGCAATGGGCCAGGCTTTCGCTGGTCTGTGGCGCTGCATGCAGCAGGGCGAGCAGGGGATGCTCGAATCTCTCCACAATTGCCGGCGGCAGGTTCTGCCAGCCCTGCAAGGTTTCCATTATCTGTTCCACGGTTTCCACCAGTAGCGCGCCATCACGAATCAGCTGGTGACAGCCCTTGGTCCCTGGATGGTGAATGGAGCCCGGTATGGCATACACCTCGCGACCTTGCTCGGCCGCTAGCCGCGCAGTGATCAGCGAACCACTGGCCAGGCTGGCCTCGACCACCAGCACACCCAACGACAAGCCGCTGATGATGCGATTGCGTCGTGGAAAGTTGCCAGGCAGGGGCCCGGCATCCAGCGGGTACTCGGAAACCAGGGCGCTCCCGCTATCGATCATCGCCTTGGCCAGTTCGCGATGGCGCTGTGGATAAAGTTTTTGCAACCCAGTGCCAAGGACGCCGATCGTGCCCCCTCCAGCCAGCATCGCAGCCCGATGAGCGGCACCATCGATGCCCACGGCCAACCCACTGGTAATGATGAACCCTGCCTGTGCGAGGTAACGGGAAAATGCGCCAGCCGTATCCAGCGCCGGTGGTGTGGCACGCCTGCTACCCACAATTGCCAGCTGTGGACGGTTTAATAGCGCCGGTTCACCGGCAACAAAAAGCAGCGGCGGGGCATCGTCGATTTCCGCCAGCAGCGCAGGGTAGTCAGGGTCGTCCCACATCAGTAAATGCTGGCCCGGGCGCTCTAACCAGGCCATTGCAGTCAGGGCGCCATCGCGTACCTCGGCACTGCGCCGGGCATCGATGGCAGCCTGGTTGATACCCAGCGCTCGCCAGGCCGAAGCTGGCGCGCTTAGCGCCGAGGAGGCACTGCCAAACGCATCAATCAGGTTGCGAAAGCGTCTCAACCCGGTATCGGGAAGGCGGTGAAGGCGTAACCGGGCCTCTAGCTCGGCCGGATGGCAAGGCGACGAACGGTGAATCGGCATGGCGATCATCCTTGATCAAAACAGGGCCATTTACGTGGCACAATCTGTGGATAACTTTGTGGGTAATACTTTGAAAAGCTGTCCATTGGCTGGGGGCTATTGCGCCCATAGACACCCTAGATGACCTTGCCAGGTGCCGAAATCCCCGTTTCCCTTTATTATGTGTGCTCAGGTGCGACACGCGTAGCGTGTCTCCTCCACCAAGCTGTATGGCCAGCTTGATGGGATTTCTGCAAGGAAATCGAATACTTGGGTATCCATCCCCAAGAAACAAAACCATCCCAGAAGTCCACTGCCTTCAAGGACTTACCGCTGCGGCGGATGGCAAACCCCAAGGTCGTTCAGCTCTCGGTAGCACGACCGCAGAACCGGTACTCCCGGTTTTGGAGAGCCTCTTAGACTTAACCCACGCGGGAGTGTAGATCCCCGCAGGGGTCTCCTCCTGCTCCTTTTAATTGCAGGAGGTAACAAGTAACCGACCAACGGTCATTACCGTCTTGGCTCGGATTTTCCTCAGGAGACATGAGCGGAAGCTCTGTCTGTCATTGTCCAACTGCCGCCCACATGGAGCAGTAGCGGACTCGTTGTACGACCAACGGTAGCCTACGACGGCATGCACTACTGGCAACGGTGGTGTGTGAAGCCCGTCTGACAATGTAGCCCCCATCTCGGGTGCATTCTCTCCGCGAGGAGGTGTGCAGAGACTCGGAGCAGTGCCGGGTTAAGGCGCTAGGCTGACTGGTATGGGCAACATATGTGAACTACTGATAAACACCGTAAACATAGCCAAGCCAAAGCTGCTGACAGGCTTGAACCAAAAGGTACGTGATCGGTTATTCCCGTCTGAGCTGGGGATACGTCGTCTTCCGAGATCACCGGTGAAAAAGGTAGGTCCTAACCCAGTCGTGTGACAGACAGGGAACGTGGTAAGCCCGTATCGCTGCCCTTTGGGCAGGTGAACCGTAAGGAACACTGTTGGCGGTGCGGGTATGGGATCGCAGAGAAAGCGAACGCCAGGTTGTAATGGCTTGGATAGGGGTTGGAACATCACCCCACGGGAAACCGGGCAGACTTCTGCGTGGTCTTCTGCCGCAATGACTCTGACTGAGACCGTCTCATCAACTTCAGGGCTGGCTTCATTGGCCCTTGATCTTCCAACCCTGACGGGGTGCATACGCCCCTCAGGGGTACGTGCGCCTTCCGCTCGGGTGGTATCACTTTGAGAGGAAAGCAGCATGAAAGAGCTCAGCCAGCAAGGTGAGCCTGCGCTTTCCGGCACTCCGCAACAATGGCACGACGTCGATTGGCGTCGGGTTCAACGGAATGTCCGGGAAATGCAGGTGCGAATTGCGAAGGCTTGTCGGGAAGGCAAATGGCGCAGGGTTAAATCCCTGCAACGAATGCTTACTCGCTCGAAGTCGGCCAGATACTTGGCTGTACGGAGAGTCACGGAAAATCAGGGAAGCCGTACGGCGGGAGTCGATAGGCAACTCTGGGACACACCCATCGCGAAATGGAACGCGGTTGGTCAGTTGAAGACGCGGGGTTACCGGGCTCGGCCACTACGGCGAGTCTACATCCCGAAGTCGGATGGACGGGAACGCCCATTGGGCATACCGACCATGACGGATAGGGCTATGCAAGCGCTGTACATGCTGGCCCTGTCTCCCATCGCCGAAACCCATGGTGATCCTAATAGCTACGGCTTCAGGATCGAACGTTGTACGGCGGATGCGATGGCGCAGCTCTTCCTGTGTCTTTCCAAACAGGCTTCCGCCTGTTGGGTTTTGGACGCAGACATCGAAGGGTTCTTCGACAACATCAACCACGAATGGCTGCTAAGGAACGCCCCTACGGATACCCGGATGCTTCAGCAGTGGTTAAAGGCTGGAGTCATCCACAAGGGGCAGTTGCACGCAACGGACGCAGGCACGCCACAAGGGGGAATTATCTCCCCGGTGTTGGCAAATCTGGCACTGGATGGTCTGGAAACACTCCTCAAGCAATACCTAGGAGTGGCAAGGGCGAAGAAACTGAAGGTGAATGTGGTGCGATACGCAGATGACTTCGTGATTACTGGCACCTCCTCGGAGGTGCTTGAGAACGAAGTAAAACCTTGGGTAGAACAGTTCCTCGCGACGCGAGGGCTGCGGTTGTCACTCAAGAAAACGCGTGTTGCTCACATCGACGAAGGTTTCGACTTCCTTGGATGGAGTTTCCGGAAATACGAAGGAACGTTACTGATCAAGCCGAGCAAGAAGAACGTTAAGGCGTTCTATAGCAAGGTTCGAGAGGTGATCGACTCTCACAAGACGGTGAGGCAGGGCGACTTGATCCAAATGCTAAACCCGATGCTGAGAGGGTGGGCTCTGTACCACCAGCCAGTAGTTGCCAAACAAGCGTACAGCCGTATGGACAACAGAGTGTTTATCAAACTCTGGCGGTGGGCAAAGAGGCGGCACCCAAACAAGTCCCTCGACTGGGTCAGGAAGAAGTATTTTCGGGCCTCAGGGGACAGGAAATGGGTGTTCGCGACCACAGTATTGGAGGAAAATGGGACGAAACGGGAGTTCGAGTTGTACTCGCTTGCGAGTACTCCGATCGAGCGGCACAGAAAGGTGAGTGGGGAATATAACCCCTACGATCCAGCCATGGAGGCCATGGGCGAGAAACTCCGGATGGACCGGATGCTGAATAAGCTGAAGTACCGGAAACAAATCGGAAATTTATTCGCCAGCCAGAACGGCCTGTGCCTGCTTTGCAAACAACCGATCACCAAGGAAACAGGGTGGCACGACCACCACATCATCCACCGGGCCGTAGACGGTGGTGACGCTTTGGCCAATCGGGTACTCTTGCATCCTAATTGTCACAACCAGCTCCACACGCGTGGTCTGCACGTGAGCAAACCGGCTTCCATTGGAAGCTTGGTGAAGGCTTGAGCCGTATGCGCTGAAAGGCGCACGTACGGTTCTTAGGGGGGAACTGGCCAGTAATGGCCGGTTCCCACCCGACTTTTCAACCGAACGCACAGTGACTGCCTGACCTTATGGCCATCTTGAACATTCTCGAATTCCCGGACCCGCGCCTGCGCACCATCGCCAAGCCGGTGACGGTGTTCGACGACGCCCTGCGTCAGCTCATCGACGACATGTTTGAAACCATGTACGAAGCGCCTGGCATCGGCCTGGCCGCGACCCAGGTCAACGTGCACCAGCAGGTTGTGGTCATGGACCTCAGCGAAGACCGCAGCGAGCCGCGTGTTTTCATCAACCCGACGGTTGAAGAGCTGACCCACGACATGGGCCAGTACCAGGAAGGCTGCCTGTCGGTACCGGGCTTCTACGAGAACGTCGACCGCCCACTGCGTGTACGGGTCAAGGCCCAGGACCGCGACGGCAAACCGTACGAGCTGGAATGCGAAGGCCTGCTGGCGGTATGCGTGCAGCACGAATTCGACCACCTCAACGGCAAGCTGTTCGTTGACTACCTGTCGCAGCTCAAGCGCGACCGGATCAAGAAGAAGCTGGAAAAGCAGCACCGCCAGCAAGCCTGATCCCCACCTTCCAGAAGGCTTGCTCCGGCAAGCCTTTTTCTTTTTTGAAGCGAGAACTCCATGCGCATCGTCTTTGCAGGCACTCCAGAGTTTGCCGCCGAACACCTCAAGGCCCTGCTCGACAGCCCGTACGAGATCGTGGCCGTCTACACCCAGCCCGACCGCCCAGCCGGCCGCGGCCAGAAGCTGATGCCGAGCGCGGTCAAGGCGCTGGCCGTGGCCCATGACATTCCGGTGTTCCAGCCACAGACGCTGCGCAATGCCGACGCTCAGGCTGAACTGGCCGCGCTCAAGCCAGACCTGATGGTGGTGGTCGCCTACGGCCTGATCCTGCCGCAGGTGGTGCTGGATATCCCGCGCCTGGGCTGCATCAACAGCCACGCCTCGCTGCTGCCACGCTGGCGCGGTGCGGCGCCGATCCAGCGCGCCGTGGAAGCCGGCGACGCCGAGAGCGGCGTGACGGTGATGCGCATGGAAGCTGGCCTGGATACCGGCCCGATGCTGCTCAAGGTAGTCACCCCGATCAGCGCCGACGATACCGGCGGCAGCCTGCACGACCGCCTCGCGCAAATGGGCCCGCCCGCAGTGGTGCAGGCCATCGCCAGCCTGGCCGACGGCTCGCTGCAAGGCGAGGTACAGGACGATGCCCTGGCCACCTATGCACACAAGCTGAACAAGGACGAAGCACGCATCGACTGGAGCCGTCCGGCCGTCGAGCTGGAGCGCCTGATCCGCGCCTTCAACCCATGGCCGGTGTGCCACAGCACCCTCGATGGCGAAAGCGTGAAAGTGCTGGCCGCCAACTTGTCCACAGGCAAAGGCGCGCCGGGCGAAATCCTTTCCGCCAGCAAGGACGGCCTGGTCGTCGCCTGCGGTGACCAGGCGTTGAGCCTGACCCGCCTGCAACTGCCTGGCGGCAAGGCGCTGAACTTCAGCGACCTGTTCAACAGCCGCCGCGAGAAATTCGCCGCTGGCAAGGTACTGGGCCAATGAACCCGCGCCTCGCCGCCGCCCGTGCCCTTGCCGCTGTACTCAGTGGCAAGGCCTCGCTGAACAGCTCGCTGCCGGCACAACTGGACAAGGTTGATGAGCGCGACCGTGGCCTGACCCAGGACCTGGCGTTCGGTACCGCACGCTGGCAGCCACGCCTCGACCTGCTGGCCGCGCAATTGCTGCAGAAGCCATTCAAGGCTGCCGATGCCGATGTGCAGGCGCTGCTGTTGGTGGGCCTGTACCAGCTGTTCTACACCCGTATTCCCGCCCACGCTGCCATCGGCGAAACCGTCGGCTGCGCCGACAAGCTGAAGAAGCCGTGGGCCAAAGGCTTGCTCAATGCCGTGCTGCGCCGCGCCCAGCGCGAAGGCGAAGCGTTGCTGGCCGGCATGGAGCGCGACCCGGTGGTGCGCACCGCCCACCCGCGCTGGCTGCAAAAATCGCTGAAGGCCTTCTGGCCGGAGCAGTGGGAAGCCATCTGCGCCGCCAACAACGCCCACCCGCCGATGATCTTGCGGGTCAACCGCCGCCACCACAGCCGCGATGCCTACCTGGCACTACTGGCTGAGGCGGGGGTTAGCGCCAGCGCTTGCCAATACAGCCGTGACGGCATCGTGCTGGCCGAAGCCTGCGACGTGCGCGGCCTGCCAGGCTTCGCCGAAGGCTGGGTCAGCGTGCAGGACGAAGCCGCGCAGCTGTCTGCCGACCTGCTCGAACTGGCCCCCGGCCAACGCGTGCTCGACGCCTGCTGTGCCCCCGGCGGCAAAACCTGCCACCTGCTGGAGGCCGAACCCGGCCTGGCCCACATGACGGCCATCGACCTCGAAGCCAAGCGCCTGACCCGTGTGCGGGAAAACCTCGACCGCCTGCAACTGGACGCCGAACTGATCGCCTGCGATGCCCGCGACACCGCCAGCTGGTGGGACGGCAAGCCGTTCCAGCGCATCCTGCTCGATGCCCCGTGCTCGGCCACCGGCGTGATCCGCCGCCACCCGGACATCAAGCTGACCCGCCAGGCCGACGACATTCCGGCCCTGGCCGCGCTGCAAGGCGAGCTGCTGGATGCCTTGTGGCCGACCTTGGAAGTGGGCGGCATGCTGCTGTACGCCACCTGCTCCAGCCTGCCAACCGAGAACACCGAAGTGATCGACGCCTTCCTGGCCCGCACCCCGGGCGCCCGTGAGCTGGACCTGGCCACCGAAGCCGGCCTGCGCCAGCCCCACGGCCGCCAGTTGCTGGCCCAGGAAGGCGGCCACGACGGTTTCTACTATGCCAAGCTGATCAAGATCGCCGCCTCACGCGGATAAGAAGAAAAGTAGGGAGTAGCGGATGAAGATCATCATCCTCGGCGCAGGCCAGGTAGGCGGCACGCTGGCAGAGCACCTGGCCAGCGAAGCCAACGACATCACCGTGGTAGACACCGACGGCGACCGCCTCCGCGACCTGGGCGACCGCCTGGACATCCGCACCGTGCAGGGCCGCGGCTCGTTGCCGACGGTGCTGCGCCAGGCCGGCGCCGACGACGCCGACATGCTGGTGGCGGTAACCAACAGCGATGAAACCAACATGGTTGCCTGCCAGGTGGCCTACTCGCTGTTCCACACCCCGACCAAGATCGCCCGGGTGCGCGAGTCTGCCTACCTCACCCGCGAAGAGCTGTTCGACAACGACCATATCCCGGTGGATGTGCTGATCAGCCCTGAGCAAGTGGTGACCAATTACATCAAGCGCCTGATCGAACACCCGGGCTCGCTGCAGGTGATCGACTTTGCCGAAGGCAAGGTGCAGCTGGTGGCAGTGAAGGCTTACTACGGCGGCCCGCTGGTCGGCCAGCAGCTGCGCCAGATACGTGCGCACATGCCCAACGTCGACACCCGCGTGGCGGCGATCTTCCGCCGCGACCGGCCGATCACCCCGCGTGGCGACACGGTGATCGAAGCTGACGACGAAGTGTTCTTCATCGCCGCAAAGAAGGACATACGCGCCGTGATGGGCGAACTGCGCCGCATTGACGAGACCAATAAACGCATCGTCATTGCCGGAGGCGGGCAGATCGGCGAGCGCTTGGCCGAAGCCATCGAAAGTCGCTACCAGGTAAAGATCATCGAAATGAGCCCGGCCCGTTGCCGGCACCTCTCCGATACCCTGGAAAGCACCGTGGTATTGCAGGGCAGCGCTTCGGACAAAGACCTGATGCTCGAAGAGAACATCGCCGATGCCGATATTTTCCTGGCCCTGACCAACGACGACGAAGCCAACATCATGTCGTCGCTGCTGGCCAAGCGCCTGGGCGCGGGCAAGGTGATGACCATCATCAACAACCCGGCCTATGTCGACCTGGTGCAGGGCGGTGATATCGACATCGCCATCAGCCCCCAGCTGGCCACCATCGGCACCCTGCTGGCGCACGTGCGCCGGGGCGACATCGTCAGTGTGCACTCGCTGCGCCGTGGCGCGGCCGAGGCTATCGAGGCGGTGGCGCACGGGGATTCGAAGTCGAGCAAGGTGGTGGGCAAAGCCATCGAGGACATCGCCCTGCCACCGGGCACCACCATTGGCGCGATCATCCGTGATGAAGAGGTGATGATCGCCCACGACGACACCATGATCGAGTCGGGTGACCATGTGATCCTGTTCGTTGTGGATAAAAAGCAAATTCGCGATGTGGAAAAGCTGTTCCACGTCGGCTTGAGTTTCTTCTAGGAGAAGAGGGCATGCGCGAATCGCTGGAAAAGATGCTGGCTAAGGGTGTAGATAACCCGCTGCTGCGGTTTGGCCTGGGTAAAGCCTGGCTGGATGAAGGCAATGGCACTGAAGCGGCGGTGCACCTGGCTCGGTGTGTTGAGCAGGACCCGAAGTATTCGGCGGCCTGGAAGCTGCTGGGCAAGGCGTATCAGTTGGTCGGTGACCTGGCGGCGGCGCGCAAGGCCTGGGAGGACGGGATCGTTGCGGCGCAGGCTCATGGGGACAAGCAGGCCGAGAAAGAGATGACTGTGTTCCTGAAGAAACTCAACAAAGCGTCAGGTTAACGAGGCCCCCTGTGGGAGCGGGCATGCCCGCGAATCAGGCGACGCGGTGGATGGCACCGGCTGCGCCGGTGTTCGCGGGCGCGCCCGCTCCCACAGGATAGGGTGAAAGGCTTAGTACCAGCGCGGCTCGCCAGCCGGGCGCTTCTTGAAGCGCTTCATGCTCCACATGTACTGGCTCGGGTATTCACGCACATAGCGCTCGACCACCTTGCTCATCGCCGCCGCCGACACGTTCACGTCGGTGCTGTACATCTCTTCTGGCGCAGCTTCCAGGAACACCTTGAAGCCCGAGCCATCCGGCAGCCGCAGGGCATGCAGGAACACCCCCACCGCCTTGCCGCCTGCCAGCATGTTCGGCACGAACTTGCTGGTCAGCGCCTGGGTACCGAGAAATGGCACGAACACGCCAGCCGATTCCGCCGGCTCCGGGTCGGCTGGAATACCCACCTGGCCACCCCGGCGCACTTCCTTGATCACGCTGAGAATGCCTTCCTTGGTCGAAGGCGCCACACGGTTGCCCATCTGCACGCGCTGCTCGCGCAGCAGGTCATCCACCGCCTTCAGCTTTGGCGGGCGGTAGAAGATGATCGGCTTGCACTGGTTGCAGTAGAAGTGGTTCAGCACTTCCCAGTTGCCCAGGTGGCTGGTGATCCCCACCACGCCCTTGCCCGAGGCCAAGGCCTGCTCCAGCACTTCCAGGCCGTGTACTTCCTTGACCAGCTCCAGCGAACGCTGCGGCGGCCAGATCCAGGCGCAGGCGCTTTCGACAAAGGATTTGCCGATATCCCGCAACGCCTGGCCCACCAGTTGCTCACGGGCAACCGGGTCCATTTCGGGGAAGCACTTGGCCAGGTTGATCCGCACCACGTTGCGCGAACCGTTAGGGATCTTCCACATCAGCCAGCCAATACCCGCACCGACGCGCTGCACAGCGCCCCAGGGCAGCTTGGCAAACAGGCGCAGCACCCCGACCATCAGGGCGCCCTTGAACTTTTCCACAGGCGAATTCCTTATTTCAGCAAGGCGCGCATTGTAACCCCTCAGCGCAACAAGGCGGCGTAGCGATCGCAATCGGTGGTGTGGTCCATGACCATGCCGGTGGCCTGCATGAAGGCGTAGCAGATGGTCGGGCCAACAAAGGTGAAGCCGGCTTTCTGCAGGGCCTTGCTCATGGCCTTGGCCTCGTCGGTGACTGCCGGCACCTCGCCACGCCCTTTGAAGTGGTTGATCTTCGGCTCACCACCGACGAACGACCACAACCATTCGGCAGGGTTATCCACAGCCAGCCAGGCCTGAGCATTGCGCCTGGCAGCCTTGAGCTTGAGACGGTTGCGGATAATGCCGGCATCTTGCATGAGTTCTTCGATACGTTCGTCACTCATGACGGCAAGTTGCGCCGGGTCAAAGCCGTACATGACCTGGCGGTAACGCTCGCGTTTGCGCAAAACAGTGATCCACGACAGCCCTGCCTGGAACCCTTCGAGCAAAAGCATCTCGAAGAGCAACGCCGGGTCGCGCTGTGGCGTTCCCCATTCCTGGTCATGGTAGGCCTGGTACAACGGATCGTCGGTACACCAAAAGCAGCGTGGCATAAGGCTCCAATGAGTAGAGGGCGAGGCGAATCAGGTTATACTCCCGCTCTTTACATCCGCATCCCCAGATACAGGTGAATTTCGTGAGCCAGCCTACGCCTGCCGTGCGTACCTTCCAAGACCTGATCCTCGCCCTGCAAAACTACTGGGCAGCTCAAGGTTGTGTGGTGCTTCAGCCCTACGATATGGAAGTAGGCGCCGGCACTTTCCACACCGCTACATTCCTGCGCGCCGTGGGTCCAGAAACCTGGAACGCCGCCTACGTGCAGCCTAGCCGTCGCCCTGCCGACGGGCGGTATGGCGAAAACCCCAACCGCCTGCAGCACTACTACCAGTTCCAGGTAGTGCTCAAACCAAACCCGGCCAACTTCCAGGAGCTGTACCTCGGCTCGCTGAAAGCCATTGGCCTGGACCCGCTGGTCCACGACATTCGCTTTGTCGAAGACAACTGGGAATCGCCAACCCTGGGTGCCTGGGGCCTGGGCTGGGAAATCTGGCTGAACGGCATGGAAGTGACCCAGTTCACCTACTTCCAGCAGGTAGGCGGCATCGAGTGCTACCCGGTCACCGGTGAAATCACCTATGGCCTGGAGCGCCTGGCCATGTATATCCAGGGCGTCGACTCGGTGTACGACCTGGTGTGGGCCGACGGCCCGTTCGGCAAAGTCACCTACGGCGATGTGTTCCACCAGAACGAAGTGGAGCAGTCGACCTACAACTTCGAACACGCCAATGTCGACAAGCTGTTCGAACTGTTCGATTTCTACGAAAGCGAAGCCAACCGCCTGATCAAGCTGGAGCTGCCGCTTCCGACCTACGAAATGGTCCTGAAGGCCTCGCACACCTTCAACCTGCTGGACGCCCGCCGCGCCATCTCGGTAACCGAGCGCCAGCGTTACATCCTGCGTGTACGTACCCTGGCCCGGGACGTGGCGCAAAGCTATCTGCAAGCCCGCGCACGCCTGGGCTTCCCGATGGCCACCCCTGAACTGCGTGACGAAGTGTTGGCTAAGCTGGAGGCTGCACAATGAGTGCTCAAGATTTCCTGGTAGAACTGGGCACCGAAGAGCTGCCACCTAAAGCCCTCGCCAGCCTTGGCGACGCCTTCCTGGCCGGTATCGAGAAAGGCCTGCAAGCCGCTGGCCTGAACTACACCGGCAAGCAGGTCTATGCCGCGCCGCGCCGCCTGGCCGTGCTGATTCGCCAACTGGACGTGCAGCAGCCTGACCGCAGCATCAACATCGACGGGCCACCCCTGCAGGCTGCTTTCAAAGACGGCGAGCCAACCCAGGCGGCCCTGGGCTTTGCCAAGAAGTGCGGCGTGGAGCTGGCCGAAATCGACCAGAGCGGCCCCAAGCTGCGCTTCTCCCAGCACATCCCAGGCAAGGCCACTGCCGGCCTGCTGCCAACCATCGTCGAAGACTCGCTCAATGACCTGCCGATTCCCAAGCGCATGCGCTGGGCGGCCAGCCGTGAAGAGTTCGTGCGCCCGACCCAATGGCTGGTGATGCTGCTGGGCGACCAGGTGGTCGACTGCACCATCCTGTCGCAACAAGCCGGCCGTGAATCCCGTGGCCACCGCTTCCACCACCCGGAAAACGTCACCATCACCACCCCGGCCAACTATGTCGAAGACTTGCGCAAAGCCTACGTGCTGGCCGACTTCGCCGAGCGCCGCGAGCTGATCAGCAAGCGCACCGCCGAGCTGGCCATGCAGCAGGAAGGCACCGCCATCGTGCCGCCGGCGCTGCTGGACGAAGTGACTGCCCTGGTCGAATGGCCGGTGCCGCTGGTGTGCTCGTTCGAGGAGCGTTTCCTCGAAGTGCCGCAAGAAGCCCTGATTACCACCATGCAGGACAACCAGAAGTACTTCTGCCTGCTGGACAGCGAAGGCAAGCTGCTGCCGCGCTTCATCACCGTGGCCAACGTCGAAAGCCGCGACCCGAAGCAGATCGTGCAAGGCAACGAGAAGGTCGTGCGCCCACGCCTGACCGACGCCGAGTTCTTCTTCAAGCAGGACAAGAAGCAGCCGCTGGAAACCTTCAACGAGCGCCTGAAGAACGTGGTGTTCCAGGCTCAGCTGGGCACTGTGTACGACAAGGCCGAGCGCGTTTCCAAACTGGCCGCCTTCATCGCCCCGCTGATTGGCGGCGACGCCCAGCGCGCCGGCCGTGCCGGCCTGCTGTCCAAGTGCGACCTGGCCACCGAGATGGTCGGCGAATTCCCTGAAATGCAGGGTGTTGCCGGTTACTACTACGCGCTCAACGACGGTGAGCCGCAAGACGTCGCCCTGGCCCTGAACGAGCAGTACATGCCGCGCGGTGCTGGCGCCGAGCTGCCGCAGACCCTGACGGGTGCTGCCGTGGCCATCGCCGACAAGCTCGATACCCTGGTTGGCATCTTCGGCATCGGCATGCTGCCTACCGGCAGCAAAGACCCGTACGCCCTGCGCCGTGCCGCCCTGGGCGTGCTGCGCATCCTGATCGAGAAGCAGCTGGACCTGAACCTGACCGGTGCGGTCGAGTTCGCGGTCAAGCAGTTTGGTGCCAAGGTCAAGGCCGCTGGCCTGGCCGAGCAGGTGCTGGAGTTCATCTTCGACCGCCTGCGTGCACGTTACGAAGACGAAGGCATCGACGTGGCAACCTACCTGTCGGTGCGTGCCCTGCAGCCAGGTTCTGCCCTGGACTTCGACCAGCGCGTACAGGCCGTGCAGGCCTTCCGCAAGCTGCCAGAAGCCGAAGCGCTGGCTGCGGTGAACAAGCGTGTGTCGAACCTGCTGAGCAAAGCCGAAGGCGCCATCGCCGAACAGGTCGAGCCAAAGTACTTCGATAACGCCAACGAGTTCTCCCTGTACTCGGCCATCCAGCAGGCCGACCAGGCCGTGCAACCGATGGCTGCTGCCCGCCAGTACAGTGAGTCGCTGGCGCGCCTGGCCGCCTTGCGTGACCCGGTCGATGCCTTCTTCGAGGCGGTGATGGTGAACGCCGAAGACGCCAAGGTACGTGCCAACCGTTATGCCCTGCTCAGCCGCCTGCGCGGCCTGTTCCTGGGCGTGGCCGACATTTCGCTGCTGGGGTAAGCCTTGAAACTGCTGATTCTCGACCGTGACGGGGTGATCAACCATGACTCCGACGCCTACATCAAGACGCTGGAAGAATGGGTACCGATCCCTGGCTCGGTCGAGGCCATCGCGCAGTTGAGCAAAGCGGGCTGGACCGTGGCCGTGGCCACCAACCAGTCCGGCATTGCCCGTGGCTATTACACACTGGCAACCCTCGAGGCCATGCACGCGCGCCTGCGCGCGCTGGTGGCCGAGCAGGGCGGCGAAGTGGGCCATATCGTGTATTGCCCGCATGGGCCGGATGAAGGCTGTGATTGCCGCAAGCCCAAGCCTGGCATGCTGCGGGCGATCGCCGAGCATTACCAGGTTGGCCTTGAGGGCGTCTGGTTTATCGGCGACAGCAAAGGTGACCTGGAGGCCGCCCTGGCCGTCGGTGCACAACCCGTGTTGGTAAAAACCGGCAAGGGCGAGCGGACCCTGGAAAAAGGTGTCCCTGAAACTACACTGATTTTCGACGATCTGGCTGCTATCGCCAGAGAACTAATTTAAACAGTGCGCCTTGGGGCGCACTTTTCTCAGGCGGGCATGCCCCGCAATGGTACAAGCCACTATGTCGATCCTGCAGGCGATCAGAATCTTTCTTTTTTACCTGCTGCTGGGCACCAGTTCGCTGCTGTGGTGCTCGCTGAGCTTCTTCGTCGCGCCATTCCTGTCGTTCCCCAAGCGCTACACGTTCATCAACGTGTACTGGTGCCGCTGCGCGCTGTTCCTGGTGCGTACCATCCTCGGCATCAACTACAAGGTCACTGGCGCCGAGAACGTGCCCAATGAGCCCTGCGTGATCCTGTCCAACCACCAGAGCACCTGGGAAACGTTCTTCCTTTCCCAGTACTTTTCGCCGCTGAGCCAGGTGCTCAAGCGCGAGCTGCTTTACGTGCCGTTCTTCGGTTGGGCCATGGCCATGCTGCGGCCGATCGCGATCAACCGCGACAACCCCAAGGAAGCGCTGCGCCAGGTGGCGAGCAAGGGTGACGAACTGCTCAAGCAGAAGACCTGGGTGCTGATCTTCCCGGAGGGCACCCGCGTGCCGTTCGGCACCGTGGGCAAGTTCTCCCGCGGTGGTACTGCGCTGGCCGTGAATGCGGGGTTGCCGGTGCTGCCGATTGCCCATAATGCCGGCAAATTCTGGCCGAAGACCGGCTGGGGCAAGCGCTCCGGCACCATCGAGGTGGTGATTGGCGAGCCGATGTACGCCAACGGCACCGGGCCACGGGCCATCGCCGAGCTGAACGACCGCGCTCAGGCGTGGAACGAAGCGACCCAGCGGGCCATGGGTTCGCTGCCGCCAGCAGAAGAAAAGCCGCAGGAGCAAATGGCCTGAGCATCTGTGGATAACTTGTGAGCAGTTTTTCGATAGAATGCTTGAAGTGATCGCTAAGTAATTGAATTAGCTGTTTATTTCAGCGTGTTACATTTTTCTGAAAAACGTGCATAAGTTTTTTTGTGGCATAAAAAAACCGGCTTTTACAGCCGGTTTTTTTGCGCCATGTGAACGGCCTCAGACCTTGTCGAGATCCACATCCTTGGTTTCTTTCAGGCAGAAGATCCCCACCACCAGGCTTATCCCGGTGACCAGCACCGGATACCACAGCCCGTAGAAGATATCACCCGTGTAAACCACCAACGCGAACGACACCGTTGGCAGGAAGCCACCAAACCAGCCATTGCCAATATGGTAGGGCAGGGACATCGAGGTATAGCGGATGCGCGTCGGGAACAACTCGACCATCACCGCAGCCAACGGGCCATAGGTCATGGTGGCGATCAGGATCATGGCCACGATCAATGCCACCACCATCACTTGGTTGACTTGCGCCGGGTCAGCTTTTGCCGGGTAGCCAGCCTTCTCGATTGCCGCTCGCATGGCGGTTTCGTCGAAACCATTGATGGCCTTGTCACCGATGTTTACCACCACATCACTGCCAGCCACGCTCACTGAACTGTACGGCAGGCCCTGCTTGACCAGGAAGGTCTTGACCTTGTCGCACGGGCTGTCGAAACGAGCCTTACCCACCGGGTCGAACTGGAAGGTACAGCCTTGCGGGTCGGCGGTAACCACGATCGGCGCCTGCCGGCTGGCAGCGTCGATCTGCGGGTTGGCGTAATGGCTCAGCGCCTTGAACAGCGGGAAGTACAGCACAGTGGCCAGCAACAGGCCGAGCATCAGGATCGGCTTGCGGCCGACACGGTCAGACAGCCAGCCGAAGAACACGAAGAACGGGGCACCGATCACCACGCTGATAATCAGCAGTGTGTTGGCCTGGGCCGGGTCCATCTTCAACATCTGGGTCATGAAGAACAACACGTAGAACTGCGCCGTGTAGAAGGTCACGGCTTGCCCGGCGTTGATGCTGAACAGGGCGGTAAGCACCACTTTCAGGTTCGGCCAGGAGGTGAACGACTCACGGATCGGCGACTTGCTGACCTTGCCTTGGGCCTTCATTTTCACGAACGCTGGCGACTCGTGCATGCTCATGCGGATCCAGGTGGAAATGGCCAGCAGTACGATCGACAGCAGGAACGGCAAGCGCCAGCCCCAGGTTTCAAACTGGTCGCCACTGATATAGCGGCTACCCAGCACCACCAGCAGCGACAGCAACAGGCCAAGGGTGGCGGTGGACTGGATGAAACCGGTGTAGAAGCCCCGTTTGCCCTGGGGCGCATGTTCGGCCACATAAGTGGCGGCACCGCCGTACTCACCGCCCAGCGCCAGCCCCTGCAGCATGCGCAGGATCACCAGAATGATCGGTGCAGCAATGCCGATGCTGGCATAAGTGGGCAACAGCCCCACGGCGAAGGTGGACAGGCCCATCAGCACGATGGTGACCAGGAAGGTGTACTTGCGGCCAATCATGTCGCCCAGGCGGCCAAACACCAATGCACCGAACGGCCGCACCAGGAAGCCGGCGGCAAAGGCCATGAGGGCGAAAATGAAGGCGGTGGTGTCGTTCACCCCAGCAAAGAACTGCTTGCTGATGACTGCTGCCAATGCACCATAGAGAAAAAAGTCATACCACTCGAAAACCGTCCCGAGCGATGACGCGAAAATGATCTTGCGTTCTTCACGGCTGCTGGAGCTGCTGGCTGCCGCACCCTGCTCTTGGATGTAATCCGACATCGTTGCTGTCCTCGGCCCGCAGGCCACAGTGATTATTCTTTTTGTTCCACTGTCGGCGGCTTTCGACCGCGAGCCGCCGGTGTTGCACGCACCCGGGTCAGGGGGTCGGTATTGCGTCTTCGTTCAAATAGGTCTGGGTAGCAGCTCCTTTGAGGATCAGTTGCGCCGCCTTCTCGGCGATCATCAGGGTGGGTGAACAGGTATTGCCGGAGGTGATCTGCGGCATGATCGAGGCATCGGCCACGCGCAGGCCGGGGATGCCGTGTACGCGCAGCTGGTTATCCACAACGTCCATGGCACCGTTGCCCATGCGGCAAGTACCGACGGGGTGGAAGATAGTGGTGCCGATCTGGCCGGCTGCTTCGAACAATTGTTCTTCGGTTTGCAGGGCCGGCCCGGGCAGGTACTCCTTGGGCGCGAATGCGGCGAGGGCCGGGGCCTGGACGATACGCCGGGTGAGACGAATGGAATCGGCAGCGACGCGCAGGTCCTGTGGGTCACTGAGGTAATTGGGATCGATCAGCGGCGTGCTGTTCATGTCGGTGCTGCGGATATCGATACGCCCCCGGCTGGCTGGGCGCAAGTTGCACACCGAGGCGGTGAACGCCGGGAACTGATGCAGCGGCTCGCCAAAACGCTCCAGTGACAGCGGCTGCACGTGGTACTGCACGTTGGCGGTGGCGTGCTCCGGGCTTGAAGGCACGAACGCACCCAGTTGGCTTGGCGCCATTGCCAGCGGGCCGCTGCGGTCATAAAGGTAACGCAGGCCCATGCCCATCTTGCCCCACAGGCTGTTGGCCATCTGGTTCAAGGTGCGGGTGTTGCGAATCTGGTAGATCAGGCGCAGTTGCAGGTGGTCCTGAAGGTTGCCACCAACGCCCGGCATGTCGTGGCGAACGGCGATGCCCAGGCTTTCCAGCAGTTGGCGCGGGCCGATGCCGGAGCGCTGCAGAATACCGGGTGAACCCACGGCACCCGCGCAGAGGATGATCTCGCGGCGCGTCGCGAACTCGTGCCAGGCGCCTTGCCAAAATGCTTTCACCGCCCGCGCCCGGGTATTGTTGAGTAGTACCTGATCTACCTGAACGCCGGTCAGCACGGTGAGGTTGGCGCGGTGCTTGATAGGTCGCAGGAAGGCTTTGGAGGCATTCCAGCGCACGCCACTACGCTGGTTGACCTGAAAGTATCCACAGCCTTGGTTGTCGCCGGTGTTGAAGTCGTCCACCTTGCCGATGCCGCTTTGCTCGGCAGCATCACGGAACGCATCAAGGATCGGCCAGCTGTAGCGCTGGCGCTCGACCCGCCATTCGCCTTCGCTGCCGTGGTGGTCGCTGGCGCCGGCAAAGTGGTTCTCGCTGGCCTTGAACAGCGGCAGTACATCTTTCCATGCCCAGCCGTCGTTGCCTTGCTCGGCCCAACGGTCGTAATCCGCTGCCTGGCCGCGCATGTAGATCATGCCGTTGATCGAGGAACAGCCGCCGAGCACCTTGCCGCGCGGGTAGCCCAGTGCGCGACCGCCAAGGCCAGCCTGGGCCTCGGTCTTGAAGCACCAGTCGGTGCGCGGGTTGCCGATGCAGTAGAGATAACCCACGGGAATGTGGATCCAGGGGTAGTTGTCGCGACCACCCGCTTCCAGCAACAAGACGCGGCAGGAGGGGTCGGCGGACAAACGATTGGCAAGCAGGCAACCGGCAGGACCGGCCCCTACGACCACGTAGTCAAAGACAGAATCGGCTGATGGCATGTGCAACCTCGGGCCTGATTATTATTCTTGTCCCGATCCATCTTAGTGAGTAATTTCGTGGAGGGAACACGAGATTTCACGCAGCCGCTGTGCGTTTTAGCACAGCGGTAAGCCTGTACCGGCCTCTTCGCGGGCTCGCCCGCTCCCACAGGGTTTCGCTGTACCTGTGGGAGCGGGCGTGCCCGCGAATGGGCTGGAACGAACTGCCACAAAGGATCAGCATGTTCGACTGGAACGATCTGCGGTTTTTCCTCGAGTTGCAGCGCAGCGGCCGCCTGCTTACCGCCGCCAAGCGCCTCAATACCACCCACAGCACCGTGGCCCGGCATATCGAGAGCATCGAGCAAAGCCTGGGCACCGCGCTGTTCGTGCAGCATGCCCAGGGCTACGAGCTGACCCCCTCGGGCCAGGCCCTGCTCAAACATGCCGAGGCCATGGAAAACGTCGCGCTACTGGCGCAGGAAGAAATCACCCAGGCAATCACTCCGCTGGGCAAGATTCGCCTTGGGGTGACCGAAGGCATCGGCATCATGTTCTTCACCCCGCGCATGAACGCATTGTTCGAGCGCTACCCCGGCCTTGAAGTGGAGCTGGTCGCCGTACCGCGCTTCGTCAGCATCCTCAACCGCGAAGCCGAAATCAGCATCCACCTGGAGCGCCCCAACGCCGACCTGCTGATTACCCGCAAACTCACCGACTATCGCTTGGCCTTGTACGCCAGCCCGGGCTACCTGGACCGCGCACCGCCCCTGCGCAACCGCGAGGACCTGGCCCGGCACAGCTGGATCGGCTACGTCGACGACCTGTTGTTCAGCCAGGAACTGCTGTTTCTCAACAGCTTCTGCCGGGCCCCGAGCGTGGTGTTTCGCAGTACCAGCGTAATTGCCCAACAGGCCGCTGCCCGCGCCGGGCTTGGCATCGCCGTACTGCCCAACTACATGGCCCGCCACGACCCGGCGCTGGTGCGCGTGCTGCCTGGCGAAACCATCCAGCGCAGCTACTGGATCTGCACCCGCCGCGAACTGCACAAATCGGTACGCCTGCGGGTGGTGTGGGACTACCTGCTGGCGCTTTGCGCGGCGGAACAGGACGAGCTGTTAGCTCAATAGCGCCTTGCCAGCCAGTAGCAACGCGGCCGCCCAACCGGCCATCGCAAACAGCTGTTGCAAACGCGGCCCGGCCAGCCTTACAGCCAATGGCCGCGCCAGCAGCAGGCCGATCACTGCGCCGACGGCGAACGGCGTGCCGACTTGCCAGTGCATCACACCCGCCAGGCTGGCACTGACCACGCTGCCGGTCGACACCAGGGCGATCACCGCCAACGAGGTGGAAACGATGCTGGCCATGCGCAGGTTGGTATAGCGGTTCAGGGCCGGGATGATGACAAACCCTCCACCCACCCCTAACAGGCCGGATAGCAGCCCGGACAAAGCACCCGTGAATGCCAGGGCGCGAGCGCAGGGTAGGGTCCAGCGCAAGCGGCCCTGCAAGGGGTTGAGTACACAGGGTTCGATGTAGCGATGGGCGTCATTGGCTTCGCCGCGCAATTCCTTGGCAGCCTTGCGCCAAATGCGCAGGCAGGCATATACCAGCACACCGGCGAACACCAACTGCAAGGGCGTATTCGGCAGCTGGTGAGCCAGCATCAATCCAAACGGCGCAGCTACTACGCCGATCAACGCAATGAACAGCGCCGCTCGATAACGCACCAGCCCCTGGCGCAAGCCCAGCACTGCACCAACCGCCGCTGCCATGCCTACTGCCAGCAGCCCGACCGGTGCAGCCTCGACCATCGACAGCCCCAAACCGAACACCAGCAACGGCACTGCAAGAATGCCTCCGCCAGCACCGGTCAACGCAAGCACCGCACCGATAACCGCGCCCAGTCCGGCGCCCAACAATTGATGTTCGATCACTGCCTACCCTCAGCTACCAGCGGCTGCGGGCGGGCCAGCCACTCGCGCCCCTTCAGCATGCCTTGCCAATACAACGGCGGCAGCGCCTGCGCCTTGAGCAACCAGGCCAGACGGGTCGGCTTGCGACCATCCAGCAACCAATTGGGGAAGCTCGGTGCCAGCTTGCCGCCATAGGTGAATTCGGCCAGCACAATCCTGCCGCGCTCAACTGTCAGCGGGCATGAGCCATAGCCATCGTACTGAGCCAGGGTTGGCAGCCTGCCCAGCGCCACCAGCACGTTGTTTGCCACTACCGGTGCCTGCTTGCGAGCAGCCGCAGCGGTCTTGGCATTGCTGGTATTGGCCACGTCACCCAAGGCATGGATATTGGTGTACTTGCGATGGCGCAGGGTATGCGGGTCGACATCGACCCAGCCGGTGCTGTCGGCCAATGGGCTTTCGCGAATGAAATCCGGTGCCACCTGTGGCGGTACCACATGCAGCATGTCGAAGGCTTCAGTGCGTGATTCGCTGCTGCCATCAGCCAAGGTGTGCACGAAGGTGGCACGCTTTCCAGAGCCATCCACGGCTACCAGTCGGTGGGAAAAGTTGAGATCCACGGCGTATTTTTCAATGTACTTCATCAGCGCGGGCACGTAGTCCGCCACACCGAACAAAACTGCACCGGCATTGAAAAAGCTGGCTTTCACCGCCCCCAGGTGGCCGTGACGCAGCCAGTGGTCGCACGACAGGTACAGCGCCTTCTGCGGCGCACCCGCACATTTGATCGGCATGGGCGGTTGGCTGAACACGGCGCGGCCTTGCTTGAGTTTCTGCACCAGCTCCCAGGTGTAGGGCGCCAGGTCGTAGCGATAGTTGGAGGTGACACCGTTACGGCCCAGGGTCTCACTGAGGCCATCGATGGCAGCCCAGTCCAGTTTGAGCCCGGGGCAGACGACCAGCTGTTCATAGCTGATGGCGGAGCCGTCTTCGAGGACCACCAACTGGCCCAGCGGGTCGAACCCCTGCACCCGCGCCTTGACCCAGCGCACACCGCGCGGGATGGTCGAGGCCATGGTGCGGGCAGTACTCGGGGCGCTGAACACACCGGCGCCGACCATGGTCCAGCCGGGTTGGTAGTAATGCACTTCGGCGGGGTCGATCAAGGCAACGTCCAGCGACGGGTCACGGCTGACCAGGCTGGAAGCAGTGGCGATACCGGCGGCACCGGCACCGACGATGACCACCTTGTGGTGGTCGGTATTGGCAGGGGACAACAAGGCAGGCATGGCGGTAAATCCTGGAAATCTGGTTATGGGGCAGGGCGGTTACAGCTTGTTCAGCGGAATCTTCAAATAGCTCACGCCGTTCTCTTCGGGCGCAGGAAGCTGGCCGCTGCGCATGTTCACCTGTACCGAAGGCAGGATCAGGACGGGCATGTCGAGGGTCTTGTCGCGGGCTTCACGCATGGCGACGAAACTGTCCTCGTCGATGCCCTGGCGAATGTGGATGTTGCTGGCGCGCTGCTCGGCCACGGTAGTGACGTACTGCATGTCGCGGCCACCTGGCAGGTAGTCGTGGCACATGAACAGCCGGGTCTGGTCGGGAAACGCCAGCAGACGACGGATCGAACGGTACAGGGTGCGGGCATCGGCCCCCGGGAAGTCGCAGCGGGCAGTGCCGTAGTCGGGCATGAACAGGGTATCGCCGACGAACACAGCGATCTCACCGGCGTCCTGGATCATGAAACTCATGCACGCTGGGGTATGCCCTGGGGTGTGCAGTGCACGGGCATGCAGGTTGCCAATATGGAAACCTTCCTCATCTTCAAACAACACGTCGAACTGGCTGCCATCACGGGCAAAGCCGGGCTCGGCGTTGAACAAGGCCCCGAACACTTTCTGCACCTGGGTGATATGCGCGCCGATGGCGGTATGGCCGCCCAGCTGTTCTTTCAGGTATGCCGCCGCGGAGAGGTGGTCGGCATGTACATGGGTTTCCAGCACCCACTGTACGTCAGCCCCCAAGGCCTTCACCCGGTCGATCAACTGGTCCGCCGAGGCGGTACAGGTACGCCCTGACTTGGGGTCATAGTCGAGGACGCTGTCGATCAATGCACACTTGCGGGTTTCGCCGTCCATGACCAGGTAGCTGATGGTCGAGGTCGCCTTGTCGAAGAAGGCTTCCACGTGAAGGTTGTTGCCGATGATCATCACGTTCTCCAATTTATTCCGCCACGCCCTAGTAGAGGCGTAGGCAGTGAATGGAGGTTTATCAAGATGCATGCCAGGCTTTTTCCAGTAGACGGGCCAACAAAGCCTGCCTTTTCTGGTGCCTGCCTGGCGAGTTGGCAGCGGTGTTGGCAGTCGACTGTCAGCCAATGGCAGTGTTTGGCAGTCCTTGTTACCCTGCGCCGGTCATCCAAACGGTGCCGTCATGCCTCAAGCCCAACCCCTCATCCTGGCTCTGGTGTCCTACCTTGAGCACGATGCCTTGCCCACCATCGTACTGGACACCGACTACAACATCCTGGCCGCCAACGCCGCCTACCGCCGCCAGTTCGGTCACCACGAACAAGCGCCGTTGGGCGAGAAGTGCCACAAGGTCTCGCATCACTACGCCGTGCCCTGCGACCAGGCCGGTGAGCATTGCCCGATGCGCAAGGCCTGGGACAGCAAATTGCCGGAGCGGGTATTGCACATTCATCACACCCCACGCGGCCCCGAGCATGTGGATGTCGAGCTACGCCCGATCCTGGATGAGCAGGGCAGGGTGGTGGCGTATGTCGAGCGCCTGACCACCATCACCCTCGCTTCGGCACAGCCTCAGGAACAAGGGCTGGTCGGCCGGGCGCCAGCGTTCAAGGTTGCACTGGCCAGCCTGCAACGTGCGGCACCAGCGCAGATTCCTGTGTTGTTGCAGGGGGAATCGGGAACGGGCAAGGAGCTGTTCGCCCGGGCAGTGCACATGGGTAGCCCCAGGGCCAATGGTCCGCTGGTAGTAGTCGACTGCACCGGCCTGACCGAGTCGTTGTTCGAGAGTGAATTGTTCGGTTACGAGAAGGGCGCGTTCACTGGCGCCAACCAGCGCAAGATCGGCCTGGCTGAGGCCGCGCATGGCGGCACCCTGTTCCTCGACGAAATTGGCGAAGTACCGCTGGGGATGCAGGTGAAGCTGTTACGCCTGATCGAGTCCGGTAGCTTCCGCCCGGTGGGCAGCCTGCGCACGGTGCATTCCGATTTTCGCCTGGTATCGGCGACGCACAAACCGCTCAGGCAGATGGTTGCGGAAGGTAGCTTCCGCGAAGACCTCTACTACCGCATCAGCGGTTTCCCGATTCGTCTGCCGGCGCTGCGCGAGCGAGTCGAAGACTTGCCGTTGCTGGCGCAGAGCCTGCTGCAACGCATGGCCGGCAAATCGACGCCCAGCTTGAGCGACGATGCCTTGCGGCAACTTGGGTTGCATGCGTTCCCGGGCAATATTCGCGAGCTGCGCAATATTCTGGAGAGGGCGCGGTTGTTTGCTGATGACGGGATGATTCGCCCGGAGCATTTGCCGGAAGACATTGGGCCAGCGTCAGTGGTGAATTCAGGCCGACGGCGCAATGACCTAGGGGAGTTGGCGCAGGCCCTTGAACAGTTCAAGGGCTCGCGCAGTGAGCTGGCGCTTCATTTAGGAATGAGCGAACGCACGCTGTATCGCCGCTTGAAGGCGCTCGGCCTTAACTAGGTACTGCCGACTGGCGCAGTCTTTTGTGGGAGCGGGCATGCCCGCGAACACCGGCAAAGCCGGTGCCATCCACCGTGTTGCCTGTTTCGCGGCGGTTCGACGCCTCGACACGCCCGCTCCCACAGGGACCGTGCCAACTTTTAGAACTGAGCAAGGGTCCACCTTTACCGGACCTTTACCTCTGTCCTGACATTAAACCGCCAAAACAGTGGTCTGATTGGTTAACCGTACAGAGGACCGCACCAAATGAAGAAAACCCTAACCGTGATCTGCGCCGCGCTCATGCTCAGCGCACCACTGGCCAGCTTCGCGCAGCCGGGCCCACCCGACCGTCATGATGGTGGCCCTTCGCACCAAGGCAACCCGCCGCATGGTCAACCGCAACAACAAGGCAGGCATGACAACGGCCGCGGTCCCGCTTACCGTGACCCGAACTTCCGCCCACAACAAGGCATGCCGGTACCCCACCAGCAATGGCAGCGTGGGCATGCTGTGGACCCGCACTACCGTGGTGACCGCTACTGGGTGACCGACTGGAAAGCGCGCCACCTTTACGCGCCACCGCGGGATCATCGTTGGTTGTACGTGAACGGCGACTATGTGCTGGTGGCAATTGCCAGTGGTGTGATCGTGAATATTCTCACCGGCTACTGAAGGCCTGTTCCACGTGGAACGTTGGCTCATTGCTAGGGGATTTCGCCAAATCTTGCATGCAGTCCCACGTTGGGACTACACTGCAAACCATGAAGATTATCGCCATCAGCCAGTTGAAGTTGTTTTGGGAAACATACCCAAAAGCCGAACAGCCATTACGCGCATGGGTGGACGAAACCAGGAATGCTGCATGGACAAGCCCTGATGCCATCAAGAGCCAGTACCGTAATGCAAGCATTCTGAAAGGTAGGCGCGTCGTCTTCAATATCAAAGGGAACGATTACAGGCTGGTGGTAGCCGTTGCCTACCGCTTTGGAGCGGTCTACATCAAATTTGTCGGCACGCACGAGGATTACGACAAAATCGACGCAAACACTGTGGAGATGGAGTGACCATTTATGAACATCCGCCCAATCCGCAACGATGACGACTACCGGGCCGCTCTCAAGGAGATTTCTCCGCTGTTTGAGAGTGAGCCAGAATCTGGCACGCCAGAGGGAGATGCTTTTGAGGTCATGATCACCTTGATCGAGGCTTACGAGAGCAAGCATTTTCCAGTGGAGTTGCCAGACCCGATCGAGGCCATCAAGTTTCGCATGGAACAGTCCGGCCTCACCGCTGCCGATCTGGCTCCTGCCATCGGTAAGACAAACCGGGTCTATGAAGTGCTGAACCGTAAGCGCTCTTTGACGCTGCCCATGATATGGAAGCTGCACGATCTGTTTGGTATTCCGGCAGAAAGCCTGATCAAGCCCGTGAAGATGGCTTAAAGGCCACCAGAATCTATCTTTGGAGGCTGTGGTGGACGCATTTCATGTGCAGGACATCCACGAGGTCAAGCATCAACAACCGGACGCGCTGCCCTGGGCGCAAAGCATGCACTCTCTGATCACCCAAGCGAGGTTTTTGCAGGCTGCCTACAGGGCTTTGTTGATACCGTCCTGATTGATCCCAGCGTTCGGTACTCATTGCTCTATGGAAAAGAAAAACCCCGGCACCAAGGCCGGGGTTTCTCCTATAAGGCGACAGTAACTCGGCCATTTGCGAAAATTAATACGCCCATCGACTTAAATCAGAAGTCCAAGTTAGAAACCGACAGCGCGTTGCTTTCAATGAACTCACGACGCGGCTCGACTGCATCACCCATCAGGGTGTTGAAAATCTGGTCAGCAGCGATCGCATCCTCAATGGTGACCTTGAGCATACGGCGCACGGTTGGGTCCATGGTGGTTTCCCACAGCTGGTCCGGGTTCATCTCACCCAGCCCTTTGTATCGCTGGATGGTATGACGCTTGGTGGTCTCGTTCATCAGCCAGTCGAGGCCTTCCTTGAACTCGACGATTGCCTTGCGACGCTCACCGCGCTGCACGTAAGCACCTTCACCCAGCAGGCTCGACAGCTTGGCACCAATGTTCACCACCGTGCGGTAGTCATTGCTGCCGAAGAAGTCGCGGTTGAAGGTGACGTAGCTGGCCAGGCCGTGGGAGGTGACTTCCACTTCCGGCAGCCATACGTTGCGTTCTTTGTCTTCACGCAGGCTGGCGTTGTAAACCAGGCCAGACTTCTGGCTGTTGTTCAGGCGCGCCTGGAACTGGGCCAGCCAGGCTTGCATCACAGCGTGGTCACCCAACTGCTCCAGCGTCACCTCTGGCAGGTAGATGAAGTGCTCGGTGATGTCTTCCGGGTACAGGCGCGAAAGGCGCTTGAGGGTTTTCATCACGCTGCGGAACTCGTTCACCAGGCTTTCCAGCTGCACACCGGAAACCGCTGGCGCCGACTCGTCCAGGTGCAGGCTGGCATCCTCCAGGGCCGACTGGGTCATGTACTCTTCCATGGCCTCGTCGTCCTTGATGTACTGCTCCTGCTTGCCTTTCTTCACCTTGTACAGTGGAGGCTGGGCAATGTAGATGTAGCCACGCTCGACCAGTTCTGGCAGCTGACGGAAGAAGAAGGTCAGCAGCAGGGTACGGATGTGCGAACCGTCGACGTCAGCATCGGTCATGATGATGATGTTGTGATAACGCAGCTTGTCGATGTTGTACTCTTCGCGGCCGATACCACAGCCCAGCGCGGTGATCAGCGTGCCCACTTCCTGGGACGAAATCATCTTGTCGAAGCGTGCTTTCTCGACGTTGAGGATTTTACCCTTCAACGGCAGGATCGCCTGGGTACGACGGTTACGGCCTTGCTTGGCCGAGCCACCAGCGGAGTCACCCTCCACCAGGTACAGTTCGGAAAGGGCAGGGTCCTTTTCCTGGCAGTCCGCCAGTTTGCCCGGCAGGCCAGCGATATCCAGCGCACCTTTGCGGCGGGTCATCTCACGGGCTTTTCGTGCTGCTTCACGTGCACGAGCGGCGTCGATCATCTTGCCAACAACCGCCTTGGCCTCGTTCGGGTTTTCCAGCAGGAAGTCAGCGAAGTACTTGTTCATTTCCTGCTCCACGGCGGTTTTCACCTCCGAGGAGACCAGCTTGTCTTTGGTCTGCGAACTGAACTTGGGGTCCGGCACCTTCACCGAGATGATCGCGGTCAAGCCTTCACGGGCGTCGTCACCCGTGGTTGCCACCTTGTTCTTCTTGGCCAGGCCTTCCTGCTCGATGTAGCTGTTCAGGCTACGGGTCAGCGAAGAACGGAAGCCAACAAGGTGCGTACCACCGTCGCGCTGTGGAATGTTGTTGGTGAAGCACAGCAGGTTTTCGTTGAAGCTGTCGTTCCACTGCAGAGCGACTTCCACACCCACGCCATCGTCACGCTGAACGTTGAAGTGGAACACCTGGGAGTTTACCGGCGTCTTATTGGTGTTCAGGTACTCGACGAACGCACGCAGGCCGCCTTCGTACTTGAAGAACTCTTCCTTACCGCTGCGCTCATCCTTCAACAGAATGCCAACGCCCGAGTTCAGGAACGACAACTCGCGAATACGCTTGGCCAGGATGTCCCAGCTGAAGTGGATATTCTTGAAGGTCTCAGCCGACGGTTTGAAGTGGATGTGAGTACCAGTGGTTTCGCTCTCACCCACAACTGCCATCGGCGCTTGGGGTACGCCGTGAACGTAGGTCTGTTCCCAGATCTTGCCGCTACGGCGAACGGTCAGCACCAACTTCTCGGACAGGGCGTTCACCACGGAAACACCCACGCCGTGCAGGCCGCCGGATACCTTGTAGGAGTTATCGTCGAACTTACCGCCAGCGTGCAGTACGGTCATGATGACCTCGGCTGCGGAAACGCCTTCTTCTTTATGCACGTCAACCGGAATGCCGCGACCGTTGTCGCGCACACTGATGGATTCGTCAGGGTGGATGATGACGGTGATGTCATCGCAGTGACCGGCGAGGGCTTCGTCGATCGAGTTGTCGACCACCTCGAAGACCATGTGGTGCAGGCCGCTACCATCATCGGTGTCGCCAATGTACATGCCGGGACGCTTGCGTACGGCATCCAAACCTTTCAGCACCTTGATGCTGGAGGAGTCGTACGTTTGATTTTCGCTCATGCCTTCACTCCCGATGGTCGTGGGTCTGGGTGATACGGCCTTGTTCCACGTGGAACAAAGCAACTGGCGTTTCCGTCTGCCAGCCTTCCCTCAGTAATTCGTGGTCTACACAGGTGATGAACACCTGGCAGCGTAATTCTTCAAGCAAGCGGCACAGCGCGCGGCGATGCTTATCGTCCAGTTCGGACGGCAAGTCATCCACGAGATAAATACAGTGACCGCGGCGAGCCTGACTAACGAGGTGGCCTTGGGCAATACGCAATGCGCACACCACCAGCTTTTGCTGACCACGCGACAGGATGTCGGCTGCGTTGTTGGCAGCCAGACGAAGACGCAGATCAGCACGCTGCGGACCGGCCTGGGTATGGCCCATCTGCTGATCGCGAAGGAGAGAGGAGGCGAGTACTTCTTGCAGTTCCCGGTCCTTGTCCCAGCCTCGGTAGTAGCTCAGGGTCAACCCGTCCAGCTCGACCAGTTCGCTCAGGGTTCGCTCGAAGACGGGCTTCAAGGCCTTGATGTAATTGCGACGGTATTCATCTATTTCCGCGCTGGCCAGGCACAACTCCCGGTCCCAGGCGGCTTGCGAAGCTGGGTCAAGTGTACCATGCCGCAACCATGAGTTCCGCTGCCGCAGCGCCTTCTGCAGCCGTTGCCAGGCTGGCAGAAAACGAGGTTCCACGTGGAACACACCCCAATCCAGGAATTGGCGGCGGATCTTAGGGGCGCCTTCCAACAGGCGGAAACTGTCTGGATTGATAAGCTGAAGCGGTAGCAACTCCGCCAGTTGCGCAGCGCTGCGAGCATTTTGCCCATCAATTCGAATCGAGAACTCCCCCTGGCGCTCCCGAGACACACCCAGTTTACTGGTGCCTCCCTCGGTCAACTCCACTTCGCCGAATACGGTACACGCAGGCTGTTCGTATTGAATAACCGGATTCAGACGGGTACTGCGAAATGAGCGAGCCAGCCCAAGCAGATGCACGGCTTCAAGCACGCTGGTCTTGCCACTGCCGTTGGCGCCGTAAAGGATGTTGATGCGGGGGGAGGGTGAGAGTGTCACCGGGTGCAAGTTGCGCACCGCGGTGACCATGATACGTCGAAGGGACATGTCGCCTGCTACAGGTTACAGGCGCATCGGCATGACAACGTAGGAAGAATCGTCATTGCCAGCTTCCTGCAGCAGGGCACTGCTGTTGGAATCAGACAGAATCAGACGAACTTGCTCAGTAGTCATAACGCCCAGCACGTCCAGCAGGTAGCTGACGTTGAAGCCGATTTCCAGCGAGCTACCTTCGTAGTCCACGCTGATTTCTTCTTCCGCTTCTTCCTGCTCGGGGTTGTTGGCCTGGATCTTCAACTGGCCAGCAGCCAGTTGCAGGCGAATACCACGGTATTTCTCGTTGGAGAGAATCGCAGTACGGCTGAAGGCTTCACGCAGGGCCTGACGGTCACCGACCACCAGTTTGTCGCCGCCTTTGGGCAGTACGCGCTCGTAGTCCGGGAACTTGCCGTCCACCAGCTTGGAGGTAAAGGTGAATTCACCGGTAGTGGCACGAATGTGATGTTGGCCCAGAACAATGCTGACCATGCCTTCCGGGTCGGTCAGCAGGCGCGCCAGCTCCAGAATACCTTTGCGCGGCACGATGACCTGGTGGCGATCTTCCTGCTCGATCGGCGCGGTCATGGAGCACAGCGCCAGACGGTGACCATCAGTGGACACTGCGCGCAGGGTATTACGGGAAACCTCCAGCAGCATGCCGTTGAGGTAGTAACGCACATCCTGCTGAGCCATGGCGAAGCTGGTGCGCTCGATAAGGCGGCGCAGCTTGCTCTGTTCAAGATTGCAGGTCAGCGACCCCGGGCCTTCTTCCACAGTCGGGAAGTCATTGGCTGGCAGGGTCGACAGGGTAAAGCGGCTGCGGCCGGCCTTTACCAACAGTTTCTGCTCGTCGACCTTGATATCGATCAGGGCGTCGTTCGGCAGGCTTTTGCAAATGTCCATCAGCTTGCGCGCCGGCACAGTGATTTCGCCAGGCTCGGCCGGCTCTTCCAGTTGTACGCGGCCTACCAGTTCGACTTCCAGGTCGGTACCGGTCAACGACAGTTGCTGGCCTTGCACGACCAGCAGTACGTTGGACAGGACCGGCAAGGTCTGACGGCGCTCTACGACACCGGCGACCAGTTGCAGGGGTTTCAACAGGGCTTCGCGTTGAATGGTGAAATGCATGGTCTAGTCCCTTGCCTTCAATTAGCTGCGCAGACGGCCATCAGGTCGTCAGCGTCCGCAGCAGGTTCTTGTAGTCCTCGCGGATGTCCGCGTCGGATTCCTTCAATTCGTTGATCTTGCGGCAGGCATGCAGCACGGTCGTGTGGTCGCGGCCACCAAACATGTCGCCGATTTCCGGCAAACTGTGGTTGGTCAGCTCCTTGGAAAGGGCCATGGCCACCTGGCGCGGGCGTGCGACAGAGCGCGAACGACGCTTGGACAACAGATCAGAGATCTTGATCTTGTAGTACTCGGCGACGGTGCGCTGAATGTTATCCACACTGACCAGTTTGTCTTGCAGCGCCAACAGGTCTTTCAGCGACTCGCGGATCAGCTCGATAGTGATATCGCGGCCCATGAAGTGCGAGTGCGCGATGACCCGTTTCAGTGCACCTTCCAGCTCACGTACGTTGGAACGAATACGTTGAGCAATGAAGAAGGCCGCATCATGCGGTAGCTCGACCTTGGCCTGGTCAGCCTTCTTCATCAGGATGGCCACGCGGGTTTCCAGCTCTGGTGGCTCGACAGCCACCGTCAGGCCCCAACCAAAGCGCGACTTCAAGCGCTCTTCCAGGCCTTCGATCTCCTTTGGATAACGGTCAGAGGTAAGGATTACCTGCTGGCCACCCTCAAGCAGGGCGTTGAAGGTGTGGAAAAACTCTTCCTGAGAGCGCTCTTTGCGGGCAAAGAACTGGATGTCGTCGATCAGCAACGCATCCACCGAGCGGTAGAAGCGCTTGAATTCGTTGATGGCGTTGAGCTGCAGGGCCTTGACCATGTCTGCGACGAAACGCTCCGAATGCAGGTACACGACCTTGGCGTTCGGGTTCTTCTTCAGCAGGTGGTTACCCACAGCATGCATGAGGTGGGTCTTACCCAAGCCTACGCCACCGTAGAGGAACAGTGGGTTGTAACCATGCTTGGGGTTATCAGCCACCTGCCAGGCAGCTGCACGCGCCAGCTGGTTCGACTTACCTTCGACGAAGGTGTCGAAGGTGAAGGTGCGGTTCAGGTAGCTGGTGTGCTTGAGCGCACCTTCAACCTGCACGGTGCGCTGTTCGGTCCGGGCGCTGCTGGCGGGTGCCGTTGCCGGCTCGGCCATGGCATCGAAGCTGTCACGCGAGGACTGCTCGGCCAGTTCATTGACCAGCACAGGCTCCACGGCCGCAACAGTAACCGGCTCGACCGCCGCCACTGCCGGCACGGCTTTTGGCGCCTGGCTTTGCGCCAGCGAAGCTGCCACAGCTGCACTGACCGGCGCGTTGGGCGCAGCGCGTGGGGCCGAGCTGCGGCGGCTGCCTATTAACAAGGAAAGGGCAGGCGCGATACCGCTGCCGTTTTCACCCAACAGCTCGAGCAAACGGCCCAGGTACTTTTCATTGACCCAATCGAGAACGAAACGGTTAGGCGCATAGACGCGCAACTCGTCGCCTTCGGCTTCGACCTGTAGCGGACGGATCCAGGTGTTGAATTGCTGGGCAGGCAGTTCATCGCGCAGAAGCTCTACGCACTGCTGCCAAAGTTCCACTGACACGGATATCCCCTGAGTTTGAAAGCCGGATGAGGCAAAAGCAAACCGCCATTGTACCGGTCGAGCGATCAGTTATCCACATGTGGACACGTTAGGATCCATGACAAAACAGCCATTTATCGACCAAAACGGCTTCACCGGACTGTGAATAAGCTCTGTGGATAACCCGGCATGAGGGCTATGCACAACCCTGAGTCCTGACCTGTTGATAACTCACCTGTGGGTAAGTGGTGTTTTAATCCACAGGTTTCGACCACGATCAAAACAAGCGCAGCACCGCTTGAGAACAACGTTATGAAACTCTGTACATCACGTGTTTCAGGGCCTGCACGCTGTTATCCACAGAAGGTTATCCACTTAAGATTTATAAGTTCTTCAGAAAAGCTTTTTATATGTCTCTTCTTTTTTTCATGTTGTCCCTTCCTCGTGTGTCCGATCAAGCACTCTTTGGCGATGACCGAACCTGCACCGTCCATCCCGTGCTCTATATGGAAAGGCTGGTTGGAAATTGACCTATGGGCTTGCTTTCTCTAGAATCGCCGGTCTCTTAAAAAGGGGGCCATCCCGGCCCGTCGTCGACAAACCAGGTAACACGCCATGAAACGTACTTTCCAACCAAGCACCATCAAGCGCGCCCGCACCCACGGTTTCCGTGCCCGTATGGCTACCAAGAACGGCCGCGCTGTTCTGTCGCGTCGTCGTGCCAAAGGCCGTAAGCGTCTGGCCATTTGATTTTTCGGCACAGGTGGTGAGTCAGGACTTCAGTCGGGAAAAGCGACTGCTTACACCCCGACATTTCAAAGCGGTCTTCGACTCCCCAACCGGCAAGGTTCCAGGGAAAAACCTGCTGATCCTTGCTCGCGAGAACGGTCTCGATCACCCACGGCTTGGCCTGGTGATCGGCAAGAAGAGCGTCAAGCTCGCTGTTCAACGCAACCGCCTCAAGCGCTTGATGCGCGATTCCTTTCGTCTTAACCAGCAATCGCTTGCTGGCCTGGACATCGTGATCGTCGCGCGCAAGGGATTGGGTGAAGTAGAAAACCCGGAATTGCACCAACACTTTGGCAAGCTCTGGAAACGCTTGGCTCGCAGCCGGCCAACCCCAGCAGTCACCGCCAATTCCGCAGGGGTAGACAGCCAAGATGCGTAAACTGGCACTCGTTCCGATCCAGTTTTACCGTTACGCCATTAGTCCTCTGATGGCCAGTCACTGTCGTTTTTTCCCCAGTTGCTCCTGTTACGCTTATGAAGCCATCGAAAACCATGGCCTCTGGCGTGGTGGGTGGCTGGCCGTTCGTCGCCTGGGGCGTTGTCATCCGTGGAATGACGGCGGTTTCGACCCCGTTCCACCCGCTCCTTCCTCCCGAACTTCTTCGATAGCCGAGTAATCATGGATATTAAACGCACGATCCTGATCGCCGCGCTGGCAGTCGTGTCCTACGTCATGGTCCTGAAGTGGAACGATGACTACGGCCAGGCTGCCCTGCCGACTCAGAATACTGCTGCCAGCACTGTTGCTCCGGGCTTGCCCGATGGCGTACCGGCCGGTAACAACGGCGCCAGTGCCGATGTACCGAGCGCCAACGCCGAATCGAGCCCTGCCGAGCTGGCACCTGTCGCACTCAGCAAGGACCTGATCCGGGTCAAGACCGACGTCCTGGAACTGGCTATCGATCCAGTTGGTGGTGACATCGTCCAGTTGAACCTGCCGAAGTACCCACGCCGTCAGGACCACCCGAACATCCCGTTCCAGTTGTTCGACAACGGTGGTGAGCGTGTTTACCTGGCACAAAGCGGCCTGACCGGTGCCAACGGCCCGGATGCCCGCGCCAGCGGCCGTCCACTGTATGCCGCCGAACAGAAAAGCTACCAACTGGCCGACGGCCAGGAACAACTGGTGGTTGATCTGAAGTTCAGCGACAACGGCGTCAACTACATCAAGCGCTTCAGCTTCAAGCGCGGTGAGTACGACCTGAACGTCAGTTACCTGATCGACAACCAGAGCGGCCAGGCCTGGAGCGGCAACATGTTTGCCCAGCTCAAGCGTGACGCCAGTGGCGATCCGTCCTCCAGCACTGCCACCGGCACTGCAACCTACCTGGGTGCAGCCCTGTGGACAGCTTCCGAGCCTTACAAAAAGGTCTCGATGAAGGACATCGACAAAGGTAGTTTGAAAGAAAATGTGTCCGGCGGCTGGGTTGCCTGGCTGCAGCACTACTTCGTGACCGCCTGGATTCCGGCAAAATCGGACAACAACGTTGTCCAGACCCGCAAGGACAGCCAGGGCAACTACATCATCGGCTACACCGGCCCGGCCCTCAGCGTACCTGCAGGTGGCAAGGTCGAAACCAGCGCCATGCTGTACGCCGGCCCGAAGATCCAGTCCAAGCTCAAAGAGTTGTCCCCAGGCCTGGAACTGACCGTCGACTACGGCTTCCTGTGGTTCATCGCCCAGCCGATCTTCTGGCTGCTGCAACATATCCACAGCCTGCTGGGTAACTGGGGCTGGTCGATCATCGTGCTGACCATGCTGATCAAAGGCCTGTTCTTCCCGCTGTCGGCTGCCAGCTACCGCTCCATGGCGCGCATGCGTGCCGTAGCGCCGAAGCTCGCTGCGCTGAAGGAACGCTTCGGTGACGATCGCCAGAAGATGTCCCAGGCGATGATGGAGCTGTACAAGAAAGAGAAGATCAACCCGCTGGGCGGCTGCCTGCCGATCCTGGTGCAGATGCCGGTATTCCTGGCCCTGTACTGGGTACTGCTGGAAAGCGTGGAAATGCGCCAGGCCCCTTGGATGCTGTGGATTACCGACCTGTCGATCAAGGATCCGTTCTTCATCCTGCCGATCATCATGGGCGCCACCATGTTCATCCAGCAGCGCCTGAACCCGACGCCGCCGGATCCGATGCAGGCCAAGGTGATGAAAATGATGCCGATCATCTTCACCTTCTTCTTCCTGTGGTTCCCGGCTGGTCTGGTGCTGTACTGGGTTGTGAACAACTGCTTGTCGATTTCGCAGCAGTGGTACATCACCCGTCGTATCGAAGCAGCCACCAAAAAAGCTGCTGCTTGACCGGCTAGTACGCTAGCCTGTGAATAAAAAACGCCCCCTAGTGGGGCGTTTTTGCTATCTGTCGTTTTTGTCGTAGAGGCTTTCGAGCATGAACACTGTGCGTGAAACCATTGCCGCCATCGCTACCGCCCAAGGCCGTGGTGGTGTGGGTATTGTCAGGTTGTCCGGCCCGCTGGCAGGCAAGGCCGGGCAGTTGATCACCGGCCGTACCTTGACCCCTCGCCATGCCCACTATGGCCCGTTTCGCGATGATGAAGGGCTGGTGTTGGACGAGGGCATTGCGCTGTTCTTCCCCGGGCCGAACTCGTTCACCGGTGAAGATGTGCTTGAACTGCAGGGGCACGGTGGTCCGGTGGTCCTGGACATGCTGCTTCAGCGCTGTGTACAAGTCGGCTGCCGCCTGGCACGGCCAGGGGAATTCAGCGAGCGTGCCTTCCTCAACGACAAGCTCGACCTGGCCCAGGCAGAAGCTATCGCTGACCTGATCGAGGCCAGCTCCAGCCAGGCGGCGCGCAATGCCCTGCGCTCGCTGCAAGGCGAGTTCTCCAAACGTGTACACAGCCTGACCGAGGCGCTGATTGCCCTGCGCATCTACGTCGAGGCGGCTATCGACTTTCCTGAGGAAGAGATCGACTTCCTAGCCGATGGCCACGTGCTGTCGATGCTCGATGCAGTGCGCGGCGAGTTATCCACCGTGCAGCGTGAGGCCGGGCAGGGTGCCTTGCTGCGTGACGGCATGACTGTGGTCATCGCCGGCCGGCCGAATGCCGGCAAGTCGAGCCTGCTGAACCAGTTGGCCGGCCGGGAAGCGGCAATTGTCACCGATATCGCCGGCACCACCCGGGACATCCTGCGCGAACATATCCACATCGACGGGATGCCGCTGCACGTGGTCGATACTGCGGGTTTGCGTGATACCGACGACCATGTGGAAAAAATCGGCGTGGAACGCGCCCTGAAGGCCATTGGCGAGGCTGACCGTGTGTTGCTGGTGGTCGACTCCACTGCACCCGAAGCCAGCGACCCGTTCGCGCTGTGGCCGGAGTTTCTCGATCAGCGGCCTGACCCGGCCAAGGTTACGCTGATTCGCAACAAGGCCGACCTGAGTGGCGAGCGGGTGGGGCTGGAACAGTGCGATGACGGGCATGTGACCATTACCCTCAGCGCCAAAGGCGACGATACAGGGCTGCAACTGCTGCGCGACCATCTGAAGGCCTGCATGGGTTACGAACAGACTGCAGAGAGTGGTTTCAGTGCCCGCAGGCGCCATCTGGATGCCTTGCGCCAGGCCAGCGAGCATCTGGAGCACGGCCGTGCTCAACTGACCCTGGCGGGCGCAGGGGAGTTGCTGGCAGAGGATTTGCGCCAGGCACAACACGCGCTTGGGGAAATCACCGGAGCATTCAGCTCGGATGACCTGCTGGGGCGGATTTTCTCCAGCTTCTGCATCGGCAAGTAATCCACAACCAGGCAAAACCAATAGCCGCTCCTTCGGGAGCGGCTTTTTTTTGCATGAAATTCTTACTGAGCAAGGCGAACTGAGCACCTGTGGGAGCGGGCGCGCCCGCGAAGAGGCGCATAAAACCTCCAAAACCCTATGGATGGACCGACGCTTTCGCGGGCATGCCCGCTCCCACCTTGTCCGCGCCAGCCTGCTGCTACAAAAATTTTTTCACCCAGCAGCGAAATCTGCTTTCAGGAGCCCTGTGGAAAACCCCGCTTCAGCTCCGTTGATAAGCGGGCTTTTTTTCTGAGGGAAAATCCGGCTGTGGGTAAAGTGGCATTTAATCCACAGGCTAAATCGCGTTATCCATAGCCCTCATGGCACTCCAGCCACAGGGTTTAATTTCTCTCTACACAGCATGAATACTGAGCTACAGATGTTTATCCACAGACAGACATGTGCATAAGAATAAACATAAAAACAAAGCTTTTATAAATTTCTTCATGTGATTTCTGTTGTTTGCCACTCATCCACAGACTGGTCAAAATTTGCTCAGATGGTTTCTTTAAAGGGGGTGAAGTCCCTATACTTGGCCGCTTACCTTCTCTATTCGCAAAAACAGGCACGAGGTGCGTGGTGGATTTCCCTTCCCGTTTTGAAGTGATCGTCATCGGCGGCGGCCATGCCGGTACCGAGGCTGCGCTTGCGTCTGCACGCATGGGTGTGAAAACCCTGCTGTTGACCCATAACGTGGAAACCCTCGGTCACATGAGCTGCAACCCCGCCATCGGCGGTATTGGCAAAAGCCATCTGGTCAAAGAGATCGATGCCCTCGGCGGCGCCATGGCGCTGGCCACCGACAAGAGCGGCATCCAGTTCCGCGTTTTGAACAACCGCAAGGGCCCGGCCGTACGCGCCACCCGTGCACAGGCCGACCGCGCCATCTACAAGGCAGTGGTGCGTGAAATCCTGGAAAACCAGCCGAACCTGTGGATATTCCAGCAGTCCTGCGACGACCTGATCGTCGAACAGGACCAGGTCAAAGGCGTGGTGACTCAGATGGGTCTGCGTTTCTTCGCCGAATCGGTGGTGTTGACCACCGGTACCTTCCTTGGCGGCCTTATCCACATTGGTTTACAGAACCATTCCGGCGGTCGCGCCGGTGATCCGCCTTCGATTGCCCTGGCCCACCGCATGCGTGAACTGCCGCTGCGCGTCGGTCGCCTGAAAACTGGTACACCGCCGCGTATTGATGGCCGTTCGGTGGACTTCTCGGTCATGACCGAGCAGCCAGGCGATACGCCGATCCCGGTGATGTCGTTCATGGGCAATGCCGAGATGCACCCACGTCAAGTGAGCTGCTGGATTACCCACACCAACGCGCGCACCCACGAGATAATTGCCTCCAACCTTGACCGCTCGCCGATGTATTCGGGCGTGATCGAGGGCGTCGGCCCGCGCTACTGCCCTTCGATCGAAGACAAGATCCACCGCTTCGCCGACAAGGAAAGCCACCAGGTGTTCATCGAGCCGGAAGGCCTGACCACCCACGAGCTTTACCCCAACGGCATTTCCACTTCGTTGCCGTTCGACGTGCAGCTTGAGTTGGTGCGTTCGATTCGCGGTATGGAAAACGCCCACATCGTGCGCCCGGGCTACGCCATCGAGTACGACTACTTCGACCCGCGTGACCTCAAGTACAGCCTCGAGACCAAAGTGATCGGTGGCCTGTTCTTCGCCGGGCAAATCAACGGCACAACCGGTTACGAAGAAGCCGGCGCACAAGGCTTGCTGGCGGGTACCAACGCTGCACTGCGCGCGCAAGGCCGCGAAAGCTGGTGCCCGCGTCGCGATGAAGCGTACATCGGGGTACTGGTCGACGACCTGATCACCCTGGGTACCCAGGAGCCGTACCGCATGTTCACTTCGCGTGCCGAGTACCGCCTGATCCTGCGTGAAGACAACGCCGACCTGCGCCTGACCGAAAAAGGCCGTGAACTGGGCCTGATCGATGACCAGCGCTGGGCCGCCTTCTGCGCCAAACGCGACGGCATCGAGCGTGAGGAACAGCGCCTGAAGTCGACCTGGGTGCGCCCGAACACCGAGCAAGGCCAAGCCATTGTGGATAAGTTCGGCACCCCGCTGAGTCACGAGTACAGCCTGCTCAACTTGCTCGCGCGCCCGGAAATCGACTATGCCGGCCTGATCGAGGCAACCGGTGGTGAGACGATTGATCCACAGGTCGCCGAACAGGTCGAAATCCGCACCAAGTACGCCGGCTACATCGACCGCCAGCAGGATGAAATCGCCCGCCTGCGTGCCAGTGAAGACACCGTCCTGCCTGTGGATATCGACTACTCGACAATTTCCGGCCTGTCCAAGGAGATCCAGGGCAAGCTTGGCCAGACCCGTCCGCAAACCCTGGGCCAGGCCTCGCGCATTCCTGGCGTGACACCGGCGGCGATATCCCTGTTGCTGATTTACTTGAAAAAACGCGGCGCTGGCCGCGAATTGGAGCAAAGCGCTTGAGTTCCCTGGTCACCCCGCAACACGCCGAAGAGTTGTCCACAGGTGCGCGCCAGCTCGGTGTCGAGTTGGGCCCCGAGCATCACGAAAAACTGCTCGGCTACCTGGCCCTGCTGATCAAATGGAACAAAGCCTACAATCTCACCGCCGTGCGCGACCCGGACGAAATGGTGTCGCGCCATCTGCTCGACAGCCTCAGTGTCATGTCGTTTATCCACAGCGAGCGTGACAACTGGCTGGATGTCGGCAGCGGCGGTGGCATGCCCGGCATCCCGTTGGCTATCCTGCACCCGCACAAGCGTGTGACGGTGCTGGACGCCAATGGCAAGAAGACCCGCTTCCTGACCCAGGTGAAAATGGAGCTGAAACTGGACAACCTCACGGTTATCCACAGCCGGGTCGAAGCCTTCCAGCCGGCACAACCGTTCGACGGAATCATCTCCCGCGCCTTCAGCAGCATGGAGAACTTCACCAACTGGACCCGCCATCTGGGCGACACCGGGACGCAATGGCTTGCAATGAAGGGGCTGCATCCTGCCGATGAACTGGTAGCATTGCCCGCAGACTTCACAGTGGAAAGCGAACAGGCCCTGACCGTTCCGGGTTGCCAGGGCCAGCGCCATCTGCTGATACTGCGCCGCAAGGCATGACTGGGAACACGCGCATCAATGGCTAAGGTATTCGCAATCGCGAACCAGAAAGGTGGTGTAGGCAAGACCACCACCTGTATCAATCTCGCCGCCTCGCTGGCTGCGACCAAGCGTCGTGTGCTGCTGATCGACCTCGATCCGCAGGGCAACGCCACCATGGGCAGTGGTGTGGACAAGCACGAGCTCGAGCACTCGGTCTACGACCTGTTGATTGGGGAGTGCGACCTGGCTCAGGCCATGCATTACTCCGAGCACGGTGGCTTCCAGTTGCTGCCGGCCAACCGGGACCTGACCGCCGCCGAAGTGGTGCTGCTGGAAATGCAGGTCAAGGAAAGCCGTCTGCGCAACGCCCTGGCACCTATCCGCGAGAACTACGACTACATCCTCATCGACTGCCCGCCGTCGTTGTCGATGCTGACGCTCAACGCCCTGGTCGCTTCCGATGGCGTGATCATCCCCATGCAGTGCGAGTACTACGCACTGGAAGGTCTCAGCGATCTTGTGGATAACATCAAGCGCATCGCTGCCCGGTTGAACCCGGAGCTGAAGATCGAGGGCTTGCTGCGGACCATGTACGATCCGCGGCTGAGCCTGAACAACGATGTTTCGGCGCAGCTGAAGGAGCACTTTGGTCCGCAGCTGTACGACACGGTGATTCCGCGCAATATCCGCCTGGCCGAGGCCCCGAGTTTCGGCATGCCAGCCCTGGCTTACGACAAGCAATCGCGCGGCGCGCTGGCATATCTGGCCCTGGCTGGGGAACTGGTTCGCCGTCAACGCCGTCAATCACGCACTGCACAAACAACTTAAGGAATCCGTATGGCCGTCAAGAAACGGGGTCTCGGACGTGGGTTGGATGCACTGCTCAGTGGTCCTTCCGTCAGCGCGCTCGAAGAGCAGGCTGTAAAGATCGACCAGAAAGAACTGCAACACCTGCCGGTCGAGCTGATCCAGCGCGGCAAATACCAGCCGCGCCGGGACATGGACCCGCAGGCGCTGGAGGAACTCGCGCACTCCATCCGCACTCATGGCGTCATGCAACCGATCGTGGTGCGCCCGATTGGCGACAACCGCTACGAAATCATCGCCGGTGAGCGCCGCTGGCGTGCAACCCAGCAGGCCGGCCTGGACACGATCCCGGCCATGGTCCGTGAAGTGGCCGACGAAGCCGCCATTGCCATGGCGTTGATCGAGAACATCCAGCGCGAAGACCTCAACCCGCTGGAGGAAGCCCTGGCGCTGCAGCGCCTGCAGCAGGAATTCGAGCTCACCCAGCAACAGGTGGCTGACGCCGTGGGCAAGTCGCGGGTAACCGTGGCCAACCTGCTGCGCCTGATCACCCTGCCCGAGGCAATCAAGACCATGCTCGCCCACGGCGACCTGGAGATGGGTCACGCCCGTGCATTGCTCGGTCTTGAAGAAAGCCGACAGGAGGAAGGGGCGCGTCATGTTGTCGCACGCGGCCTCACCGTGCGCCAAACCGAGGCACTGGTGCGTCAGTGGCTCAGCGACAAGCCTGATCCGGTCGAACCGAGCAAACCTGATCCGGATATCGCACGCCTTGAACAGCGGCTCGCAGAGCGCCTGGGCTCGGCTGTTCAGATCCGTCATGGCAACAAGGGCAAAGGCCAGTTGGTTATTCGTTACAACTCGCTTGACGAGTTGCAAGGCGTGCTTGCTCACATCCGCTGAAACAATTCCTGTTGTAGCGCGCAGTCGGAAATCACTACCGAAGAGTTGAATAGGGGTTAAACCACCCCTATACTCTGCGCGCATTTTGTCGGCACAAATTATGCCAAGTCATTACTGACTTGTTGGTCGACTTCCGAGGAGCAGTTGTGATGGAAATCCGCACGCCAAACCGCCTGCCTTTCCATCGCTGGGCGGTTTTTCCGGTACTGCTGGCTCAATTTGTCGTACTGCTGCTGGCAACCTTGGTGTTGTGGCAGTGGAAAGGGGTAGTCAGTGGATACTCAGGCCTTTGCGGAGGTTTGATTGCTTGGCTGCCCAATGTGTATTTCGCCTGGAAGGCTTTTCGCTTCAGCGGAGCTCGGGCGGCACAAGCCATCGTCAAGTCGTTTTACGCGGGCGAGGCAGGCAAGATGATTTTGACGGCAGTGCTTTTTGCACTGACCTTCGCAGGAGTGAAGCCACTGGCGCCGTTAGCAGTATTCGGCGTCTTCGTGCTGACCCTTTTGGTCAGCTGGTTCGCGCCCCTGCTGATGAATAAAAGACTTTCGAGACCTTAGGGCGTTTGAGGCAACCATGGCAGAAGAAACCGCTTCGGGTTATATCCAGCACCACTTGCAGAACCTGACCTATGGTCAATTACCAGACGGCAGCTGGGGCTTCGCCCATTCGGCTGCAGAAGCCAAGGCAATGGGCTTCTGGGCGTTCCACGTGGACACCCTGGGTTGGTCCGTCGCGCTGGGTCTGATCTTCCTGTTCATCTTCCGCATGGCGGCCAAGAAGGCGACTTCCGGCCAACCTGGCGGCTTGCAGAACTTCGTGGAAGTGATGGTCGACTTCGTCCATGGCAGCGTGAAGGACTCCTTCCACGGCCGTAGCCCGGTAATTGCACCACTGGCGCTGACCATTTTCGTCTGGGTATTCCTGATGAACGCCGTCGACCTGGTTCCGGTCGACTGGATTCCTCAGCTGGCCATCCTGATTTCCGGTGACCCGCACATTCCGTTCCGCGCCGTGTCGACCACCGACCCGAACGCGACCCTGGCCATGGCCTTCTGCGTGTTTGCCCTGATCATCTTCTACAGCATCAAGGTCAAGGGCCTGGGCGGCTTCATCGGCGAGCTGACCCTGCACCCGTTCGGCAGCAAGAACATCTTCGTTCAGATCCTGCTGATTCCGGTCAACTTCCTGCTGGAATTCGTCACCCTGATCGCCAAGCCGATCTCGCTGGCACTGCGTCTGTTCGGCAACATGTACGCCGGCGAACTGGTGTTCATCCTGATCGCGGTCATGTTCGGCTCCGGCCTGCTGTGGCTCAGCGGCCTGGGTGTGGTGCTGCAATGGGCGTGGGCTGTGTTCCACATCCTGATCATCACTCTGCAAGCTTTCATCTTCATGATGCTGACCATCGTCTACCTGTCGATGGCGCACGAAGATAACCATTAAGACCGCCTGGCGTGTCTGATAGCCTTCCCCGCCTGTTTGGGGGGAGGGCTTAAAAAGTCCGCAAGGGCATGCTGTACCAAACGATTTGTTTTACCGCTTCAACTTAAAAACCTAACCAATACGACGTAAAAGTCGGGAGGAAAGATGGAAACTGTAGTTGGTCTGACCGCTATCGCTGTTGCTCTGCTGATCGGCCTGGGTGCTCTGGGTACCGCCATTGGTTTCGGCCTGCTGGGCGGCAAATTCCTGGAAGGCGCTGCTCGTCAACCAGAAATGGTTCCGATGCTGCAGGTTAAAATGTTCATCGTTGCCGGTCTGCTCGACGCCGTAACCATGATCGGTGTTGGTATCGCTCTGTTCTTCACCTTCGCGAATCCGTTCGTTGGTCAGATCGCCGGCTAATCACTCGTCACCACGAGTTGATGGCTGTATGAATTAAGACCGAGCGAGGTGTTGGCGTGAACATTAATGCAACCCTGATTGGCCAATCCGTTGCTTTTCTGATTTTTGTACTCTTCTGCATGAAGTATGTATGGCCTCCGGTCATCACTGCCCTGCAAGAGCGCCAAAAGAAGATTGCCGACGGCTTGGACGCTGCCAACCGCGCAGCTCGCGACCTGGAGCTGGCCCAAGAGAAAGCGGGTCAGCAACTGCGTGAAGCTAAAGCCCAGGCAGCCGAAATCATTGAGCAAAGCAAGAAACGCGCTGCTCAGCTTGTCGAGGAAGCCCGTGAACAGGCCCGCGTCGAAGCTGACCGTGTGAAGGCTCAGGCTCTGGCCGAGATCGAACAGGAACTGAACAGTGCTAAAGACGCCCTGCGTGCCCAAGTGGGTGCCCTGGCCGTTGGCGGTGCTGAAAAGATCCTTGGCGCCACAATCGATCAAAACGCGCATGCGGAGCTGGTTAACAAACTGGCCGCTGAAATTTAAGCGAGGGCGATCATGGCAGAACTGACCACGTTGGCCCGACCTTACGCTAAGGCTGCCTTTGAGCATGCCCAGGCCCATCAGCAACTGGCCAATTGGTCAGCCATGCTCGGCCTGGCTGCTGCGGTGTCGCAAGACGACACCATGCAGCGCCTGCTCAAGGCCCCGCGACTGACGAGCGCAGAAAAGGCCGCCACGTTCATTGACGTGTGCGGTGACAAGTTCAATGCACAGGCACAGAATTTCATTCATGTTGCCGCGGAAAACGACCGTCTCCTGCTTCTGCCGGAGATTGCCGCTCTGTTCGACCTGTACAAGGCCGAGCAAGAGAAGTCCGTGGACGTGGAAGTCACCAGTGCCTTCGCGTTGAACCAAGAACAGCAAGACAAACTCGCCAAGGTTCTCAGTGCACGGTTAGGCCAGGAAGTGCGCCTGCACGCGTCGGAGGATGCCAGCCTGATTGGCGGCGTCGTCATCCGCGCTGGTGACCTGGTAATCGATGGCTCTGTTCGCGGCAAAATCGCGAAACTGGCCGAAGCATTGAAATCTTGAGTTTGAAGGGGCAGCAGAGCAATGCAGCAACTCAATCCTTCCGAAATTAGTGAAATCATCAAGGGCCGCATCGACAACCTCGATGTGAGCTCCCAAGCCCGTAACGAAGGTACCGTTGTTTCGGTATCCGACGGTATCGTGCGGATCCACGGTCTGGCCGACGTCATGTACGGCGAAATGATCGAGTTCCCTGGCAGCGTATTCGGCATGGCCCTGAACCTGGAGCAAGACTCCGTAGGTGCAGTGATCCTGGGTGCATACGACACCCTCGCCGAAGGCATGAGCGCCAAGTGCACCGGCCGTATCCTGGAAGTTCCGGTTGGTAAGGAACTGCTGGGTCGCGTCGTTGACGCACTGGGCAACCCGATCGACGGCAAAGGTCCTCTGGGCAACACCCAGACCGACGCAGTTGAGAAAGTAGCTCCAGGCGTGATCTGGCGTAAGTCGGTAGACCAGCCTGTACAGACTGGCTACAAGTCCGTCGACGCCATGATCCCTGTCGGCCGTGGCCAGCGCGAGCTGATCATCGGTGACCGTCAGATCGGCAAGACCGCCATGGCCATCGACGCCATCATCAACCAGAAAGACTCCGGTATTTTCTGTGTTTATGTTGCTGTCGGCCAGAAGCGTTCCACCGTTGCCAACATCGTTCGCAAGCTGGAAGAAGCCGGCGCCCTGGCCAACACCATCGTGGTCGTTGCCAGTGCTTCGGAATCCGCCGCACTGCAGTTCCTGGCGCCATACGCCGGCTGCACCATGGGCGAGTTCTTCCGTGACCGCGGTGAAGATGCCCTGATCGTTTACGATGACCTGTCCAAGCAGGCCGTTGCCTACCGTCAGATCTCCCTGCTGCTGCGCCGTCCACCAGGACGTGAAGCGTACCCAGGCGACGTGTTCTATCTCCACTCCCGTCTGCTGGAGCGTGCATCGCGCGTTTCGGAAGAGTACGTCGAGAAGTTCACCAACGGTGCTGTGACTGGCAAAACCGGTTCCCTGACCGCTCTGCCGATCATCGAAACCCAGGCTGGCGACGTTTCCGCGTTCGTTCCGACCAACGTGATTTCCATCACCGACGGTCAGATCTTCCTGGAATCGGCCATGTTCAACTCGGGCATCCGCCCTGCAGTGAACGCCGGTGTTTCGGTATCCCGCGTAGGTGGTGCCGCTCAGACCAAGATCATCAAGAAGCTGTCCGGTGGTATCCGTACCGCTCTGGCTCAGTACCGTGAACTGGCTGCATTCGCCCAGTTCGCCTCCGATCTGGACGAAGCGACCCGCAAACAGCTGGAGCATGGTCAGCGCGTAACCGAGCTGATGAAGCAGAAGCAGTACGCGCCAATGTCCATCGCGGACATGGCCCTGTCGCTGTATGCCGCTGAGCGTGGCTTCCTGACTGACGTAGAAGTCTCCAAGATCGGTAGCTTCGAGCAAGCACTGATCGCCTTCTTCAACCGTGATCACGCTGAACTGATGGCGAAGATCAACGTGAAGGGTGACTTCAACGACGAAATCGACGCTGGCCTGAAAGCCGGTATCGAGAAGTTCAAGGCCACCCAGACCTGGTAAGCCGCAGCGGGGGCCCAGGCCCCCGCTTGCTAACCTGATAGGTGATACATGGCAGGCGCAAAAGAGATTCGCAGTAAGATTGCGAGCATCAAAAGCACGCAAAAAATTACCAGCGCCATGGAGAAAGTGGCGGTCAGCAAGATGCGCAAGGCACAAATGCGCATGGCTGCTAGCCGTCCTTACGCGGAGCGTATCCGCCAGGTGATCGGACATCTGGCCAACGCCAACCCGGAATACCGCCACCCGTTCATGATCGAGCGCCCTGTAAAGCGCGCCGGTTATATCGTGGTGAGCAGTGACCGTGGTCTGTGCGGTGGCTTGAACACCAACCTGTTCAAGGCCCTGGTCAAGGACATGAGCGCAAACCGCGAACAGGGCGTGGAAATCGACCTGTGCGTGATCGGCAGCAAGGGTGCGACTTTCTTCCGCATCTTTGGCGGCAACGTTGTAGCCGCGATCAGCCACTTGGGCGAAGAGCCATCGATCAACGATCTGATCGGCTCCGTCAAAGTGATGCTGGACGCCTACCTGGACGGCCGTATCGATCGCCTCTCCGTGGTTTCGAACAAGTTCATCAACACCATGACCCAGAAGCCAACGGTCGAGCAATTGGTACCGTTGGTGGCAACCCCGGATCAGGATCTCAAGCATCACTGGGATTACCTGTACGAACCCGACGCAAAAGAGCTGCTGGACGGCTTGATGGTGCGTTACGTGGAGTCGCAGGTATACCAGGCGGTGGTCGAGAACAACGCTGCTGAACAAGCGGCCCGGATGATCGCCATGAAGAACGCCACAGACAACGCCGGTGATTTGATCAAAGAGCTTCAATTGATCTACAACAAGGCGCGTCAGGCTGCGATCACCCAGGAGATCTCGGAAATCGTCGGCGGCGCTGCCGCGGTTTAACGGTTCAAAAATTCAGAGGATCCAGCTATGAGTAGCGGACGTATCGTTCAAATCATCGGCGCCGTCATCGACGTGGAATTCCCACGTGACGTCGTGCCGAGTGTTTACAACGCGCTGAAAGTACAAGGCGCGGAAACCACCCTGGAAGTTCAGCAGCAGCTGGGCGACGGTGTGGTTCGTACCATTGCGATGGGCTCGACCGAAGGCCTGAAGCGCGGTCTGGAAGTCGTTGACTCCGGCGCTGCCATTTCCGTTCCAGTTGGTAAGGCCACCCTGGGCCGTATCATGGACGTACTGGGCAACCCGATCGACGAAGCCGGCCCGATCGGCGAAGAAGAGCGTCGCGGTATCCACCAGCCAGCGCCTTCGTTCGCTGACCAGGCAGGCGGCAACGACCTGCTGGAAACCGGCATCAAGGTTATCGACCTGGTTTGCCCGTTCGCCAAGGGTGGTAAGGTTGGTCTGTTCGGTGGTGCCGGTGTCGGCAAGACCGTAAACATGATGGAACTGATCCGTAACATCGCCATGGAACACAGCGGTTATTCCGTGTTCGCTGGTGTGGGTGAGGTACTGGCGGGTGGGGTGAGGCGTGGCATGTCTGCTCCTTCAATTGCCATTGGCAGGCTGTTTGAAGGGAAAGCACGAACGAGTTTTAAAAATCGACAATGGCATCGAAACTTTTTTTCAGGTTTTACGAGAAGCGAACCCAGTAGCGGGTGCGTGTTTCCATTTTCAGCTTCAGCGCCTGGCCGATGACAAGCAACGTGCGCTCCATATCGTCCAAAGGGAATACACCGGAAACGCGCACGCCGGCCACTGCATCGCTGCATCGTATGAAACCTGTCCGATAGCGCTCCAGTTCACGCAAGGTTCGGTCAAGTCGCCAGCCGTCCACTACCAGAAGGCCATGGCTCCATTCGCTTTCACTCAGGTCAGCGGGCTGTGGTGCAAGCAGTTGGGTGTTGTCAAAGTCCAGGCGCATGCCAGCCTGGACGATGGTTGCCTGGTTGCGGCTGTCGTTACGCACAGCCACCGCATGCTCCAGTACGGTCAGCCGAGTGCGGTCGCTCATTAGCCGGACATTGAAGCGGGTCCCCAAGGCTCGCATGTCACCGTGCGAACTGCGCACATGCAAAGGGCGGGAATCAGCTGCGGTTTCCACGAGGATTTCACCCGCGTGCAACACAATAAGCCGATTTTCGGCGTCGTAGCGAATGTCTGCGGCAGAGGCCGTATTGAGATGAAGCCGAGTACCGTCGGCAAGGGTGAGACTACGACGCTCACCCACGCGGGTGCGCAGGTCTGCAAACCATTCCGGCGCCTGCATGTAACCACCGCCAAGGACGGTTGCCGTCCCCAAGCCAAGCATCAACCCCTTCAGCAGCGCACGCCGCCCCATGGTACTCGCGTCCTGGCTCAGCGTTTGCCGAGCCAGCGCTGCCGGGACGCCTTGCAAGCGGCACTGTAAACGCTCTACCCGCGACCACGCCCACTGGTGCATAGGGTCAAGCCGAAGCCAGTCTTCCAGCTGACGACGTGTGACCAGGCAGTCTGGCAATTCGCCTAATCTGGCATGCCATTGTGCGGCGGCGCGCAAGGCCAAGTGCCGATCGGACAAGCTCATGCTTCTGAGTCCAGCTCGAAAAACAGGCAACGTTCAGTTGCCTTGGCAATGTACTTGGTGACGGAGCTGACCGAAACATTCAAGCGTTCAGCGACCTCTCTGTAGCTGAGGCCGTCCAGTTGAACGAAGAAAAATGCTTGCCGTACCTTGCTGCCCAGGCCATCGAGCATTGTGTCCAGTTGCATCAGTGTTTCCAGGACGATCAGACGGTGCTCGGGCGAACACTCCTGTGATGCCGGCTCGTTGGCCAGGTACTCCAGATACGCTTGCTCCAACTGGCGGCGACGGAGTTGATCGATCATCAACCGCTTGGCCACGGTCGCAAGATAACTCCGAGGCTCTTGAGGAATGCGGGTCAACGCACCGCTGATCAACCGTACGAAGGTGTCGTGAGTGAGGTCTGCTGCACGCTCGTTGTCACCCAGGCGCCTGCGTATCCATCCCGTCAGCCACTGACTGTGATCACGGTAAAGGCTGTGAATGTCGTCGCCAATCGAGGCAGGCGGTTGCGGCCCGTTCGACATCCTTGGCTCCTCGCGATCATCAATGCAGATAAGAATTGATCGCGATTGTAATCAGCCAATGAAATTTTGGAAACAACAAATCCAGAAGGGAGCACTGCCCGCGCGGCGCATCGCGGCCGGCGCAAGCGTGGGCCAGCGTCGCACGTCGTGCGTAGGGTGTCGCCCTGAGCATGATGGCAGCCTTTCAACCCGCCTACCCTGCCCTGTCAAAGGCGTGATCCTTGAAAACCAGCCACCCGATCCCATGGAAGTACCTTGCATGTCTATCGACTTCAGACCCGCTCAAGCCTCGGACGCGCACGATATTGCGCGCTTCTTCCAACTGACATCGGAGGGCATGGCCGATTACATCTGGAGCAAGCTTGCCGCACCTGGCGAAGCATTGCTGAGTGTCGGTGCATCTCGCTATGCCAGGGAACAGGGCGACTTTTCCTACAAGAACTGCCTGATGGCCACGTTCGACGGGCGCGTCATCGGCATGATGCATAGCTACGCCTTGCGCGAAACCGCTGACAGGCCTGTCGAGACAGACCCGGTCCTCGCGCCTTATTCCGACATGGAAATACCTGACACCTTGTACATCTCCAGCCTGGCCCTGGATGAGGCCTGGCGCAGCCAGGGGCTGGGCGCGCAGTTTCTTCGCCACGCCCAGCAGCGCGCCGAGGACGCTGGCCTGGATGGGCTATGCCTGATCGATTATGCAGAAAACCACGGTGCACGCCGCTTCTACGAACGTCACGGTTTTCAGATTGTTAAAACCTGCCAGATCGTTGCGCACCCGATGCTGGGCGTAACCGGTGAAGCCTATTTGATGTATCGCCCTACCCACACTCTGCTCGAGAAAAAACCATGAACAAGAAACTGACCGTGTTCCGCGAACTGAACATCCAACCGGTTCGCGACCTTCCCTTTTTTGAAGAAGTCCTGGAAGGCACACCGCATACGCTGACATCCAGGTTCTATCACGATGAACAGCAAGGTCGCATTTCCGGAGAATGGGAAGCCAGCATCGGCGCGTGGCGCATCGACTACAAAGTCTGGGAGTTCTGCCATGTGCTGAGTGGATGCTGCGTCATCGAGCTTGAAGGTTGTGCCCCTGTCACCCTGGCCGCTGGCGACACGTTCATTATCGAACCGGGCGCCAAGGGCAAATGGACCGTGCTGGAAGACATGAAAAAGAACTTCGTGATCCTCTTGCCCGCGAACTAGGCACGGGTTCGCGTTTCATCGAGCGCAGCGCAAGAGCAGTTTGCAGTTACGGCAATGCCTGATGGGGCTGGTGCCACGGGCTATTACGAGCGCTGCAGACCACCGCCATGGCGCGTGATTGCTGGCACCGCATCAGTAATGCCACAATGCCGCGCCAAGCCTTGCACGCTAAACGATAAGCGCGATTCACGGACCCTCCACTATGCCCAGCCTCCGTAGCTGCTCCAACACACCAGGTCAGCCGCGCAGACATCTGTTGGGTCGGCTGCGTGGGGTACTGTGTTTTGTGCTGTTCTCGGCTCAGGCAGCATGGGCGAGCCCGGTCACCCAGCAGAATGGCGCGCTACAGGTGGTTGATGTACAGCTGCGCTGGAAACACCAGTTTCAGTTCGCGGGCTATTACGCCGCCATCGCACAGGGCTATTACCGCGAAGAAGGCCTGGAGGTGCGCTTACACGAGGGTGGTCCCAATATCACCCCGGTTGAAGAAGTGCTTTCCGGGCGCGCCCAATATGGTGAAGCCAACAGCGAACTGCTTTTCGCACGCCTGCATGGCAAGCCCTTGGTCGCGCTTGCTGTGATTTTTCAGCATTCCCCCTCTGTGCTGCTGGCTCGCACCGACGAAGGGGTACACACCGCGCACGACCTGATCGACAAGCCGGTGATGCTGATGGATGCACAGACCGATGCCGATTTCCTTGCGATGTTCCGCAGCGAGGGTATACCCCTCGAAAAACTGCAACTGCTGCCCAGCAGCTTTCAGGTTGAGGACCTGGCCAATGGCAAAGTGACGGCCTTCAATTCGTACTCGACCAACGAGCCCTTCTACCTGCAACAGCGCGGTGTAGCGTACAACGTCATCTCACCCGTCACTTACGGGATCGACTTCTACAGCGACATCCTGTTCACCACGCAAGCCGAAATTGATGAACATCCACAGCGGGTCGAGGCTTTGCGCCGCGCCACGCTGCGTGGCTGGCGCTACGCGATGGACAACCCCCAGGAAATCATCAATCTGCTGCTCGATGAGTACTCGGTGGAGAAAAGCCGTGCGCACCTGGAGTTCGAAGCTCAAGCCATGCGCCCACTGGTGCAATCCGACTTGATCGAGATCGGGCATATGAACCCGGGGCGCTGGCAACGTATGGCTGAAACGTTCCTCGATCTGGGCATGGTCGACAGCATCGACGGCCTGGAAAACTTCATCTACGACGCCAACCCGCCACAGCTTGTCGAGCGGCTGCGCAAGACGATTGTGCTGATCAGCATTGGCGGCGTGCTTGTGCTGATGTTCACCCTGGTGCTGTTGAACACCCAGCGCCATCTGCGCAACGAGATCAAGTTACGCAAACGCGCTGAAGAGGAAGTCCGCAAACTGGCCTTCCATGACAGCCTGACCGGCTTGCCCAATCGCAACAGTTTCATTCCCTTCGTCGACCAGAAGCTGCTTGGCGCCAAGCGCCGTGGAGAGCATCTGGCCCTGTGCTATATCGACTTGAACAACTTCAAGCAGATCAATGACTGTTTTGGCCACCAGGCGGGCGATGCCGTGCTGGTTCATGTAGCCGCGGCCATCAAATCCCATATTCGCGAGTTCGAAATCGCCGCGCGCATGGGCGGCGATGAATTTGTCCTGCTGCTTGATGGCGCACATCACAAACACGATATCCAGCGCATCACCCAGGAAATCTGCAAGGCTGTCGAGCTGCCCATGCCTTGGAAAGGCAAGCAGATCAAGGTCAGCGCCAGCCTGGGTGTGGCCTGGTATCCGGAAGATGGCGAACAACTCGACGAACTGATGTTCAAGGCCGATACCGCCATGTTCCAAAGCAAAGCCAGTAACGCTGCGCAGGCCTGAGCTGTTTTACGAACAGCGCCTTGGGAAAGACGCTTATGGCGATTGAATGGATAGGCAGCTGCCGGTCGTGATTGACGGCTTTCGACCCATTGCAGACACTGAAAAATTACTGGGTTCGTGAGCACGACTCGCACACTGTGGGAGCGGGCGTGCCCGCGAACACCGGCGCAGCCGGTGCCAGGCTCCGCGTTGGATTCTTCGCGGGCGCGCCCGCTCCCACAGAGTGCGCGTCGCACTTCCGAACCCGTTATCGCTCACCGGCTGCAATGGGTCGAAAGCAGTCACTCTTGCACGCAAGCTTGCGCCCCTTTATCTGGATTAGTTGATACACCCCGGTTTGCCTCACTCCAACACAGGGCGAAGAAAGCTCCGCTCGTAACTAACAATAAATTTCAACTCGCAAGCTTCCGCCACTAAACGCTGACCTTCAGCATCCTGCGCAGCCTCCAGGCGATAGCGCTCGTAGTCGCAAAGGCTGGCGAAACTGAACAGGCAGTAAGCGACGTTATTGGCCCCTTCCGCCGGCAAGAAATACCCGTGATGCTGCCCACCCATACGGGTTACCACCGCAATCCAGGCGCGCGAATAACGTTCGAAGGCATCAACTTGATAGGGGTCGATGATGTATCGGACATGGCAGGTAATCATGAAATCGCTCCTTGATCAGAGTGCCTGATTTTATGGGGTACCTGCGCTTGGTCAAGCGTGACTGATTCCGAATGCTCCAGATCCCAGCCCGCCATGTCCAGATGGCCTTGCAGGTTTGCCGCAAGCACGGTGTGGCGACATGTGCGCCGGTAAACAGCTAAGGCTGCTCGCCCGCCAGGAAGGCTTTGCTGATTTCCCGGAACTGTTCGTGGCTGGCGCTACGCAGCAGTTCGAATACGACCATTTCCCGAGTGACTACCTGAACACCCAACGCCGCCATGCGCTGGAGCGCCGCAAGGTGGTTTTGCGCCGTGCGGCTCGACGTGGCGTCGGCGACCACGAACACCTGCTTGCCGCTGGCCACGAGGTCCAGCGCAGTCTGCAGCACGCACACATGGCTTTCGATACCACAGAGAACGACCTGCCCGCGCTGCATCAGCGATGGTGGCAGGCAGTCGGCGGGTACGCAGGAAAAATGCAACTTTTCCACCACCGGCGCCGAGGCGCAGGCCTCTTTCAACCGTGACAGGGTCGGGCCCAAGCCCTTCGGGTACTGCTCGGAAAACACCACAGGCAGCGCCAGCCTGGTGCAGGCTGCCACCAGCCACTCGATCCGTGCAGTGAGGCGCTCGGCCTCATGCATGGCGCCAATCAGTTTTTCCTGTACATCAACAACCAGCAACGTCGCCTGGCTTGCATCAATCAAAGCACCGCTCATAAAGCACCTACCCTTTTGTTGTTGTCAGTACCGGTCACAGCACCGCGCTGTTGGCCTTCAGCTTCGCAATCTGCCCGGCAGTGTAACCCGCAGCCTGCTCAAAATCGGCCAGGAGAAAAAACACTTGGATTTTGAAGGTGCTTGCAAGAAATAGACTAACAGTCTACGGTAGACATCTATTCCACTTAGGGTTCTGCAAAAATGGCTGTTGACGCCAGTTACCTATTATCGCTTTACAAGGCGATTACCGAAGCTCACCAGGCGCTGCGCCCGCAAGTGAGTGTTACCCCGCTAACCCACAGCGCCCGGCTGTCCGCAATGACCGGGTGCACAGTCTTGCTCAAATGCGAGCACCTTCAGCACACGGGCTCGTTCAAGTTCCGCGGAGCCAGCAACAAACTCCGGCTGCTGCCCGAAGCTCAGCGCAAGCTGGGGGTGATCACTGCTTCATCAGGGAACCACGGGCAAGGCCTGGCGCTTGCCGGGAAAATGCTCGGCGTACCGGTCACGGTCTACACCACCACTTCTGCATCCTCGTACAAGCTGGACGCCATCCGGGCCCTCGGCGCCGCCATCGTCGGCCTGGATACGGATCCGCTGAGCGTCGAGCTTGAAGCTGCCCGTCAGGCTCAGGTCCAGCGCATTCCTTTTGTGTCGCCGTACAATGACCCCGAAGTCATCGCAGGCCAGGGTACGATCGGCATCGAGCTGTTTGAGCAAGCACCGGACCTTGACGCGGTATTCGTCGCCGTTGGCGGTGGCGGGATGATTTCAGGCATCGGTGCAGCGCTTCGCGCACTGAACCCGAACATCGACATCATCGGTTGCTGGCCAGCCAACGCCCCAACCCTGCAGAAATCGCTTGAGGCCGGCGAGATCATAGAAATGCAGGAGAAGGACACGCTGTCCGATGGCACTGCGGGTGGCGTCGAACCTGGCAGTATCACGTTCCCCCTCTGCCAGAGCCTCATCACCCGCACCGTGCTGGTCAGCGAGCAAGCGATCAAGGCAGCGATGCGCGATGTCGCCAGCGCTGAGCGCTGGATCATCGAAGGCGCAGCGGCCGTTGCCGTAGCCGGCATGCAAAAGCTGGCGGGTGAATACCAAGGCAAGCGCGTCGCGGTGGTCATTTGCGGCCGTAACATTGTGCTTGAAAAGTTCCTGGGGGCCGTTCAATGAAGGTCTACAGCAAAGCGCAAATCATCGCTCGGCTTGACCTGGAGCTCGCCGTACGGCGCCTTGAAGAAGGCTTTATCGCTTTCTCGGCGGGCAAGGCCCAGGTGCCCCCGGTTCAAGCATTTGCGTTCACCGAGTCGAATGGCGACTGCTGCGTGAAGTCGGCTTATCTGGAAGGTAGCGACACCTTTACCGTGAAAGTGTCGACGGGTTTCTATGACAACCCGTCAAAAGGCCTGGAAAGCAACGATGGCCTGATGTTGGTGCTGTCTGCCACCACCGGGCAGCCGCTTGCACTGATGCAGGATGAAGGTTGGCTGACGGGTATCCGCACCGCTTTGGCCGGCCGTATTGCTGCACGCTTGCTAGCCCCCAGCAACGTGACCGCCATCGGCATCCTTGGCACGGGCATGCAGGCACGCCTGCAGCTTGAGCAACTGCGCGCCGTCACGCCTTGCAGGAAAGTGGTCGTCTGGGGCCGTGATGAGCCCGGGCTCGATGCGTACAAGGCCTTCGCGACCGGGTTGGGGTATCAGGTGCAAACGACCCGAAACGCGGCGGATGTCGCCCGCGCAGCTAACCTGATCGTCAGCGCAACGCCCTCTCGCGAGCCGCTGCTGATGCGCGAATGGGTACAGCCTGGTACGCATATCACAGCGGTTGGCGCCGACGCTGCGGGCAAACAGGAACTCGACGCAGCGCTCGTCGCCCGGGCAGACCGCATCATCGTCGACTCGCTTCGCCAGTGCAGCCAATACGGCGAAGTTTCACACGCACTCAAGGCCGGTTTGATCAGCGACAGCCAACTGGCGGAACTGGGTGCGCTGCTTGCCGGCCAAGTGCGCGGGCGTGACAACGACCATCAAATCACCTTGGTCGATCTGACGGGTGTAGCTGTTCAGGATGCCCAGATTTCGCGCTGTGCATTGGCCTGCATGGAAGGCTGAGAGACACAAACGTCACCAGCATTACCAACCATGCAGCCTTAATCAGGCTGCTTGGTATCCCCATGAAAAATGGGTATTCATCCTGTTTATGCTGATCTGTAGCGCTATATGGAATATCCTTGCGCCACGCAATCAACTTCGAAGCAGTGAATTGAACGATGGGTTTTGAACAACTAGCCGAGCTACGTGACCGCCTGCGGGCAGAAAAGGTGCAGGAAAAGGCCGATACCGCGAAACAGCCAAAGCGCAAGCCCGCCCCAAAGGCGAAGCCTCGTGAGCAGGATCCGGCGGTGGCAGCGATCTGGCCGTTGCAAAAGCACTTTCCGCTGGCCTTCCCAGTGAACCCGGCGCCCAAGGTGCCGCTCAAGGAAGGTATTTTCAAGGATGCCGAGCAACACCTGGAACTGCTTGGGTTAACCCCTGAACAGCTCAAGCTGGGCATCTCGACCTGGTGCCGGGGCAGCCGATACTGGGCAAGCATGGTAGAAAATGCGCCGCGCCTGGACCTGAATGGCCAACCCGCTGGCACGGTGACCGCCTCTCAGGCGATGTATGCCAAGCAGCAAGCATCGCGCCAGCGCAGCCAGGACCGCCGTAACCGTGAAAAGGCCAAAGCACGTGCTGCGGCGCCGGCCGCCGATAGCGCAGTGGAGCAGGCTACGGACTAAACCAGGTCGCAAGCACCCCGGCCTGGTTTTTTCCGCTTCATGATCCGCTCATTCCGTGGCGTTGAAAGCAGGGTGGTATTCCACCACCCCCGCTGGAAACCCACCACGGAATGAAAGCGCCTGGAAATACGCCTGAGGAACGCCAGGCAGCACCAACCCTGTGTTCGCAATGAAGCCGAAACGGCTGTAGTAAGCAGGGTCGCCAAGCACCACACAGCCGGCTGCACCCTGCTTTTGCAAATCGCTCAACGCAGCCTTCATCAGGGCAGCGCCAACACCCCGGCCTTGCCAGGCAGGCAGCACGGATATGGGCCCAAGCCCGTACCAACCCGCTGCCCCCGTAGACACGGTCACTGGAGAGATCACGACGTGCCCGACGACTTGATCTTCGTCCACCGCTACCAGCGAGACAATCAACTGCCCAGCTTCACGTAGAGCATCGACAATGAATTGCTCGGTGTGACTGGAGTGCTCTGCCTGCTCGAACGCAGCCACAGTCACTGCGGTAATCTGCTTCAGGTCTTCAGCGCGCTCGTCACGGATTTCCAGTTTCATGATGATTTCTCTCAAGAGTCTGGGCCGATCATAACGCGCACTGCGTCGGCAGTGCCTGTCGACAGCAGTTTTGAGCCCAAAACTGCCGCCAACCGGCGACATGGATCAATGAATCGGCATCAAGCCAGGTAGTCCTCAACCCACTTCACCCAACACTCGGCCCCAATCTTCACCAATGCATCGTTGAAGTCGTAGTGTGGGTTGTGCACCGAACACCCATGAAACTCGCCCGTGCCGTTGCCCAGCATGAAGTAGCAGCCAGGCCGTGCCTGCAACATGTAGGCGAAGTCTTCGGTACCCATCACCTTCTTCGGCATCTTGTCCAGCAGCGCCCCATCGGCGAAAAGCGGCCTCAGGCTTTCACGCAGCAGCGCGCTCTCGTGATTGCTGTTGCACAACGCAGGCGCCAGCTGGGTGAACTGCACCTCGATCTGCACGCCAAAGCTTTCGGCGTGCCCCTTCACCAGGGCTTCAATGCGGCTGTTGATCTTCTGCTGGGTCTCGGCCGTGTCGGTGCGCACGCTCAGCAGCATGCAGGCCTCGTCGGGGATGATGTTGTAGACGGTACCGGCCTGGATCATGCCGATGCTGATCACGGCATATTCCTCCACGCTCAGGTTGCGCGACTTGATGGTCTGGATGCCACCGATCAGGCTGTTCAATGCCATCACCGGGTCCACCGAAAGCTCGGGCATCGCACCGTGCCCACCTTTGCCGGTGATACGAATGCTGACGCGCTCGGAGGACGCCATGGTCGGCCCCGCCTGCACCACACAGGTCCCCACCGGCATGCCGGGCATGTTGTGCAGCGCATACACCGAGTCACACGGGAAGCGCTCGAACAGGCCATCGTCGATCATCGCCTTGGCCCCGGCCAAGCCTTCCTCGTCCGGCTGGAAGATCACGTTCAGCGTGCCGTTGAAGTTGCGCGTGGCCGCCAGTTGCGCAGCAGCTGCCAGCAGGATGGCGGTATGCCCGTCATGGCCACAGGCATGCATACGGCCAGGAATTTTGCTGGCATGTTCGAAGGGGTTCTTTTCGCTCATGGGCAAGGCGTCCATGTCGGCACGCAAGCCGATGCTGCGCGGGCTATCCCCCACTTTCAGCACCCCGACCACGCCATGCCCGCCTACGTTACGATGCACTTCATAGCCTGCAGCCTGAAGCTTTGCGGCCACCAGCGCCGCCGTATCGGGCGTGTCGCCGCCAAGTTCTGGCGCGGCGTGGATCTGCCGACGGATCATGACGAACTCATCCAGCTCTGCTGGCGAGCGCCGTGGTTCATTGCTCTGAAAAGTGCCCATGTCACTCGCATCCTTTGTTTTCAGGGAAGTATTTGAGGCAGGCCAGGCTGACAGCGCCCCCGGCCAGCAGGAAGTAGGCCGGCGCCAGCGGGGTGCCCAGTGCGGCAATCAGCCAGGTCGCCACCAGCGGCGAGAAGCCGCCGAAAATCGTTACCCCCAGGCTGTAGCTGACCGAGGTGCCGAAAGAGCGCCGTGCTTTCGGGAAACCCTCCATGATCAGCGCAAAGAACGCTCCGGCACCGATGCAGGTCGGCAAGATCAGCACCGCCACGCACATCATGGCCAGGCCCATGTGCTGCACCTGCCCAAGCAGGTAGAACACCGGCAGCGTCAGTACCACCGGGGCGGCAACCGTCCACCCAAGCAGGCGCTTCCTGAGTTGATACTTGTCGGCGAACTTGCCGGCCAACGGGCAGATGATCGCCATGCAGCCGCTGCTGATACAGGCGATTGCCATCGCGCTGCCCGCCGGGTAATGCAAGGCGGTGGTCAGGTAGGTGGGCATGTAGAACACGAACAGGTACATGCCGATGGTCGAGCTGGCCATCAGGCCAATGCCTTGGGCGATACGTTTGAGCAATTCGGCGTCCAGCCGCTGTTCGGCCTTGTGCGCAGGGGCGGCCTCATGGGTTTCAGGTAAACGCGTGCGGATGTACCAACCGACCGGGCCGATCAGCAGGCCGAAAATGAACGGGATGCGCCACCCCCAGCTTTCCAGCGCAGCAGGGTCGAGCGCCTGGCTGAGGGCAAAGCCGAAGCCGGCCCCGACCAATGCCGCATACCCTTGGCTGGCGGCCTGCCAGCTGACGTTCTGGCAGCGGTTGCCGACCGCACAGGATTCCATCAGGAATACCGACGCGGTACCGACCTCCCCGCCCGCCGACATGCCCTGGATCAGCCGCCCGGCCACCAGCAGCAGCGTTGCGAAGATACCGATCTGTGAATACGTCGGCGCAAAGGCAATCATTGCAGTACCCAAGGTCATCAGCCCGATGGTCAGGCTCAATGCGGCCTTGCGCCCGCGCCGGTCGGCGTAGCGGCCGATGACCATCGCCCCGACCGGGCGCATCAGGAAACCGACGCCAAAGGTGGCCAGTGACATCAGCAACGACGCCATCGCCGAGTCGGAGGGGAAGAAATGCTTGCCGATCAACACAGCGAAGAAGCTGTAGATGGTGAAGTCGTACATTTCCAGCGCGTTGCCCAGCGAGCAGGCAATCAAGGTCTTGCGTGAGGACGATGCCTGCGCGGCTGAGGACGCGCCCGTCTGCATGCGGGTCGGTGCGGGTAGCGGTGTAGTCATTGTTATCTCCGATGGCAAATCGCGGCATGCAGCGAATATCGGCCAATCGGGGGCTCAACACACTTGCAGTTTGGGCATGTGGCTAACCAATGGTTAATTGACCGGGCCGGTCGTTGACCAATTTGCCCTAAGCCGGCGCACAGATTGCCTTGCCCGAGCGCGGCGCCCCAATAACGCTCGGCCCGCAGGCCTTGGCGCATGGCCTTGCGCCGTGGTCAAAGCCTGTCTGGAACAGACGTTTCCGCCAACCCCAAGGGCCCCGCCAGGCCTCGATTAACCAATCGGCATGACATGGCCGAATAAGCAATCACACTGCAACGGGTTGTTCACCGACGCTACAGCCACCACATCACTGTGCTGGCCTGGAGTCGTGAATGAACACTCGCATTACGTCGTTGCTGTTGATGATCCAAGGGGCATGCCTTACCGCGCAGGCGCAGGCCGAGGGCTTTCCCACGCTCGGCCGGATTGCGCCGGGTTTCGGTTACTACGGGGTGGATATCGGTTTCGATGACAAGCTCAAGGTCTACGGAACGCTGGATGCATTCGCCAGCTATCACGACTCGCAACACCACTCGGGCTATCGCCTGGCGGGCGGCGGCGCATGGACCAACAAGCTCGGGCTGTACGCCCGCAAGGGGCTGACCCCCGACACCGTGCTGGAACTCGACGTAGAGGAAGGCTTCAACATCAATGGCAAGGCCCTGGAGGGCACCTGGGACACCATCGGCAGTCTGCGCCTGGCAACCGTTGCCCTGCGCTCACGCACACTGGGCAAGCTTGAATTCGGCAAGACCTACAACATGGGCACGCCCACCTACGCCGACCCGTTCCTGGCCACCTATGGTTCGCCCTACACCTACCTGGCCCTGCCTGCCGCCGGCAAGGGTGCCTATTACCTGGACATGCGCCCCAAGCACACCTTGGCCTACACCAGCCCGAACATGAACGGTTTTACCGTCGGCACCGCGCTCAGTTTCGGCTTCGACGATGCGGCAAGCGCCGGGCGCACAGTGCGCGGTGGCGGTACCAGGCTGCAATACCGCAACAGCAAGGTAATGCTCCTTGCCTCATACAACCTCTACTACAGCGACCCGTGGGACGATGCTGGCACCTCGCGCCAGACGGCCAACTACTTCAAGAGCCTGTCGGCGTTCTACGATTTCGGCCCGCTGGCCACCAGCCTGACCTGGCAACGCCAGGACGTGGACCAGGCCGGCACGCCTGATACCACGCTGTACACCTTCGGCGTGATGGCGCCAGTGGGCGAGCTGGATGTGCTGCGCCTGGCCGTGATGCAGCGCAAGGTCACGGCCCACGACAAGGACGCAACAGGGGTGATGATCGGCTATGACCACTTCATCAACCCACGCTGGGCCGTGTACGGACGCCTCGGCATGATCGCCAACCAGCGTGCGTCATCGGTGACCTACGCCGGCACCCCGGTGGACCAGGTTGGCGACAACCCGAGCAACGTCTCGCTAGGCATGTACTATCACTTCTGACGCCACTGCACGGGTTTGCCTGAGCACCTGCCCGCGCAAGCTGTGGAACAGCTCCTGGGCAGGTGCCGTAAGGCTATGGCGGTCGATGCAGACCAGGTTGATCGGGTAATCCGGAATCAGCTCCTGCACCGCCATGGCCACGTACTCGCAATCCACGCCAAAGGTGAACCCCTGGTCCACGGCCAACTCGCTGATGGTCATCAACGACTCGGTGTTCTTCAGCAGCTTGAGGGCCATCATCACCGAGGTGCATTCCACGGTGTTCTGGGGTACCCGAAGGCCGTTGGCCTCGAATAGCTGGTGAAACTGCGAAGCCTGGTCGGATAGCTCGTCCAGGCTGATCCAGTGGGCGTACTGCAAGGTGCGCAGTGACCTGGCAAACTTTTGCTGGTTCGACGCGTGGCAGATCACCCTGCCCTTGATGCTGCCCAGCGCCTCCCAGTCCAGGCTCAGCCGGCTCAGCGGTTGCTGGGAGGTAATGGCAAAGTCCAGGCTGCCATCGCGCAGCCGTTGCAGGATCTGGCTGGGTCGCAGGTCGGTGATGGTGATCTTCACCCGCGGGTACTTGCGCCGGAAGGCCAGAATGCTTTCATCGACCCCATCCAGCATCGCCGTCAGCGATGTGACCCCGATAGACACCGCACCCAGCGCAGCATCCTGAATGCTCGCGGCCTCGATCTGCAAGCGCCGGATACTCTCCACCACCAGGTTGGCATGGCGGATGACGCGCTTGCCTTCCTCGGTAAGGGCCATGCCCTTGTGCGACCGCTGCAACAGGGTAAAACCGACCTCCCGCTCCAGCTCCTTGATCGAACGGCTCAGCGCAGGCTGGGTAATGTGCATGAGCTTGGAGGCTTCAAGGATACTGCCTGCGTTATGGATGGCGACCAGCGCCCTGAGTTGGTGAAGTTTCAACCGTCTTTACCTTGTTGTTATCGGGTCGGTCTGGACTGCTGGGGTTGCAGGATGGAATCAGCGCAGCGCAGTCAGCACGCTCGCTGCATCACTGACCTCGAACTTGCCGGGCGCTTCGACCGCAACATGTGTAACCACCAGGTTATCGACCACCATGGCATAGCGCAGCGAACGGCGCCCCATGCCGCGAGCCGACAGGTCCTGGATCAGCCCCAGTGCGTCGCTGAACTCACCGTTGCCGTCGCCGATCATCTTCACCGCTTCGCCCACGTGCAGGCTGCTGCCCCAGGCGTTCATGACAAAGGCATCGTTCACCGAAACGCAGAGAATTTCGTCAATACCGGCTGTGAACAACGCAGGTGCTGCAGCGACATAACCCGGCACGTGGCGTTCCGAACAGGTAGGCGTGAACGCCCCCGGCAAGCCGAAGATCACCACTTTTTTCTGCTTGCAGCGCTCGTGAACTGAAAAGGCATTCGGGCCAATTGCGCAGGCGCCTGCGTCGTTGTTGTATTCGTAAAGCTTGACGTCGGGCAGTTGCTCACCAGTCTTGATCATCATGGTCTCCTGGGTGCGTTGAAGGATGGGCGCGATATGATGCCGCAGTCCACCAAGCCAGGTACACCGTGCTTGCAGCATTGCCTCCCGATTGCGTCGCAACTCAAGGGACCAATATCGCCTGCGCATGGTCAATGGCGGGAATCGGCACCTCGCCCCGTTGAATGGACAGCCATTCGCGCATGCGCCCGGTGTCGAAGATCTGGCCCTCTTCCATCATTACCAGGATGAGCGCTTGGGACATTCGGTAACAACCGCATTGGGCACAATGGCGCTCTTCCCATCCCTGGGTGCACTCGACAGACTGCGCCTGTCCTGCGCAGATCAGACAACTCATGTAAGCCTCCTGTTGTTCTTGTTGCATGGAGGGTGGTAGCAATGCCAGGGGAATAATCACTGGCGCCGAATCGACATGAGATTTTCGTGCCAACTCCAGAATTCTTGCAGCCCTGTTCGCGGCACAAGGCTGCTCCAACTGCGTTTCGCCATGGTCTTCGGCGTTGCGCGGTGCCCGCGAAGAGGCCAGTGCAGACGCTTGATCATGAGCAGCACTAAAAAAACGGTGAATTATCTTCAATACCTTTCATACAACGGCCCTGTCTAGAATGCCCCCCATGACCGCGCGGCCGCACCTCTTTCGAGTGACCCAGATTTTTACCCATGATCGATCTACGCCACCTGCGAACCCTCCACGCGCTGCGTGAAACCGACAGCCTGCACGAGGCCGCCGAGCGCCTGCACCTGACCCAGTCAGCCCTGTCGCACCAGTTTCGCGACATGGAAGAGCGCGTCGGCATGCCACTGTTCTTGCGCAAATCCAGGCCTGTGCGTTTCACCAGTGCCGGGCTCAAGCTTTTGCAGTTGGCGGATCAGGTGCTGCCGCAGATCCGCAATACCGAACGGGACCTGGGCAAACTGGCCGGGGGGTCGGCCGGGCGGCTGCACATCGCCATCGAATGCCACAGCTGCTACCAGTGGCTGATGCCTTCGGTGGATGAGTTCCGCGGCGCCTGGCCAGAGGTGGAGCTGGACCTCGCTTCCGGTTTTTCCTTCGCGCCACTGCCCGCTTTGGAGCGCGGCGACCTGGATCTGGTGGTCACCTCCGATCCGGTGACACTGGCGGGTATCAGCTACGTGCCATTGTTCGGTTACGAGGCACTGCTGGCGATCGACAACCATCACCCCTTGCGCCACAAGCCTTACCTGGAGCCGGCGGACATCGCCAGCCATACGCTGATCACCTACCCGATCGAACACGACCGGCTGGATATTTTCACCCGCTTCCTCGACCCAGCCAATGTCGAACCGGCGCAGGTACGAACTTCGGAACTGACCGTGATGATGATGCAACTGGTGGCCTCCGGGCGCGGCGTTTGCTGCCTGCCGAACTGGGCAGTGCACGAGTACAGTTCGCGTGGCTATGTCACCGCCAAGCGCCTTGGCGAACAGGGCTTGCAGGCGAACTTGTACGCGGCGTTGCGCAGCGACATGCTGGAAGTGCCGTACGTGCGTGATTTCCTGCTGACGGCCAAGGACATATCCTTCACCACGCTGGCAGGTGTGAGCGTGGCTTCAGATTCGCTTCGCTAAAGACCGGGCGGCCGCTGCGCCGGCCCCGCCTGAGCCTGTTCAGCAAACCGGGCAAACGTGACATCTGCACTGCACGCCCCACTTTAGGTCAATACCCATGACCGAATGCAAAGCGCCCCCTTTTGATGCGCGATACCCCTGTCCAGGCGCCGCCTGGCCATGATCACGGCAAGCAGTGCCCCCGCCTGAAGCCGAACATTTTCAACGTTTCGCGCCCGTTTTCCCGTTTCTCCCACAGCGCACGCCCCTTCCGGCACCTTCATTGCAAAGGCAGTTCGTGCGCATGACGCACTGGCACCCCCTTGCAACCGAGGCTCAAGACACCCACCGACCCCAGCAAGGCAGCACCCTCAAGAACCCATAGAACGGCAATGAAGCTGCCGGCAACGGCGGCAAGGAGTGGGTATGTCCCGGGCTTTTTTCAATGAAATGTACGAAGCGAACGGCAATTGCCGCCCGCATTACCAAGAGTTCGCCCGCTGGCTGGCAAATACCCCGCTGGAGTTGCTGGAGCAGCGCCGGCGGGAGGCAGACCTGCTGTTCCACCGGGCCGGCATTACCTTCACCTTGTACGGCGACAGCCAGGATACCGAGCGCCTGATCCCCTTCGATATCATCCCGCGCAGCATCCGCGCCAGCGAGTGGCGCACGGTCGAGCGCGGTTGCATCCAGCGTGTGCAGGCCCTGAACCTGTTCCTGCAGGACATCTACCACGACCAGCGCATTCTCAAGGCCGGGATCATCCCTCCCGAGCAAGTGCTGGCCAACGAGGGTTACCAGATCGCCATGCAGGGGCTGGACCTGCACCGTGGGCTGTACGCCCATATCGCCGGTGTCGACCTGGTGCGTGACGGCGATGGCAGCTACTTCGTGCTGGAAGACAACCTGCGCACCCCCAGCGGCGTCAGCTACATGCTCGAAGACCGCAAGATGATGATGCGCCTGTTCCCCGAACTGTTCGCCGCCCAGCGCATCGCGCCCATCGACCACTACCCCAACCTGCTGCTGGACACGCTCAAGAGCGCCAGCCCGCTGGACAACCCCACGGCTGTGGTACTCACCCCGGGCCGTTTCAACAGTGCCTATTTCGAGCATGCGTTCCTGGCCCGGGAAATGGGCATCGAGCTGGTCGAAGGCGCGGACCTGTTCGTGCGGGACGAGCATGTCTACATGCGCACCACCGCTGGCCCCCAGCAGGTGGACGTGATCTACCGTCGCCTGGACGACGACTACCTCGACCCGCTGTCCTTCAACCCGGACTCGACGCTGGGCGTTCCCGGGCTGATTTCGGTGTACCGCGCCGGCAACGTGGTGCTGGCCAACGCCGTCGGCACCGGTGTGGCCGACGACAAGTCGATCTACCCCTATGTCGACGACATGATTCGCTACTACCTCGGCGAAGAGCCGATCCTCAACAACGTGCCCACCTGGCAATGTCGCAAGCCAGCGGACCTGGCCCATGTCCTGGCCCACCTGCCCGAATTGGTGGTCAAGGAAACCCAGGGCTCCGGCGGCTATGGCATGTTGGTAGGGCCCGCGTCGACCCGCGCCCAGATCGACGACTTTCGTGCGCGCATCAAAGCCCGCCCGCATGCCTATATCGCCCAACCCACCTTGTGCCTGTCGACCTGCCCGACCTTTGTCGACAGCGGCATCGCGCCGCGTCACATCGACCTGCGCCCGTTCGTGCTTTCGGGCAGCGAAACCCGCCTGGTGCCCGGCGGCCTGACGCGCGTGGCGCTGACAGAGGGCTCGCTGGTGGTCAACTCGTCGCAGGGCGGCGGTACCAAGGACACCTGGGTGGTGGAGGACTGAACCATGCTTTCGCGAACCGCTTCCGACCTGTACTGGATGTCCCGTTACCTTGAACGTGCGGAAAACCTCGCCCGTATGCTTGAGGTCAGCTATTCGCTGTCGCTGATGCCCCAGGCCGGGCGTAGCGACGGCCATGCCGAGCTGGCGATGTCGCTGCTGGCATCTGGCACGCTGGACGACTACATCCGCCGGCACACCGAGCTCGACACCGAGCGCATGCTGCACTTCTTCGCCCTTGACGCGACCAACCCCAGCAGCATCTATTGCTGCCTGCAGGCCGCCAGGACCAACGCCCATGCGGTGCGCGGCCGCATCACCGCCGACATGTGGGAGAACATCAACGCCACCTGGATCGAGATGCGCAACATCGCCAGCAATGGCCTGGGGCGCTATGGCATCAGCCAGTTCTGCGACTGGGTCAAGGAGCGCTCACACCTGTTCCGCGGCGCCACCTCTGGCACCATCATGCGCAACGACGCCTACAGTTTCATCCGCCTGGGCACGTTCCTTGAGCGCGCAGACAATACCCTGCGCCTGCTCGATGCGCGCTATGAAATGTTCGGTGAAGCCTCCGAAGAAGTCAGCGACGATTCCGCCCGTGGCTATTACCAGTGGAGCGCCCTGCTACGCGCACTGACTTCGTACGAGGCCTTCAACGAAATCTATCGCGCCGCCCCCAGCGCTCGCCCCGTATCGGAACTGCTGTTGCTGCGGGTGGACGTGCCACGCTCGCTGCATGCCTGCATCGAGGAACTGGACCTGATCCTGGCCGGCCTGCCCGGCAGCAGCGGGCGCGCTGCCCAACGCATGGCCGCCGAACTTAACGCGCGCCTGCGCTACACCGCCATCGACGAAATCCTCGACGCGGGCTTGCACCCCTGGCTGAGCGACTTCATCGGCCGCATCAACCAACTGGGCCAGGCGGTCCACCACTCCTACCTGGAGGTTGTATGAAACTGTCCATTCGCCACGACACCACCTACAGCTACGCCAGCGACGTCAGCAACAGCATCCAGTTTCTACGCCTGACGCCACGCAGCAGCGCACGCCAACGCATCAATGAATGGCAGCTGGGGCTGCCCTGCAAGGTAAACAGCCAGATCGATCCGTACGGCAACATCCTGCATGTGCTTACCCTGGACAAACCCCACGGCCACCTCGCCCTTACCGCCAGTGGCCAGGTAGAAATCGACCCGGATTGCGAGCAGGAAACCGAAGGCCAGTCGCCCCTGCCCTTCCTGCGTGACAGCCGCCTGACCCTGGCCGATGACACACTCAAGGCTTTCGCCACCCGGCAGTGCGGCAAGCATCGCGACCGGGCGGCACTGACAGGGCTGATGCAGGGCCTGGCCGCGCATATGCCGTACAGCCCGGGGTCGACTTCCGTGGGTACCACCGCGATCGAAGCGTTCAACGGGGGCGCCGGGGTCTGCCAGGACCACACCCACGCGTTCCTGGCCTGCGCACGCAGCCTGGGGGTGCCGGCACGCTATGTGTCGGGTTACCTGTGCACCGAGGACGAGCAGCACCTGGCCAGCCACGCCTGGGCCGAAGCCTGGATCGACGACGCCTGGTACAGCTTTGACATCACCAACCGCCTGACCCGGCCAGAGCGTCACCTGAAGCTGGCGGTCGGCCTGGACTACCTCGACGCCTGCCCGGTCAGGGGGGTGCGCCGCGGCGGCGGCGTCGAATCGATGCAGGCCAGCGTCCACGTCCATCGCCAGTGACAACCTTTGCAGGCCGGCCTTGGCGCGCGGGTGCGGCAAGGCCACTCCAACCGCAACACAAGGGAAACCGCATGACTTACTGTGTCGCCATGCATCTTGAGGACGGCCTTGTCTTCATCAGCGACTCACGCACCAACGCCGGCATCGACCAGATTTCCACCTTTGCCAAGCTGTTCGTGTTCAGCGTACCGGGCGAGCGGCTGATCGTGCTGCAGACCGCAGGCAACCTGGCGACCTCACAATCGGTGGTGAACCTGTTGCAGCAACGCACCCAAGGCAGCGGTTCGCACCTGCTGAACGTTGCCACGCTCTACGATGCAACGGTGCTGGTCGCCGACACCCTGCGTGAAGTGGTCAGCCGTGACCGCAGCAAGCTTACCGCCGATATCGACCTGAGCAGTTCATTCATTGTCGGCGGGCAGATCGCTGGCGGACCCATGGCTATCTACAACGTCTACGCACAGGGCAACTTCTTCCAGGCAACGCCGGACACCCCGTTCCTGCAACTCGGCGAAAGCAAGTACGGCAGGCCAATACTCGACCGCAACCTGGATTACCGCACACCGCTCGATGAAGCACTGCGTTGCGGCCTGATTTCGTTCGACTCCACCATTCGCAGCAACCTGTCGGTTGGCATGCCGCTGGACTTGCTGGTGTACCGCAAAGACAGCCTGGAAAGCATGACCCGCAAGCGCATCACCAGCGACGATGCCTATTACCAGCAGATTCGCAGGCAATGGAGTGACGGGCTGAAGACGCTGCTGGCCCAGCTGCCAGCGCCGCCGTATGGCTGAATGAGGGAACTGTTCAAGATCTCTGCTGCCTGTACCGGCCTCTTCGCGGGCTCGCCCGCTCCCACAGGTACGGTGCAAGCCTTGAAGGCTGTGGTGACCCTGTGGGAGCGGGCGAGCCCGCGAAGAGGCCGGTACAGGCAACACGTCAGTGACGCCAATTGCGATGTTCGAGACGCCGTGGGTTATCCTGCGCTCTCGCCCCTGTCACGAGACTGACATGTCGTCCGCTGCCATCCCGGTGCAAACCCACCGCGCCGACCGAGACTCCCGCAACACCGCCCAGGTGCTCAGCCTGTGCCTGCCCAGTGACGTATTGCTCTACCTGTTGCTGCCCATGTACGCCGCCGACTTCGGCGTAACCCTGGTCGAAGCCGGCGTGCTGCTGGCGGCCAACCGCCTGGTGCGCATCCTCGGCTACGGCTGGGTGGTACGTTTCTACGCCCGCCATGGTGACCGCGCCGCTTGCAGCCTTGCCGCCTTCGCCGCTGCGGTGTGTGCGCTGGGCAACGCAACGCTGTCCGGTTTTGCCGCACTGCTGGTGCTGCGCCTGGTATGGGGTTTGTGCTTTGCCACCTTCAACCTCAGCACCCAGACCCTCGCCACCGCTGAAGCACAGGGTGCGGCGCGTCGGGCCGGGCGTTCGCGGGCGACCATTTCCATCGGCCCCATGCTGGCCTTGCCGCTGGGTGCGCTCATGGCCCAGGCCTACGGCCCGCGCAGTGTGTTCTTCGTGCTCTGCGTCTGCGCCCTGTTCGGGCTGTGGCGCGCCCGCGCCCTGCCCACCCAAGGCCACCCGGTCGCCAACCGCAGCGGCCGCCGCCTGCGGCTGCCAGATAGCATCGCCACCTGGTCCTTCATCGAAGGGGTGACCCTGGACGGCCTGTTTATCTTCGGCCTCTCGCTGTACGCGCAAACCCACCTCGGTGAATCCGGCGTGCTGGCGGCGGGTGTGCTGATGGCGGTGCGTTACCTGAGCGAAATGCTCTTCAGCCCCTTCGGCGGGCGCCTGGCCGACCGTTTTGGCCCGCTGCGCATGCTGGTGGTACTGTCACTGGCCACGTCGCTGGCGCTGCTGCTGTTCGGCAGCCACTGGCTGTTCATCGGCGCGTTCTTCGTGCTGGTGCTGCGCGCCCTGCAACTGCCGCTGGTGATGACACTGGTCGCCCTGCGCAACCCGCAACAGCGTATCCAGGCACTGGCCGGCAACGCCGTGTGGCGCGACATCGGCGCCGGGCTCGGGCCGATGCTTGCGGGTGTGTTGCTGCCACAGGTTCCGGCGATCTGGGCGTATGCAGGGGCGGCACTGGCGGTTGCGGTGGCAGCCTTGAACTGTGCCTGGTCGGCGCGGCATTGAGCGCACCGTCTCTAATTGAGCGAATACTGCACGACAGGTGAAACCATGATTCACGGAAAAACCCTCCAAGCCTGGGAACAAAGCCACCCGATCATCACCGATCTGGTCGCCCTGAAAGAAACCAGCTGGTTCAACCCAGGCATTGCCAATGCGTCAGCAGCACTGAGCGACGTGGGCCTGACGGCTGAAGATGTGCAAGCCACAAGCGAGCGGCTGCTGAGGTTCGCACCCTACCTCGCCACAGTGTTCCCCGAAACGGCAGCTACCGGCGGTGTGATCGATTCGCACATCGCCCCACTGCCGCAGCTTCGCCAGCACCTGATCGAAGAAGGGGCTTTGCAGAACGTGGGTAGCCTGTGGCTCAAGGCAGACAGTGACCTGCCCATTTCGGGCTCCATCAAGGCTCGCGGCGGCATTCATGAGGTGCTCAAGCACGCCGAGGACCTGGCCTTGGCGGCAGGCCTCATCACGCCCTCCGATGACTATGCCGTACTGGCCAGTGAGCAGGCTCGCGCGTTCTTCAGCCAGTACAAGATCGCCGTAGGCTCGACCGGCAACCTGGGGTTGTCGATCGGCATCATGAGCGCCAAGCTGGGCTTTCAGGTCAGCGTGCACATGTCGTCCGACGCCAGGCAGTGGAAAAAGGACAAGCTGCGCGCCAATGGCGTAACGGTCGTTGAACATGCGTCGGACTACAGCGTGGCCGTCGAGCAAGGGCGCCAGCAGGCGGCATCCGATCCCAGCTGCTATTTCGTTGACGACGAGAATTCCCCCCAACTCTTTCTGGGCTATGCCGTAGCCGCCGAGCGCCTGGCTCGACAATTTGACCAGGCCGGCATCCAGGTAGACGCCGACCATCCGCTGTTCGTCTATCTGCCCTGCGGTGTTGGCGGTGGCCCTGGTGGTGTGGCCTTCGGTTTGAAGCTGGTATTCGGTGATGCGGTGCACTGCGTGTTCGCCGAGCCCACCCACTCGCCCTGTATGCTGCTGGGCGTGTACACCGGCCTGCACGATGAAACCAGTGTGCAGGACTTCGGCATCGACAACATCACCGCCGCCGACGGCCTGGCGGTCGGGCGCCCGTCCGGGTTTGTCGGCAAAGCCATGCAGCGGCTGATTGATGGCTACTACACCGTGACCGACGAAGAACTGTACCGCCTGATGGTGATTGCCTTCGAGCAGGACAAGGTCAAGCTGGAACCGTCTGCGCTGGCGGGCGTACCCGGCATGGCGCGTGTATTACAATCCCCGGCGTACCTGACGCGCCTGGGCTTTACCCCGGCCCAGCTGCAAAATGCTACTCACCTGGTATGGGGAACGGGCGGAAGCATGGTGCCAGAAACCGAGTTTGATGCTTATCTGGCGAAAGGCCGCGCCCTGCAGAAGCGCACCTGAGTGACGGTAAACGCCTGTTCGCGGTCATATCGACCTGGTGCTGAGATGCTGATCGACTGGCTGGTCAAAGAGGTATGCGCTGGCCTGTAGAGCGGCCTTGCGTCGCGACAGGGCTGCGAAGCAGCCTAATCGTGACGCAAGGTTTTTATTCGCGCCGCCGTTGCAGGGGCACCTCAATCAGCAAGGAATGCCCGCCAGCGGCCAGACCGGCGCTTGCGTCGCTTTGGACATGTTGCGTTTTCGCGCCCACTGGGTCAGCGCGGCCATCAGGGCAAAGCCGAGCAGGATCATGACCGGATAAGCCAGCAGCAACTCGGTCAGCGAGTACTTCCAGGCCAGTGGCCGACCGACACCCAACATTGCCGCATACAACCAGGACACACCCGATAGTGCGCCGGAGAACAGTGCGAACATACGCACGCCGATATTCAGGTCAAGCAAAGAGCCCGCCTTGAGCAATGCCGGCAAGATATAACGATGCAACAACATGCCATTGAACGTCAGCAGCAGCACAATAATAACTTTGGCGTGAAGTTTCGGATTGGCAAAGTAACTCATGCCTTTTTCAAGGTAGTCGATACCGATGACGGCGGCCCCGGTGAGCCACAAGAATATCAAGGCGTTCGTTACAGACTTCTGCAAACGCGCCATATGCCTACCGTCATGCCCGGCCTGTTGATGCCCCTTCAACAAGTCCCTGACCATCTCGGCATCGCTGGCGAACACCAGCCCGATGGCGATGCAGCAGGCCAGCAAATGAACATAAATAACCGACAACCGCACCAGCTCCATGGATTCTTTCTGCCCGAACAGGCTAATAATTGTATTAAACTCCACGTCGAATTCTCCACGTAATGCATTAGCGCTAGAAGGCCTTGCTACAGGCGTGCGAACAGCCTGATCACAACAGCATGACCCAATTCATATCGTTAATTGAAACAGCGGATTGATACTTCGATACACAGCGGCTCAACCGTTGAGCCTCGGTTGGGCATAGGCATTACTCCATTATCAGAGGCAATAAAAATCCCCATGTGCATCCCTGCGGCGCACATGAGGTTGAAGGTTTATAACTTCCTGAATGAGTGCGAGGTGCAGTGCCAGACAAATACACCTGCTGGCAAATATGAGCCATCAGCAGGGAAATCGTTCATTGTTTGAACAAAAGCACCGACCAGCGGTATTTAAAGTCGCATTAGTTAGCCTGCTAACTTCTTGCAAGCTGACCGAATGGATAAATTTTTCTGGCTACTGGATCCAAACTTTGCAACGGGCGTTAACGGCTCTACTTCGTTGCTCGCAGTTTGTTGTTTGCCACCCCGAGGCCATTCTTAGTCAGCAATGGGGCCGCTTTTGCAGCCCCGTTATCTTCAAAGGTCCAACGTCAGCGTTGGCGTGCGTGCCCGCGACACACAAAGCATCATCACATCGCCACGGGCCCGCTCGCTTTCACTGAGCAGCATGTCACGATGATCGGGCACGCCATCCAGCACCCTGGTCTCGCACATGCCGCACACCCCTTGCTCACAAGATGACGCCACCGTATGCCCGGCGGCGCGCAGGGCGGCCATGATGGTACAGCCGGGCTCAACCAGCACCTCGCCACCGCTGCGCGCCAGGATCACTTTGAAGGTGCCCTCACACGCGGCGGCTGGTGGCGGCGCAGCCGGGGCAAAACGTTCAAGGTGCAGTTGCCCCTCCAGCCCTGCGGCTGCAAAGCGCGTACTCAACGCATCGAGCAGCGCTGCCGGCCCGCAGCTGTAGACGTGCTGCCCGGCGCGAGCGGCAGCAACCACGGCATTCAGGTCGAGCAAGCCAACCTCATCGGCCGGCAAAATCTCCACCCGCCCGCCGCCCAGCGCGCGCAGCTCTTCAGTAAAAACCATCGACCGCCGTGAGCGGCCGCCATACAACAGCTGCCACTGGGCCCCTGCACGTTCGGCGGCACGTGCCATGGCCAGGATCGGGGTGATGCCGATGCCACCGGCCACGAACAGGTACGGCCCCTCACCCAGCGGGAAGGCATTGCGCGGACCACGAATGGCCAACCGCTGGCCGAGGTGCAAGGCGCCGTGCACCTCCCGCGAGCCGCCACGGCCGGCCTCTTCCAGCAACACCGCGATGCGCAGGCGGCGGCGATCGTCAGGGTCGCCGCACAACGAGTACTGGCGCACCAGGCCCGAGGGCAGCAACAGGTCAACGTGCGCCCCGGCGCTCCAGGCGGGCAGCGGCTGATCAGCCGTCAGCTCCAGCGAGATCACCCCGTCGGCTTCCAGCCGCAGGCAGCTGACGATGACCTCGACGCAATCGCCCCCGCTGCTCACGACAACACCCGCTGGCTTTCTACCAGGCGCACCGGCTGGGCCTGGCCGCGCTCGATGAACTCGCGGAACGCGCGGCGGTAGTTAAGCGTGTACAGGTCGGCAGGCACGGAATGCTCCACGGCCTTGGCGTCCCAGTCGATCTCCGCCGGGGTGATGGTCGCGGCCACCGGCAGGTCTTCCAGGTACAGCAGTTCCTCCACCCGCAGGCACTCCTGCAAATCGCCGCCCGTGTAGTTGCGGTCGTTGGCCACTCCCCAGAAGATCTTCACATGCTCGTAGGATTCCGGGCACGGGAAGCCGGCAACCACGCGCTTGCCCAGGCGCTCGTAGTCGTAGGTGATGGCCACAAGCCCCGGGGCGACAATGTGGTAGTTCATCATGCAGTCGCCATCGTTGGCCCACTCGCCTTCGCAGGCCTGCAACGGGCGGTCCATCCAGATGTCCAGCCCTTCCCGGCGCACGTTCAGCGGCTCCACCACCGGGTTGACATGCCCCATCATGCCGCGGTGAATGTAGGCAAAATGCGCCACATCGCCAAAGTTCTCGATGGCCACGGCCACGCCGGTTGGCGAATCCAGTGGCGCAGCTGCGGCCCACTCCAGGTCCAGCTCGCGCCATTCGGCCAGGTCGTAGAGGTCGAACAGTGGCTCCTCCAGCGCGGTCCACACATGGCCGTAGCGTTCCTGACAGGCGTAGGTATGAACCGCTGCGCCCTGGGGAATGCGGCACTGGTCTTCCAGCGACGGAATATGGCTGCACTTGCCGCTGTGGCCGCTGTACTGCCAGCCGTGGTAAGGGCAGGCGATGTTCTCTCCGTGCACCTCACCCAGCGACAGGTCGGCGCCACGGTGCGGGCAGCGGGCAGCCTGCACCACGGCTTTGCCGGAAGCGGTGCGGTACACCACCAGCTTTTCACCCAGCAGGGTGGCCGATTGGGGTGTGGCCAGGTCGCACGAGCGGGCGACCGGGAACCATTGGCGGCGCATGGCCTGTTCGGCGCGCTGGCGTTGGGTCAGTTGAAGGGTCATGGCGTTTTCCTCGTGATTTCTTGTTATGTCAGATGCCGACCAGCAGCGCCCCGCCGTTCACGGGGATGGCCTGGCCAGTGATGAAGGCCGCCTCGTCGCTGGCCAGGAAGGCCACCACGGCAGCAATTTCTTCGGGGTGCACCAGGCGGCCCAGAGGGATGGCGGCCTGCTCGGCGGCGATGTATTGCTCAGGGACCATGCGCGTCAGGATCGCACCGGGGGTAATGGCATTGACCAGGATGCCCTCGCCGACAAACTCCTTGGCCAGCGTTTTCATCAGGCCCAGTTGCCCGGCCTTGCTGACCATGTAGCCGTAGGAATGGCCATCCGGCACCTGGCCCCACTGCGAGTTGATGAAGATCACCCGTGGCGCGCAGCTTGCGCGCAGGTGCGCCAGCGCGGCACGGGTGAGGTACAGGGGCGCTTGCACGTTGATGGCCAGCAGCCGGTCGAAATTGGCATCGTCGGTGGCTTCAAGGCCGGTCATGGAGTAGATCAGCCCGGCGTTGTGCACCAGGATGTCGAGCCCACCCAGTGCTTCGGCTACCTGGGCCACCAGTTGCTCGCCCGCGGCACGGTCGGTGATGTCGCAGGCAAAGGGCAAGGCGCGGCCGCCGGCTGCCTCGACCTCGGCGGCCGTGTCGCGGGCCACCTCGGCGTCAATGTCGACCACCGCCACGGCAGCGCCGCGGGCGGCCAGCAGGCGGGCGTGGGCACGCCCTGCCCCGCGCCCGGCACCGGTAATCAGCGCCACCCGCCCTTCAAGGCTGCGCGCCTGGGGCGAAAGGTCGATAACACGCTGCGGCACTTGCCGGGTTGTTGCTTGGGTCTGGCTGGAAGACATGTTCAATACTCGTTGGCTGGCGGTGGTTCACACGGTCTTGTGCGGCTCGGTGACGTAAAGCATGTTGCCGTCCGGGTCGAACATCGGGCGGTAGCGGTACCGGGTGCCGTTGGGGTGCTGCCACTCGATGGGGTTGGCGGTGACCCACTCGACCTTGCCGTCCAGGTAAGCGATGGCTTCGTCGAGGTTCTCCACCTCGAAGGCAAACGAGTCGAATCCAGGCTTGTCTTCCAGGTTCACTGCGGTGCGGCGCTCTACGGGCGCGGTGCTGGTGGTGTGGAACAGGTACAGGGTGACGTTGCCCATTTCGATCGCGGCCCACTTTTCCTCGGCCACGTAGGGCAGGAAGAAGCCCAGGCCGAGGGCGCCGTGGTAGAAGTCGACCAGGCGCTGTACGTCGTTGCTGAGGATGTCCATGTTGTCGAGGCGTTTGAGCTTGAGCATGGGTATGGCTCCAGTGGGTTGGTTGAAAAGGTTTACAGGTGCCGGCACGGGCCGCCGGGCAGCGCACGCAGGGTGCCGGCGGGCACGTCCAGGCAAATGCTGGCCAGCGTTGCGTACTGGCCGGTTTCCGGCAGTGCCGGGTCGGGGTGGCAGCACAGCGCGCCGGTGCTGCCCAGGTGGCTGTTCAGCGCGCCGAGCAGGTCGCGGGCGCTGAGCTGCGTGCGCCCGGTGAGGCGCCGGCGCAACAGGTCGTGGCGCACCAGGGTGTCGGGATAGGCGGCAGGCTCGGTGTCGTAAGGGCGCACGGCATCGGCCAGAAAATGGTTGGTGTGGATCAGCAGCCCCCCTGCATCGGGGAACACCAGTGCCGGGCCGCCCGGGTGCAGTTCCACCGACACGGCAGCACTGGCGCCCCGCTCCGCCGCCACCAGGGTCAGTACGCTGGAAGCCGACACCGGTGCGGCGTGGCACACCTGCAACGCGTGGTTGATATCGGCGCAGCTGTCCAGCAACCAGCGCGACAGCACATGCACCGGCAGGCCAATGCACTCGCCATCGCGCTGGTGATGGAGGATGTTGAAATGCACGCCCAGGCCGCGGTCGTTCACCCCCGGTTTGCCGACGATGCCGTACTCCGTGACGGTGGTGGTCAGGCGCCCGTCGGCATGGGGGATCTCCCATACCAGCCACAGCCCGGCAAACTCGGCGTACCAGTCCCAGGTCTGGGCCGTGACTGGCGCACCGAAGGGGTCGGCCAGTACCACTGTCGAGCATTCGCCGCGCAGTTGCACACCCAGGTACGCCAGGATTTCAGTGCGCGCATTGATGGCGCCCACCTGCTCGGGTGCCAGCCCTGCACCCGCAGCAATACCCAGGATTTCTTCATGCAAGGGCGCAGCAAACGCGGCAATGGCCGCCAGCGCCTGGCCACCCAGGTCATGCAAATCGTAAGGGCGCTTGGCCACACGGGCGAACAGGGCTTCATAGGTGTTCACCGTCTGGCGTACCTTGCCGGCGAACACTTCACCGAACTCGCGGCCACGGTTGTACGGGGTGCACACCTGCGAGCGGAAGATCACCGGGCTCATGCGGCCCCCTTCACAAGCTGAGGCGCTACGTGCGCGGCCACCGCATCGAGGCGGGCAAACCACACGTCGCCATCGCTGACCATGCGCTCGACCAGGCGCTCGAGTTGCTCGAAGCGCGCAGCACGGCCGATCACCTCGGGGTGCATGGTGAAGCTGGTGTGACGGGCATCGCGGCGGGCCGATTCGTACTCGGCCAGCCAGGTGTCGAACAGCATGCGCGGGTGGCTGAAGTTGCCCCCGTTGTCGATGCCCCAGCCGAACATCGGGTAGTCGTCCAGCGACCAGTGCACCGGCAGTTCGAGGATCGAAGCCCCATTGCAGGTTTCCACGTAGGGGCGGTCGTCGCCCATGCAGCTGGAGTCATAGACAAAGCCATGGCGCAGCAGCAGCGCGAAGGTTTCCGGGGTCAGCTCCCAGGACGACGAGCGATACCCCGCAGGTTTCGGCGCCCCGGCACGGGCCAGGGCTTCCAGACCACGTTCCATCTCGTCCACTTGCTCCTGCACCGACACCTTGTCGCTGCGCAGGTGCATGTGGCCGTGGTGGCCGATTTCATGCCCGGCGTGCAGCAGGGTTTCGACCAGCTTCGGGTGTTGTTCGGCGGTGTAGCCCGGCACGAAGAAGGTAGCCGCAACACCATGGCGGCGCAGCAGTTCGAGGATGCGCGGCACCCCGCGGGTTACGCCGAAGCGGCCTTCGGACAAGCTGGTCAGGCGCCGGGCGAAGCTTGGGCTTTCGCCCAGGTAACCGGCTTCGGCGTCAACATCGAAGGTGAGCGACACGGCAGTGGACTTGTGCTGTGGCCAGTGCTGCCTGGCCTGGTAATCGGTTTTCATCGGCTTCTCCGGTGGTTCTTGGGCTTTACGTGGGCGCAGGCATCCCCTGGGCTGAACGCATGGAGCGCAGCCTGCACCCGGCTTGGCCGGTGGTTTCTAGAAAGTCAGATAACGGTGAGTTCGGCGCTGACCCACACCACGGCGGCCCCCAGCAGCAACGCCAGGTAAGGCCACAGGCCAGCCCGCGCATGAGGCAGGTCGATGTCGCGCCGCATGGATTCGGGGAACTGGCCCTTGTCCTGGATGTAGTGCCGGAAGATGAATACGGGCACGATCAACAGCGCCGCCAGCAGGCCGTTGCGCAAGGTGTTCTCACCCAGGAAGTTGGCACCGGCGCCCACGAATGCCAGGTCGATGAAGCCGCACAGCGCACCCAGGCCCAACAGCCAGGCCGAGCATTTGTATGGGCGCGGCCAGTTGGCGCGGTCCAGGCGGTGGATCCAGCCGGATTGCAGGTTGAGGAACACGAACAGCATGTAGCAGACATTGGAAATGGCCAGCACCGACATGTAGTTGGACATCAGCAACAGCACCACGTTGAAGCCCAGGTCGGTCCACATGGCCCGGGTCGGCGCACCGTGCTCGTTGACGTGCGACAGGTACTTGGGCAACCAGCCGTCCACCGAAGCCTGGTAGAGGGTGCGCGACGACCCCATCATCGCGGTCATCACCAGCAGCAGCACCGACAACACCATCATCACGATGATCACGTTGAACACCACGGCCCCGCCGCCAACGAAATGCGCCATGGCTGCGCCCACCCCGGAGCCGTCGACGATGGCCGGCGCCAGCATGCCCTCAAGGCCCAGCTTGCCCTGGAAGGTCAGCGGCACCACGATGAACATGAACAGGCACAAAAGGCCCGAAGCGAAGATGGCCTTGAAAGTGTCTTTTTGCGGGTCTTTGAATTCGCGGGTGTAGCACACCGCTGTTTCGAAGGCGAAGGTGGACCAGCAGGCCAGGAACATGGCGCCCATGGCCAGGCTGATGCCGGCCGCGTTCCAGCTGCCCATTACTGCAGCGCCCGACCCGTCGTGGCTCAGGGGCAGCAACGGCAGGAAATTGCTGGCCGGCATATCACCGGTGAACAGCGGCACCAGCGAGACCAGCAGCAAGGGCGCCAGCGAGGCAATGCCAAGGATGCGCTGCATCCGTGCCGCCGCCGAGGCGCCGCTGTGTTGCAGCCAGAAGGTGACCAGCATGAACAGCAGGCCCAGCACAAAGGTGGCGTTGATCCGCAAGGTCAGGCCTTCGGTGATGACGCCCAGGTCCAGCAGTTTGATTTGCCAGGTGTTCACCAGCGAATCAGCCGGGAACAGGCTGCTGAGCATGTAGCCTGCTGCCAGGCTGGTGCCCAGCGCCAGCATCGGCGACCAGGCCAGCCAGTTGCACCATACCGATACTGGCGCGACGAACTTGCTGTAGCGCACCCAGCCGAGCGCGCCATACACCGAAGCGCCGCCAGACTTGTGAGGGTAAAGGCCGGAAATTTCCGCGTAGGTAAAGCACTGCACGAAGCCGATCAGCATCGCCAGTACCCAGATGAACCACGCGGGCTGGCCGATGAACGCGGCCACCCCGCCGATGGTGAACAGCACGCTGACCGGTACGCCACTGGTCACCCAGAAAGCGTCCCGCCAGGTGAGGCTGCGTTGCAGCTGATGGCCAGAGCCCGACATGCCCGTCACCTCGCCAGCGGCCAGGTTGATTCCGTCCTGAGGAAGAGTACGCACGGCAAGACACCTCATTATTGTGATTGTAGTGGGCGACGCTGCGATGGGCAGATGGCAAGCCATATTTCTGCGCATGCGTAGAATAAGTAACTACAAAAATACGCAATGCGCAATCATTTGAAGATATTTTTAATGCATGCGCCATTCAGGGGCAAAGCTCACCACAACGGTGCATGCCTTCAAACGGTTGCGCCAGAGCACGCCGCCTTACCCTGTGGGAGCGGGCGTGCCCGCGAACACCGGCGCAGCCGGTGCCATCCACCGCGTCGTATTCTTCGCGGGCACGCCCGCTCCCACAGGGTTTAGCGACGCGCAGCGTGAACCAGAAATCCTTGCGCAACGCGCAAAAAAAACGGCCCACCGGGCAGGCCGGTGGGCCGTTGTCTGCAACACATGGGGGGCTGAGGCTCAGTCCCGCGGATCAAGGCTCGGCAAGGTAAACCGCAACTTGTGCACCTTCACTTCCTGCGTCGACTGCACCTCGTGCACACCCGGCAGGCTGCGCACGCGCTGCTGCAGGTTCCACAGGCTCTCATCATCACGGCACAGCACCTGCACGCAGATGTCGGCCACACCCATGATGGTCGACAGGTAGCTGACCTCGGTCCAGCGGCCCAGGGTGTCGATCACCCGGTCGTGGTCCTGCGGGGCAACCTTGACGAACAGCAGCGCAAGCTTTGCATGGCCCAGTTTGGACGGGTCGGTAAAGGCCAGGATCTGCACCACGCCCTGATCCTGCAGCCGCTTGACGCGGGTGCGGATGGTTGCCTCGGGTACCGAAAGCGTGCGGGCTATTTCGCGGAATGCGCGGCGGCCATCCATCTGCAGTTCGCGGACGATGCCCAGGTCGAGGTCGTCGAGGGTCGATATAGACATGTAAGGGGTTCCGTAGCGTGGCGCCGGGTAGAAATCGGCTGAAAGCCTACCAGATTCGCGGCAGGGCTTGTCGTCCCCGCCATGGCAGGATAGTTGGTGCGCAGCTTATCGAGCATTAACTGTTGCAATGCGCAACAGTATGCCCATATATTCTACGCAAACAACAACACAGCACGGCAACCGCCGTGACCGAGGCCTCCCCATGCACTTCGCGGACCTGCACGAAGCCCAGGATTTCCTGGCCCATAACCCCGATATCGAAATGGTCGAGCTGTTCATCCTCGACGCCAACGGCGTGCCCCGTGGCAAGCTGCTGCACCGTGAGGAGCTGCTGGCCGTGTACCAGGCCGGGCGGCCGCTGCCCAGCACCATCCTTGGGTTGACCTTGCACGGTGAAGACGTGGAAGACTCTGGCCTGGTATGGGATGTCGGCGATATCGACTGCCGTGCCTACCCGCTGCCCGGTAGCCTCGTGCGCCTGCCGTGGCGGCAGATTCCCACTGCCGCGATGCAGGTCAGCATGCACCCCGAACAAGGCATGCCGGCCAGCATTGCCGACCCACGTCACGTGCTGCTGCAAGTAATCGACGGGCTCAAGGCCGAGGGCTTTCACCCGGTGATGGCCTGTGAACTGGAGTTCTACCTGCTCGACGCCCGCCGTGACGAAAAGGGCCGCCCGCAACCGGCACGGGATGCCGACGGTGGGCGCCCGCAGGCCACCCAGGTGTATGGCCTGCGCGAGCTGGAGCAGATCGAACCCTTCCTCGCCGACCTGTACGCCGCCTGCAAGGCGCAAGGCATTCCGGCCCGCACGGCGATTTCCGAATATGCCCCCGGGCAAGTGGAAATCACCCTTGAACACGGCGATGCGCTCGCCGCCATGGATCAAGCCGTGCGCTACAAACGCCTTGTCAAAGGCGTGGCGCACAAGCACGGGATGCAGGCGTGCTTCATGGCCAAACCGTTCGATGACCTGGCAGGCACCGGCATGCACATGCATGTGTCGCTGGCCGACGTCGAGGGCCAGAACCTGTTTGCCAGCGAAGACCCCGCGGGTACCCCGCTACTGCGCCAGGCCGTGGGCGGCATGCTGGCCAGCCTGCTCGACTCGTTGTTGCTGTTCTGCCCTAACGCCAACTCCTACCGGCGCTTCCAGGCCAACAGCTATGCCCCGCTGGCGCCCACCTGGGGCTGTGACAACCGCACCGTCAGCCTGCGGGTGCCCGGCGGCCCGGCGCACACCCGGCATGTGGAGCACCGCATCTGCGGCGCCGATGCCAACCCGTACCTGGCGGCCGCCGCGATCCTGGCCGGTATCCACCGTGGCATCCGTGAACGCCTGGACCCGGGTGCGCCCGTCGAGGGCAACGGCTATGCCCAGGCCAAGCAGCTGCTGCCGACCGACTGGCTGACCTCGCTGCGCGCACTGGAAGGCTCCAGCTGGGCCCGCGATGCCCTGGGCCATGCGTTCCTGGGGGTGTACCTGAAGGTCAAGCAGGCCGAGTACCGCCAGTTCATGGGCGAAGTTGGCGAGCAGGACTGGCGCTGGTACCTGCACCAGGCATAACGGCGAACCCGGAGACCACCGCATGAATGCAGCACTGCACGTCAGGCCTGCGCCCGAGCGCTCGCCGTCCTATTACAGCGCGACGCTGAAAGAGGAAACCCACTACCCAACCCTGCGCGGTGAGGTGGATGTCGACATCGCCATCATTGGTGGCGGCTTTACCGGCATTGCCACCGCCGTGGAGCTGGCCGAACGCGGCTACCGCGTGGCCCTGGTCGAAACCCACAAGATCGGCTGGGGCGCCAGCGGGCGCAACGGTGGCCAGGTCACCGGCAGCCTGTCGGGCGACACCGCCATGGGCAAACAGATGCGCCGCTGGCTGGGCAACGATGTCGATGACTTCATCTGGCACCTGCGCTGGCGTGGCCACCAGATCATCGAGCAGCGCGTGGCCCGTTACGCCATCGCCTGCGACCTCAAGCGCGGCCACCTGCACGCAGCAGTCAAGCCTTCACACCTGGACGAACTGAAAGCTTCGTACGACGAAGCCTGCCGCCGCGGCATGGGTGAACAGGTAACCCTGCTGGACAGCGCCGGGGTAAACCAGCACCTCGACAGCCCGCTGTACTGCGGGGCGCTGAAGAACACCCGCAACATGCACCTGCACCCGCTCAACCTGTGCATTGGCGAAGCGCGTGCAGCCGCCAGCCTGGGCGCGCAGCTGTTCGAGCATTCCGAGGTGCTGGAGATCATCCACGGCCCACGCCCGGCGGTGGTTACCAGCGAAGGGCGGATCAACGCCACTCAGGTGATGCTGGCTGGCGACGTGTACCACAAGCTGGAAAACAAGCGGCTCAAGGGCAAGATCTTCCCGGCCATGGGCGGTATCGTTACCACCGCGCCGCTGGGTGAGCTGGCCGAGCGCATCAACCCGCAGGACCTGGCGGTATACGACTGCCGCTTCGTGCTCGACTACTACCGCCTCACGGCCGACAAACGCCTGCTGTTCGGCGGTGGCGCCAACTATTCCGGGCGCGACTCGCGGGATATCGCCGCCGAACTGCGCCCGTGCATCGAACGCACCTTCCCGGCCCTCAAAGGCGTGCCCATCGAGTTCCAGTGGAGTTGTGCCATGGGCATCGTGGTCAACCGCATCCCACAGCTGGGCAAGCTGTCGCAGAACGTCTGGTACTGCCAAGGTTATTCCGGCCATGGCGTAGCCACCAGCCACGTCATGGGCGAGATCATGGCCACCGCCATGACAGGCACACTCGAACAGTTCGACACCTTCGCCCGCTGCAAGCACATTCGCGTGCCGCTGGGGGATGTATTCGGCAACGGCCTGCTGGCAGCAGGCATGTGGTACTACCAACTGCTTGAGAGGCTGCGCTGATGGCCGCCCGCAAACCGCTGGTGGCGGTCAATGCCTGCGTGCGTCAGCTGGGCTTGCACCCCTTCCATATCGCCGGGGAGAAATACCTGCACGCCGTCGTGAAAGGCGCCGATGCACTGCCGCTGGTGGTGCCTGCCCTGCCCGGCCTGGTCAGCCCGGATGTGTTGCTGGCCAATGTCGACGGCCTGCTGCTGACCGGCTCACCGTCCAACCTCGAACCGCATCATTACGCAGGCCCGCGCAGTGCCCCGGGCACCTTGCACGACCCGCAGCGCGATGCCTTCAACCTGCCGCTGATTCGCGCAGCGCTGGCCGCCGGCGTGCCGTTGCTGGCGATCTGCCGGGGGTTCCAGGAGTTGAACGTGGCCTTGGGTGGCAGCCTGCATGCCTGTGTGCATGAGCTACCCGGCTATCAGGACCACCGCGAACCGGCAGACCAGCCCGTTGCCGTTCAATATGCCGCTCGCCAGCCCTTGAACGTGCTGCCCGGCGGCCTGCTCCACGCGGCCGGCCTGCCGACGCAGTGTCTGGTCAACTCGATCCATGGCCAGGGCATCGACCGCCTGGCCATGGCCCTGCGCGTCGAAGCCGTAGCCTGCGATGGCCTGGTGGAAGCAGTATCGGTACGTGATGCCGGTTTCGCCCTCGGCGTGCAGTTCCACCCCGAATGGCAGGTCACTGCCCATCCCCATTACCTGGCCATCTTCCAGGCCTTCGGCGCCGCCTGTCGCAAGCGCGCAGCGCAACGTTCACGAGGAACCCACCATGACATTGGCTGACAGGGAACAACGTGCCCAGCAACTGAAGATCGAAGGCCGTGCCTTCATCAACGGCGAATACACCGATGCCGCATCCGGTGAAACCTTCGAGTGCCTG